>NZ_JBQKCL010000004.1:0-314827 GCF_052122375.1 Blautia sp. HCP3S3_H10_2
GTACTTTGTATTCATGGTCATATTTACGTGCCATTTTGAGTACCTCCTTATTCTCTTGATTCTATCATGAAATCCTTGAGAATAAGATGTCAACTTTTTTATACCACACCATTTTTTAATATCACGTCACCGACTGCATGTCCGTATGTATCATTTACGCTCTTAAAGGTGTCTACGTCCACAAGGATCAGGGCAAAAGAATTCTGTTCCTGTTCATATAAGTTTAAAATACGGTCAAAAGAACCTCGGTTCAAAAGATCCGTCAGAGGGTCATGTTCCGCCTGGTGCTGGATCAGTTTCTGACGTTCTTCATTTTCCTCGTATAGCCTGTTGTATGTCTGCGCGAGAACCTGAAGTTCATTTGCACCACGGACAACAAGTGGCACATCGCGCTGGATCGCAGTGTTGTATGTCATCAAAGGACGGACAATCCAGTACCGCATAAGAAGACAGACCAAAAGCATCATAGCAGAAAAAACAAGGACACAGATAATGATTAAAACAAATACTTTTGTAAAAACATTTGCAGCATGGTTCTGGCGGTTATTGATAATCTGTGTCAGAGAATCAATTGCGGCATTTACGTCTCCGGAAATGAGATCCTTGGCTTCTTCATACTCAAGGCTGATCACCATCTGCTGGGCTTTATTTAATTTATCTGATGAAGAAAGAGAGGCATCATTTTCCGATAATTCGACTGTCTGTAATTCCTGTGGCCAGGCGGATGGATCACTTTCAATGCTTTCTTCTACAAGACGCATGGAGTAGAATTCGGTCTGCATCAGGTCTACAGAAGCTTCCATGGCTTTCTTAAGCTCCTCAACAGCTTCAGAACTGTTCTCCAGGGCGGAAAGATCTTCCAGCGCTTTTTCCCTGCTTTTTGTTATATTGGCCTCCTGGAAATAGGCATCAATGTATTTAGAATCCCCAGTTCCAGCAGCAAGACGTACTTGCTTTGTTAAGATGTCGGAGCCATTTTGTAATTCATGGGCGGCATTTTCACAGGAGATGTAATCCTGCATGGCGGAGCGCAGAACAGAGTACTGCGTAAAGCCAAATACAGAAATGGAAACACACAAAACAGCGAGTATAACGGTAGTTACAATGTTCCAGTTGCTTACGGAACGGATTCTGATTTTTCCAGCCATAGTGATCATTCTTTCTTTTGTTTGATAGGTAAATGGGTTACAAAATCGTTATTATTTTATCACTGTGGAAACTGGTTTACAATATAGGAAAAAAGTTAAATATTTGTAAAATTGCATCAAACATAATTTCCTATAAAAATGACACAATCCCATATAAAATGGGTCTATTGAAGTTCGCTTTCTGGGTATAGAATATTATTTGAAATAGAAAATGATATCTGGCAGAAAAGGAAGGCTGTGAGAAATTAACAATCCAGTCTGGCGGCAGGGATACCCCTACCTTGATTGACGGAAATTCTTTAAAAACGGAAGAAGATCTGAGAAAACTTGGTATTCCGAAGCTGGAAAGTTGTACGCCACTGGAAAATTCTTATCTTCGATTGCGCTACAAAGTGGTACGAAATAAAATGAAATGAGAGCAACGGAGGAGCTTATGGTGTTGAAACAAGCATCATAATCGTTGTTGCTTTACTTGCAGCTACTGTGTGTTTGCTGCTTTAGATGGCGCAGGGCAAGCTACGAAATAACAAGGGGAAAAGATAAAAATGCAGTCTATTAAATTACAACTGGGATGTTTTTTAGTCATTCTGTTTATTGAAATCACTTATCTGAGGGAATCAAGAAGAGAACATTTTTCTTATAACCGGCAGTTTGAACTGCTAATGCTGACAGCTCCATTTGCGGTATTTTTTGATAGACTTACCGCCTGGACTGTAAATCATCTGGACATTGTGCCTGGATATCTGAACAGACTGGCGCATTTGTTCTTTTTTATCTGGATGGATCTCACCATTATTATTACATCAGAATATATGTATGACCAGCTGATCGGATTTCATAAAGCTTCGAAAAAAGACCGTCTGCTTCTTGAATTGCCGGGAGCTGTTTCTTTATTGCTGATCATTGCCGGAATCGGGGAACTGGATTATATCCAAGGCGTAACAACCTGGTATTCCATGGGATTTTCGGTATATGTATGTTATGGGACAGTAGTGCTGTATTATGGCACGATTCTATTTCTGGTTTTCACCAGGCACCGTTTTCTGCCGAAGGAAAAAGTAATCAGCACCCTGTCCTTTATTTTGATTGCCGGAGTGATACTTGCTGTTCAGATCCGCTTTCCAGAGGTACTGCTTACCTCTATTTTTCCAATGGTTTTATTGCTTGTAATTTATCTGGATTTTGAAAATCCGTTTATCAGAAAACTGACCCTGCATAATGAAGAAATGCTGGATGGTTTTGCTACCATGATTGAAAGCAGGGACAACAATACAGGCGGTCATATTAAGCGTACCAGGGCTTATGTAAATCTGATATTGGAAAAAATGAAAAAAGATAAACATTACCAGGATATTCTGAATAGAGACTATATGATAAATGTAAGCAACGCAGCACCTTTACATGACATTGGCAAGATTGCTACGCCTGACAATATCCTGCAAAAGCCAGGAAAACTTACAGATGAAGAGTATAGAATCATGAAAGAACATGCTGCAACAGGCGGCGATATTATTTTACATACTTTCTATAACCTGGATGATAAGGAATTCCGTCAGATTGCTTACGAAGTGGCAAGATTCCATCACGAAAAATATAATGGGAATGGATATCCGGATGGACTGGTGGGGGAACAGATTCCTCTTCACGCCAGGATCATGGCGATTGCGGATGTGTTTGACGCAGTTTCCCAGAAAAGATGCTACCGGGAGGCAATGTCACTGGATGAAAGCTTTTCTATTATAAAAAATGGAATTGGTACAGATTTTGATCCCCGTCTGGCAGAATTGTTTCTGAATGCCAGAGAAGAGGTAGAAGAACTGATGAAACAGATCAAATATAAGAAGAATTAATTGGAGAAAATTAGAATGAATTATATGGAAACAGCCAAGCTTCTTGGCTTCTCAGATGCTGCGATAATGAACACCAGAGACCTTGTATTTAAACCAGAATACCGGAAATTCTGTGAGGAAAACAGGTGTGGTTGTTACAATGTAAATCCTGCGTGCCCGCCAAAGAGCGGAACTGTGAAAGAAATGATGCAGGAAGCTTTGAAATATCAAAAAACCCTTGTTCTTCAGACAATCCAGGATAAAGATACGGATTATAAGAAGGCAAAATTGTCCCATAATAAACTTACAGAGAAACTGGCACTGCAAATGGTGGACTCTGGAAATGAGGATATTTTAATTATGAGTGCAGGTCCTTACAAGCATTATTCCTGTATGTCTGCGTATTGTGTGGATGCACAGAAAATGGCAGATGCAGTTGGAATGGCCTGTTGGGGAACGGATGACAAAATCCGGTATTTTTCCCAAATTCTTTTTGAACCATGTGGCTCAAAGATATAAGAAAAGCGAGTAGGTAATATGAAGAAAAACATGATCATTCGATTAGAAAAAGAAACAGAATACCGGGATGTCGAAAATCTGGTAAGGGAGAGCTTCTGGAATGTGTACCGGCCTGGATGCCTGGAACATTATGTGATTCATCAGCTTCGAAATGATCCGGCCTTCATTCCGGAACTGGATTTTGTTATGACCCTGGATGGAAAGCTGATTGGTCAGAATATGTTTATGCATGCAGAGATTGCAGCCGATGATGGCAGAAGTATCCCGATTATGACAATGGGACCGATCTGTATCACACCGGAACTGAAAAGAAAGGGATATGGAAAGATTTTGTTGGATTATTCTTTAGAAAAAGCGAAAGAACTTGGATGTGGAGCATTGTGTTTTGAGGGAAATATAGACTTTTATGGAAAAAGCGGATTTAAACAGGCCAGTGAATTTGGAATCCGTTATCATGGCTTGGAAGAAAGTGCAGATACTTCCTTTTTCCTATGTAAAGAACTGATACCCGGATATCTGGATGGAATAACAGGAGAATATGCCACCCCTGCCGGATATCTGGTGAATGAAAAGGAAGCTGAAGTATTTGATCAGAAGTTTCCGTATAAGAAAAAGGAAAAACTACCAGGACAGATGTTTTAGAAATTCAAGCATATTTTCAGTTGCTTGCCTATTAGTTACAAGCCAAATGAAATTTCTGGCAACGATATTTAACAAAATTTGCCAGAAAATGTTAAAAGGAGTTGGTCGCGTACCAGCTTCTTTTATGGTAAAATGTGTTAAAAATGAGAGCAAAGGTGAGAAAAGTATGGAGATAAAAACAGATGTGAAGGCAAAAAGAAGACCGTTTATGGATAATATCCGCTGGATCACAGTCTTTATCGTTGTTGTATATCATGTAATCTATATGTTTAATGGTGTTCAGCCTTATGGTGTGATCGGACCTTTCCAGAAACTTCAGTATCAGGATGCCTTCCAATATCTGGTGTATCCCTGGTTCATGGCTCTTTTATTTGTAATATCCGGGATGAGTGCCAGGTACTGCCTGGAAACACATAATACCAGGGAATTTGTCCGATCCAGAACACGTAAGCTGCTGGTTCCTTCCACTGTGGGACTGTTTGTTTTCCAGTGGATCCTGGGATACTATAATATGAGGATCGGTGGGGCATTTGACCCCTTGCCTGCAGTTCCGTTTCCTGTTTTATATGGGATCATGGCGGTGTCCGGAATTGGCGTTTTATGGTACATACAGGTATTGTGGATCTTTTCCATGCTGCTGCTTGTAGTAAGAAAATTAGAAAAAGAACGTCTCTGGAATCTTGGTGCAAAGCCCCCGGTCTGGATGCTGGCTCTATTTGTTATTTTCGCATATGGATCTGCCCAGATTTTGAATACCCCCGTTATAACGGTTTACCGGTTTGGGATTTATGGCTTCTGCTTTTTTATGGGATATTTTGTATTCTCCCATGACGAGGTAGTGGAGCGCCTAAGCAAATGGTGGTGGATTTTCGCAATTGCAGCAGCCCTGATTGGTATTTTCTATGCAGTTCACTATTTTGGAGAAAATTATGCTGTAGCTCCGGTACTGAACAATATCCCAGCCTGTGTCTACTGCTGGTTTGCAGTTCTTGCCATAATTGCATTCATGAAAAAGTATGGGAACCAGTCAAATCCTGTTTCAAAATGGATGGCAAAAAAATCCTGGGGACTTTACGTTTTTCATTATCTTCCTCTTGCGATGACAGCTTATTATCTGCACCAGTATTTTCCAGAGCTGCCGGCGCTTTTGGTATACCTTCTTGTCGGAATCAGTTCTGTTGCCGGTGCACTTTTGTTAAATGAGGTCATCAGCCGGATTCCGGGAATCCGCTGGTGTGTACTTGGAATCAAAAAGGAGAAAAAACATGTTTAAGGAAAATCTTATTTCCCTTCGGAAACTAAATGGTTTCTCACAGGATGAACTGGCAGCAAAAATAGGAGTAACCAGGCAGACTCTCTCGAAATATGAGACGGGGGAATCTTTACCGGATATTGAAAAATGTAAACTTCTGGCAGCCGTACTGGATGTCAGTATAGATGACCTTGTGAATTATGACAAAGAAGACGGTGACAATCTCGGACTGGGAGTCCCACCAAAAGGAAAGCATATCTTTGGAATCGTAAAGGTGAGAGAGAAAGGGCAGATTGTAATCCCGGCAAAAGCAAGAAAAATATTTGATATCCAGCCCGGAGATAATCTGATCGTTCTTGGGGATGAAGGACAGGGGATTGCGATCATAAAAGAAAAAAGTCTGCTGGATATGCTGCAGAAGCAGGAGTAAGATAATCTTGAAAACTTCTACCGATTTCATAATAGAAAACAGGAAGTAAAAAATCAGACTGCCTGTTTTTCCTATAAAAAAGACACAATCCCATAGAAAATAAGGGTATCCCCCAAGTTGTTCTTTCATTAAACTATAAGTAACAACGAGAAAAAAGGCCCCCGCAACCACTGGTTGACAGATTTCAAGCCCTACCTGGTGGTATGCAACCGGTGAGATAGTTATACTTATGGGTATAAATCATTGAGGAGGAAAGAGAAAATGATCTTAGCGGAAAAAATAGCAGAAGAAAGAAAAAAGAATGGCTGGTCCCAGGAAGAACTGGCAAACCATCTTGGAGTTTCCAGACAGGCAGTTTCGAAATGGGAAAGTGCAGGCGCAGTCCCGGATCTTCAGAAGATTCTCCAGCTCTCAGAGCTTTTTGATGTCAGCACCGACTACCTTTTGAAAGACGAGATAGCTCCAGAAACTATAAGTATAAGCAGAAATTATAACGAACCTTCCGGTTCACTGAAAAAGGTATCCATGGAAGAAGCGAACGAATTTCTGGAATTAAAGCGAAACGGCGCCAGAACAGTTGCCAATGCCACAACCATGTGTATCTTAAGCCCGGTTCTTTTAGTGATTCTGAGAACTATGGCCGATGACCGGGTGTTTCACATTAAGGAAACATTTGCTGCTGGTTTTGGCTGTGTTTTCCTGTTTGGCCTTATTGCAGCCGCAGTCTTTTTATTTATTACCTACGGAATACGGGAAAGTCATCTGGAACATCTGGAAAAGGATAATTTTGAAACAGAATATGGAGTTTCAGGAATGGTCCGTGAGAAAAGAAATGCTTATGAACCTGTATTTACCAGGGGAATTGCAATCGGTGTGGTCTTTTGTATTCTGTCTGTTGTTCCCCTTATCTTTGCAGGAGCAATGGAAGCGCCGGATTATATCTGTGGAATATTTGTAGGTGTTCTTTTATTTCTGATCGGAATCGGAGTAAACCAGATCATCCGGGTAAGCATGGTAAAAGGCAGCTATGATACCCTTCTTCAGGAGGGAGAATTTACAAAAGAGGAAAAACATCTGAAGAAAAAAACAGACGCTTTCTCCAGTGCGTACTGGTGCCTTGCCACAGCTATTTATCTTGGCTGGAGCTTCTGGACTACCCGCTGGGATATCACCTGGATCATCTGGCCGGTAGCAGGGGTTCTGTTCGCGGCAATACTTGGGATTGTAAAAATAGTAATCGGAAGCGAAAAAGAAATTTAGGAAATAGAAGTTGAAAATGAAATCGCCTTGACAAGTAACATTGGTAAATATAACAATGCAATTATAAATTCTGCTTGCATTTCACACAACTTTGTGGTATACGTAAAACTATCTAAAGGTAGTTTATGAAATATCAAAAGATAGCGATTGAAATGGAGGAATGCTATGAGTAACAATCGAAAAGAAGAGATTCTCCTTGCAACCCTGGAACTGGCTTCCGAAAAAGGACTTGGAAGTGTCTCCTTAAACATGATTGCGGATAAGGTCGGAATCCGGAAACCATCCCTTTATAACCATTTTTCTTCAAAAGAAGAACTGGTGGAAGCCCTGTACCAGTTCCTGCGTGAGCAAGCCAAAAAGAAATCCGTCTCCCAGATGGTGGATTACAGTTCCTTTTTCGCAGGGAAAACTGCACTGGAGATCTTACAGCAGACGGTCGGGGGATATTTAAAAATAAACCAGCAGGGACCAATGCTCATGTTTTACAAAGTGATCTATTCCGAACGGGCCATTACCCCGATGGCAGCTAAAATCATGAAAGAAGAAACAGATAAGATGATCCTGGCAACCAAGCAGATGTTCTATGCAATGGAAATCCACAAGATCCTGCATTTTCAGAATCCGGACATGAGTGCCCTCAGTTTTGCCATGACAGTGCATGGACTTATGGACTATATGCTGGATCAGTGTAATGGAGATGTCCCTACGGCAGAACCGTCTCCTGCTTTGCTCAATGATTATCTGGAATGGTTCTGTAAAGAAAATGCCGTGGATAAAGAATCTGAAATAGAGAAAGGAAAAGGAATTTAGAAGAAATCGAAGAGATGGAAATACCAACTACAACAGGAGGTGATCCAGATGTTAATAAAAATACCTGATAAATGGATTCTGTGTCCTGCCTGCGGGGCAAAAACAAGGATCCAGATACTGGATGATACAGAACTGAAGAATTTTCCGCTATTTTGTCCAAAATGTAAAAGAAGCTTTATCATTAGCAGCAAACATCATATGATGGAATACCGATTAGACGCCAGACGCTAAGACGCAGAGCAGAAATGAACATTATACTGCCTGCGTCTTTTTGTATGGAAAATTAATTTTGAAACATTACATAAGGAAAAGAGTGAAAAACATGGAATACAACCATATCGTTATCTTAAAAAACAAAGCCAGACTGCAGCTTCGGAATGGCACTTATTCAGACGGGAAGGCAGTTTCTGAAGTTTTTAACCAGACACATGCCCAGACCGACTATCTTTTATCCTATCCGGATGAAAACAGTTTTGACAGTGAGCAGGAAGCTCAATTCCTACAGAAAAAAACAGAAAGTGAAAATGCAATCGAGATCCTGGCATTTTGGGATGGAAAACTTGTAGGGACTGCAGGGATTGAACCCATTGGAAACAAATATAAAGTTAAACACCGCGCGGACTTTGGAATCGCCATATTAAAAGAATACTGGAATCTCGGGATCGGACGTGCATTAACGAACGCCTGTATCGAATGCGCCAGGACAGCCGGATATAAGCAGCTTGAACTGGAAGTGGTAGCTGGTAATGAAAAGGCAATATGTCTGTATGAAAGTGTTGGCTTTCAGGAATACGGCAGGAATCCAAAGGGATTTCTGTCCAGGAATTCTGGCTGTTACCAGGAGTTGATCCTTATGAGACTGGAATTGTAATGTTTTAAATATTCAAAGGAGCAAATAGGAAATGAAAGCAATTGTTTACAAATCAAATGCTGGAAGTACGGCGCAGTATGCCAGTATACTCGGTCATGAGCTGGGGCTACCAGTCTATTGTCTGGAAGAGGCGCAAAGAAGATTATCCCCGAATGTGGAACTTCTGTATCTGGGCTGGGTGATGGCCGGTAAGGTTAAAGGATATGAAAAACTAAGAAACAGATATAAAATCCTGGCTGTCTGTGCAGTTGGTATGGGACAGACTGGTTCGCAGATAAAAGAAATCCGGGAAAAGAACACCATTCCAGAAGAAACCCAGGTATTTACCCTTCAGGGAAATTTTGATATTGAAAAACTTCATGGTATATACAAAATGATGATGAAACTTATGGTAAAAACAGCAGGAAAGTCCCTTGCCCAGAAAAAGGATCGTACACCAGAAGAAGAGGATCTGCTGGAAATGATGCAAAATAGACAAAGCCGTGTAAAAACAGAAAACCTGGCACAAATGCTTGCCTGGTACAGGCGGGCAAGATAAGGAGAAATTTATGCAGACGATTCTGATCATTGACGATGACGCATCCATTGGAAATATGGAACAGGGCATTACCTGCTTCTTCAGTGAGAAGCAGGTAATGCCCTGTATTTTTTCTAATCAGGTTCTTATTAAATTAATACTGACCACTCTGGCCGCCCTGTCCTGCAGACATGGATCTTTCCTGCGCCTCGATCATCTTTTTCACCATATAACCTCCAACACTACCATTCTGTTTGGAAGTCAGGTTTCCGTTATATCCGTCTGTAAGCGGCACACCTAATTCATTGGCAACCTCGAATTTGAAACGGTTTAATGCGCCCTTTGCTTCAGGTACAGCTGCTTTGTTAGAAGAAGTATTGTTAGACATAATCATTTTCCTCCTTGGTTCATTGTTTTTTTGTTTGATGTTACATTGCTAGTATGTGTTCTCCGAAAAAAAAATACACTGGGAATAACTGGGGCAGATTTTCATCATATGCTCAGAAAAATTTCAATAATGAAAGAAAAAACTGTTATTCAACTTGACTCTACAATAGATGTAGGGTTTATGGTAAGATAGTTGTATTAAGGATTATGTCAAAATCAGAATGCCAGTCAAAAGAAAAACGATGTGATCCCGCATTTCATACATAGGAGGCAAAATTCCATGGAAAATGATCTTACTTCAGGCAGTGTATTAAAAAATATTGTTTATTTCTCACTGCCATATCTTTTATCTTATTTTTTACAGACACTTTATGGTATGGCAGATCTGTTTATCATAGGTCAGTTTGAGGGCGTTGCAGGCACAACAGCTGTATCGGTGGGAAGCCAGGTTATGCATATGCTGACGGTAATGATCGTGGGCCTTGCCATGGGAACAACGGTTACCATCGGCCAGGCAATTGGTGGAAAAAATAAAAAGCAGGCAGCACTTGATATTGGAAATTCTGTCACGTTGTTTATGACACTTTCTATTGTGCTTGCAATTCTGTTATTACTATTTGTAAAACCGATTACTGCCATTATGTCCACTCCCAGGGAAGCAGTAGCAGGCACGGTCTCTTATCTGACCATCTGCTTTATTGGTATTCCGTTTATTACAGCATATAATATTATCAGCTCCATTTTCCGCGGAATGGGTGATTCCAAAAGTCCAATGTACTTTATTGCAATTGCCTGTGCTGCAAACATTGCACTTGATTATGTGTTCATAGGCGCCCTTCATCTTGGCCCTTCCGGAGCAGCACTTGGTACAACTCTTTCCCAGACAATCAGTGTGATCATTTCCCTTTATGTAATCACAAGGAAAAAAATTGGGATTTCCCTATCCCGTACCGATTTTCAGCCACGCAGGCAGACCATGGGGAAAATCCTGCAGATTGGAATTCCCATCTGCTGTCAGGACGGTCTGATCCAGGTTGCCTTTATCATTATTACCATTATCGCAAACAGGCGCGGTCTGACAGATGCTGCAGCAGTTGGAATTGTGGAAAAAGTGATCAGTTTTCTGTTTTTGGTTCCTTCCTCCATGCTGTCTACGGTATCCGCTCTTGGGGCACAGAATATTGGGGCAAACAAGCCGGAACGAGCCAAAGAGGTTCTTCGTTATGCAGCTATGATAGCAGTTGGCTTCGGAATCTTTGTAACAATTCTGATCCAGCTCATTGCCAGACCGGTCGTTGGAATGTTTACAGCTGACGGCGCTGTTATTCTGGCTGGTGAACAGTATTTAAGAGGCTATATTCTGGATGTTATTTTTGCCGGGATCCATTTCAGCTTCAGCGGTTATTTTTGCGCATGTGGAAAATCCGGCCTGTCCTTCATGCATAATATAATCGCAATCACGTTGGTCAGAGTCCCAGGTGTGTATCTTACCTCTAAACTGTTTCCGGCAAGCCTGCTCCCAATGGGACTTGCCACTGCCGCAGGATCGCTTTTGTCTGTTATTATCTGCGTAATTGCTTATACTGTGATAAATAACAAAACAAAGAAAACTTCTAAAGCTACAATATAATACCAAATACACAGATTACAAAAAGGAGATGACCGATCATCGAAAATAAAGCTTTATTCCAGATTGGCGAAGTAGCCAGAATGTTTCATTTAAGTGTGAGCAGTCTCCGCCATTACGAGAAAATGGGGATTCTCATCCCTGAGGTAACAGATCCGGATACAGGCTACCGTTATTACAGTACCAGACAGTTTGAGCCATTAAACACCATCCGTTACCTTCGGGCCCTTGATATGCCACTAAATGAAATTGCAGATTTTCTCCAAAACCGTGATCTGGACAAAATCGAAGAAAAATTAAAACAGCAAAAAGAAATTGTGATACAGCGGGAACTGGAATTAAAACGGGTTGAACGGAAAATTGAGAACCGGCTAAATCAGTTAACGGATGCCAGAAATTCAACCCTGGACGTTATTTCCCTTATAACAGCAGATGCATATCGCCTGGTGTGGATTGAGGATACCCTTACCATCCGGGAATTTGTGGATATGGAAACACCTATCCGCAAACTGGAGCAGAAGCAGAATGAAGCCCTGATCTTTCTGGGAAAAGTGGGAGTTGGAATATCCCCGGAAAACCTGGAAAATGGACTGTACCAGCAATACAATGGGATTTTCCTTATTCTGGATGAGGAAGACCAGTACGAGGGCAAAGTAATCCAGGTTCCGCAGACCTTATGCGTACGTGTCCGTTTCCGCGGAAGCCATGGGGAAGCGCCTGCACAGTATGGAAAACTGATGGATTATATACAGAAGCATCATTTAAAGATAATCGGTTTTTCACGGGAAATAACCATGATCGATTACGGATTTACAAATGATACTGATAAATTTGTGACAGAAATCAGTATTCCTGTAAAATGTTAAACAGTTGGGTCGTTTTTCGAACAACTGTTTTCTTTTTTATTGCTTTTTTGCACTCCGTGTGGTACCTTTTAAGAAAAAGACTGGAGTACAAATACATGAAAAAAATATTAAAAATCCTTGGCTGTTTTCTTGGAGCAATCATCATTTTACTTGGCGGATATCTGATTTATCTGTTTGCAAGCTATCACCGTATTCCGGACAACCAGGAACTAGAAGTAGAGACTGCAGCCGCCGCTTCATCAGATACTCTTACTGTCGGTAACGAATATTCTGCCCTTACTTATAACATTGGTTTTGGGGCATATACCCCGGATTTCAGTTTCTTTATGGACGGCGGGAAATCTTCCTGGGCTAAGAGTAAAGAAAGTGTCCTGGATGCCGTTCAGGGAGCAGGGACGCTTGCTTCCTCCTATGATCCTGATTTTGCCATGATCGAAGAGGTTGATCTTGATTCTACAAGAAGCTACCATGTAGATGAATATTCCCTTCTGAAGGACTGTTTCCCGGATTATTATTATGTATTTGCACAGAACTACGATTCTGCCTTTTTGTTTTATCCCTTTACCCAGCCTCACGGGAAAAGCCGATCCGGAATCGGGCTTTTTTCCAGATATCCGGTTACTTCAGCGCTTCGCAGAAGCTTTCCGGTATCTACCTCTTTTACAAAATTTTTCGACCTGGACAGATGCTACAGTATTTCCAGAGTACCGGTAGAGAACGGGAAAGAACTGGTGATCTTTGCATTACATATGTCTGCATATGGCAATAGTGATGAGATCCGCAAAGGTCAGATTGGAATGCTTGCAGCAGATATGCAAAAAGAGTATGAAGCTGGTAATTATGTATTATGCGGCGGCGACTTTAACCATGATCTGAAAGCATCTGAGGATGACGTGTCCGAAAAAGAATCCTGGGCATATCCTTTTCCAAGAGAGGAGCTGCCTGAGCACTTCTCATTCGGACTGGATCTTCTGCCGGAAGAAGAGAAAGAGAATCTGTGGAACAGTGCCAGAAATGCAGATATGGAATACGTGCCAGATGTAACATATACCGTCACATTAGATGGCTTTATTATTTCCGACAATATTGAATGTACTTCGTATGAAAATATTAATACCGGGTATTCTTATTCTGACCACGATCCAGTGTTTATGAAATTTAGACTAAAATGAAATCTATAACGGCCTTTTTGACAATTACAGGCTGATAATTGAGAAAGGAGAGCGGTGGCATGGAAATTACGAAGAATACAGATTCGTTAAGATTAAATAAGAGCAATGACCGCACTTACCTCTGCATCGACCTGAAATCCTTCTATGCGTCTGTGGAATGCATAGAACGTCATCTGGATCCCCTGACCACCAATCTGGTAGTTGCAGACCCATCCCGCACCTCCAAGACCATCTGTCTTGCAGTTTCCCCTGCACTGAAGGCATATGGCATTTCTGGACGAGCCAGATTATTTGAAGTAGAGCAGCAGATCAAAAAGGCCAACCACATGCGCCTGCAGCATGCACCCGGACACCAATTTACTGGCTCCTCCAGTAATTCCGGAGAGCTTTTTGCCCATCCTGAATATGCCATTGATTATATTACCGCACCTCCCAGAATGGCCCATTACATGGAACACAGCACACGGATCTATAAGCTCTATCTGAAATATATTGCGCCGGAGGATATCCACATCTATTCCATAGATGAGGTTTTTATCGACCTTACCGATTATCTGCCAGCTTCCGGAAAATCAGCTCAGGATTTTGCAAGAGAGATGATTCTGGATGTTCTGAATACGACAGGAATCACAGCTACAGCTGGAATTGGCACAAACCTGTATCTGGCGAAGATTGCCATGGATATCGTTGCCAAGCATATTCCCGCAGACGAACACGGTGTTCGGATTGCCAGTCTGGATGAAATGGGTTACCGCAGACAGCTGTGGAGTCACAGGCCCCTTACAGATTTCTGGAGAGTTGGAAGAGGGTACGCCAAAAAGCTGGAAGAAAATGGTCTTTTTACCATGGGAGATATTGCCCGCTGTTCTCTGGGTGGACAAAGCGATTATTACAATGAAGAGCTTTTGTACAAGCTGTTTGGAATCAATGCAGAGCTTCTGATCGACCATGCCTGGGGCTGGGAACCATGCCAGATTTCCCATATTAAGGCTTATAAACCGGAATCTAACAGTATCTGTTCCGGACAGGTTCTGCAATGTGCTTACACTGCGGACAAAGCCCGGCTGGTGGTTCAGGAAATGGCAGATCTTCTTACATTGGATCTGGTGGATAAAAAGCTCGTTACCGACCAGCTGGTTCTCACAGTGGGGTATGATAAAGAGAATCTGACAGATCCTGCAATCCGCAAACGATATCATGGTCCTGTGACTACAGACCACTATGGACGTCAGATTCCGAAGCACGCCCATGGAACAGAAAATCTGGACAGCCAGACCTCCTCCACAAGACTGATCACGGAAGCCGTTCTGCGTCTGTATGACCGGATCATAAATCCCAGCCTGTTGATCCGGAGAATTTACCTGACAGCCAATAACCTTATTCCGGAGGATGAAAAAAGCCTGAATATCTCATGGGAGCAGCTGGATCTTTTTACAGATTATAAAGCATTGGAAATGCAGCAAAAAAAGGAAGCTGCTGTGCTGGAACGTGAAAAGAAAATGCAGCAGGCAGTTCTCGATATTAAGAAAAAATTTGGAAAAAATGCCATTCTTAAGGGTATGAATCTGCAGGAAGGGGCGACTGCCAGGGAACGCAATGGTCAGATTGGCGGTCACAAGGCTTGACTTAAACCATACTTTATGGTTTATCATAAATTGAAAGAATTATTTATGAAGAAGTGTTTTAATAATTAATATGACTGTCTTAATAAGTGACAAGGGAGATTGTATATGCAGAATACTATATTTGATCAGATTGTAGACCGTAGAAACACGGGTTGTATGAAATGGGATGTAAAAGATGGCGAGCTTCCTATGTGGGTTGCAGACATGGATTTCCAGACTGCACCGGAAATTACAGAAGCTATCATAGACCGGGCAAAACACGGAGTGTTCGGTTACACCCTTATTGAAGAGGAATGGTATCATGCATACCAGAGCTGGTGGAAAAACCGCCACAATTTTGAAATTCCAGAAGAATGGCTGATTTTCTGTACTGGTGTGGTTCCTGCAATTTCCAGTATCGTGCGCAAAATGACCACTCCTGCTGAAAAGGTGGTGGTGCTTACACCGGTTTATAATATTTTCTTTAATTCGATCGTAAATAACGGCCGGAATCCTTTGGAATGTGAACTGGAATACAAAGCTGGAGAATATCATATCAACTGGGAGGATCTGGAAACAAAGCTGGCTGATCCACAGACTTCACTGATGATTTTCTGTAATCCCCACAATCCGGTCGGAAAAATATGGGATAAAGAAACGCTGAAAAAAATCGGTGATCTTTGTGTGAAATATCATGTACTTGTTTTATCAGATGAGATTCACTGTGACCTGACGAGACCAGATAAAGACTATATTCCATTTGCCTCCGTTTCTGAAAACTGCCGGAACAATAGCATTACCTGTGTAGCTCCGACCAAGGCCTTTAACCTGGCGGGTATCCAGACTGCAGCAGTGATCATCCCGGATCCTTTTATCCGTCATAAGGTGAACCGTGGCTTAAATACCGATGAGGTTGCAGAACCGAATGTTTTTGCAGCCATTGCCCCAGTGGCAGCCTTCCAAAAAGGCGGAGCATGGATGGACGGATTAAAAGAATATCTCTGGAAAAACCGGAAATATGCGGAAGAATATATCAGCAGGGAAATTCCCCAGATTTATGCTGTAAAAGGAGATGCGACCTATCTTTTGTGGCTGGATTGCACCCGGATTTTCCGAAAAGAGCAGGATCTTTGTGAATTCATTCGTGAAACCAGTGGGTTATACCTGTCTGATGGAAGGGCCTATCACAATGGAGAAGGCTTTCTCAGAATGAATCTTGCCTGCAGAATGGATGTGTTAAAAGATGGATTACAGCGATTAAAAAAGAGTATTCAGGCGTATTGTAAATAATGTGATAAAGGGGAGGGAGAACTATGTCTCATTTGTCTCTCAATCATAAATATGATGATATTATAAATTTACCACATCATGTTTCCAAAACTCATCCACAAATGGATATTATGGACAGAGCTGCCCAGTTTTCCCCATTTGCAGCCTTGACAGGCTATGAAGCTGCCGTAAAAGAAACCGGTCGTCTTACCCAGCCGAAAATCGAGCTGGATGAATCAGAGAAACAGCTCCTGAACGAAAAGCTTCAGCTTCTGGAGAAAAATCTGACCATGCGTCCGGAAATAAAACCAGAAGTGACACTTACTTATTTTGTCCCTGATAGCAAAAAGGATGGAGGCGCTTATCATACAGTTTCGGATAAAATACAGAAAATTGATCCATATAAAAGAACAATCCTACTTGATACGGATGTGGAAATACCAATTGAAAATATAATCAATCTGGAAATTTAGTTTAAGTTATCAGATCAGTTCTGAAAATAGACAAAATATCAGGAATATGGTAGTATAAATCCATTACCAATGTAACTAAGGAGTTTTATCTGGAAATGGAAATAAAAACAAACCGGAAAACGATCAAACTGCGTACCGCACTTGTTTTTTGTATCGTATTTATAATATCAATCATCTGTACCTGTCTTTTGAATCGGAATCAGATAAAAGAAGAGCAAATGAAAGCCCGGTACACTGCCGAAGCCACTGTAAACAGAATTGAATCCCAGATCAACCAGTATCTTGTAGCATCTGATTTTCTGAAAAACATCATAGAGGACGGAGTCAGTATCGAAGCAGAAGATTATGCAAACTTGTGCAGGCTTCTTCAGGATGAAACTCATGTGGTAGAGGCCTTTGAACTGGCTGCAGGTGGTACAGTATCCCAGGTGTATCCTGTCAAGGGAAACGAAGAGGCCTTCGGACTTGATATGCTGGAGCATCCCGAACGAAAAAAAGAGGCCAGACTTGCCAGGGACAGCGGACAATATACCATAGCAGGTCCCTTTGAGCTGGTTCAGGGTGGAACCGGCGCATTGCTCTTTGACCCTATTTATACATCTGATTCATCCGGAAATGAGCAGTTCTGGGGATTTTCCATTCTGGTTCTCAATTGGGGGAAATTCGTAGATAGATTAGGTCTGGATTCCCTGGAAAATGCTGGCTACGACTATCAGATCTGGAAACGCAACATGACCACAGAAGAGGATGTGACACTGGCCCAGTGCGAGGATATCAATCTTTCCAGTGCTCTTGAAGTTGCCTGTGAAGTCCCAAATGATACCTGGTATTTTGAGATTTCCCCTAAAAAAGGATGGATTTCCAATAATGTCGTTTGGGCAGACTTTCTTTTTTCTCTGGTGGTTGCTGCCCTGGTATCGCTCTGGTACTGGCAGTTTGAACTTCAGCGTTACAAAGACCAGGTTTATGCAAGAAAGATTGAAAGATCTGCGGAAAAAGCAAGGCGTGCCAATGAAGCAAAAACCCGTTTTCTTTTTAACATGAGCCATGATATCCGCACACCTATGAATGCGATCATTGGTTTTTCTGATCTTCTGGAAGAACATATTGATGAGCATGAAAAAGCAGTAAATTACATTCAGAAAATCAAGTATTCCAGTGAATTCCTGCTTTCCCTGATCAATGATATGCTGGAAATGGCAAGGATTGAAAGTGGAAAGGCATCGCTGAATCCAGGAATCGTAAATATAAAAGAGTTTATGGAATCCCTGGAAGCTGTTTTTGAACCAGCTACCAGAAATAAAGCATTACAGTATTCCTGTGAGCTTAACATCAGACACGATATGGTGATCTGCGATGAAACAAAAATGCGGGAAATTCTTCTGAATGTTCTTGGAAATTCTGTGAAATACACCCCGGATGGCGGCAAGGTTACCTTACGTGTTACAGAGCTTCCGTATTCTGCTGCTGGATATGCAGCGACCAGAATTGTTGTGGAAGATACCGGAATTGGAATGAGCGAGGAATATCTGCCTCATATTTTTGAAGAGTTTACCAGGGAACATAGCAGTACAGAAAGCAAAGTTGTAGGCTCCGGACTTGGACTTCCCATCGTAAAATCACTGGTAGAACTGATGAATGGAACTATAAAAGTGGAAAGCGAAGCTGGAAAAGGCACCAAAACTACCATAGAGCTTTCGTTTCCTTTGCCAGAAGAAAATATGTCTGTCTCTCATGAGGCTGAAGCAAAGTGCCCGGATACGATTTCCGAAGAAGAAATTCCATCAGAAAATGAATCAATTACCGGAAAACAAAAAGAGTTTACAGGAAAGAGAATTCTTCTTGCCGAGGATAACGATCTGAATGCCGAAATTGCCATGACCCTTCTGGAAGAAAACGGTTTTACGGTAGAACGGGCAGAAGATGGACAGATCTGTGTGAACCTGCTAAAAGATAAACCAGAGCATTATTATGACCTGATCCTGATGGACATACAGATGCCAAATATGAATGGATACGAAGCTTCCAAAATAATCCGCGAAATGGGAAACAGCAGATCACAGATTCCGATTATTGCCATGACTGCCAATGCCTTTGATGAAGATAAAAAGAAAGCAATGGGTGCCGGAATGAATGCACATATTGCCAAACCTTTTGATCTTCGAGTGCTTCTGGACACCATGAAACGCATATTAGGATCTTATTCAAACACGCACCAGGAACATTCCTGAGTTTTTCGTCAAAATATACAAAGCCTGTTGCATGTAAAAAATGTTAACATTCAATGAATTTTGTATATATTCAAACGTTTTTCTTGCACTTCTTTTGTCAATTTGCTATAATTGTTACAATAAACAGAAAGAAATGGGAGAGGTGAACTATGAATTTAGGAATCATTGCACATAATAGTAAAAAAGTTCTCATTGAAGATTTCTGTATCGCTTATAAGAACATCCTGGCCAAGCATGAAGTATATGCTACCGGCACTACAGGAAGACGAATTGAGGAAGCTACCGGCCTTCATGTCCACAAATTTTTACCGGGCAGTATCGGAGGCGACAAGCAGTTCATGGAGATGGTAGAGCGACAGGATCTGGATATGGTAATACTTTTCTATAATCCTGTTATGATAGATCCGAAGGAGCCGGATATCACAGCCATTGTGAAGCGTTGTGACCAGTATAACATTCCTGTAGCCACTAATATCGCTACAGCAGAACTTCTTATCCTGGGTCTGGCACGTGGAGATCTGGATTGGAGACTGAATCTGAAATGAGAGTCATCGCAGGAAAAGCAAGACGACTGAACCTTAAGACTGTGCCGGGCATGGATACACGCCCCACCACAGACCGCATCAAAGAAACTCTTTTTAATATTCTTCAGCCTGAACTACTGGATTGCCGCTTCCTTGATCTGTTCAGTGGAAGTGGTGCCATCGGCATTGAAGCATTAAGCCGTGGAGCTGCTCAGGCTGTTTTTGTTGAGAAAAATCCCAAGGCATGTAACTGCATAAGAGAAAATCTTACATTTACAAAACTTGCAGATAGTGGTAAACTGCTGAACATGGACGTGCTGCAGGCCCTTCGTTCCCTAGAGGGAAAGGGCGTTTTTGACTGCATATTTATGGATCCGCCATATAACCATGAGCTGGAGCGCCAGGTTCTGGAATATCTTCAGGACAGCAGTATTCTTGATGAGAACACGTTGATCATTGTAGAAGCTGATCTTGCTACAGATTTCAGTTATGTAGAGGATCTTGGTTACAGGCAGCTGCGTTCCAAAGAATATAAAACCAATAAGCATATCTTTTTATGCCGGGGAAAGTGAGTAAAATACATGGTAATAGCTGTTTATCCAGGAAGTTTTGATCCGGCCACCTATGGCCATCTGGATGTAATCAGACGTGCAAGCGTGTCTTTCGACAAAGTAATCGTAGGAGTTTTGCATAATTCTGCAAAAAGTCCGTTGTTTTCTGTGGAAGAACGTGTTAATATACTAGAAAAGGCAACAAAGGACATGGCGAATGTAGAGATTAAGGCATTCGAAGGTCTTTCTGTGAACTTTGCCAGAGAAAATCATGCACAGGTGATCGTGCGTGGGCTTCGTGCAGTTACGGATTTCGAGTTTGAACTGCAGATGGCACAGACGAACCGGGTACTTGCTCCGGATGTTGACACCGTGTTTCTGACTACAAGCCTGGAATACGCTTACCTAAGTTCTACGATCATGAAAGAAGTGGCAAGCTATGATGGCGACCTGAGCAAATTTGCTCCACCGGAAATTACCGAAGCAGTTAAGAAAAAGATGCACGATTTGAAGAAATAGAATAAGGAGAGTTTACTATGAGCAGCAGAATTGAACAGATTATTGAAGAAATCGAAGAGTATGTAGACAGCTGTAAGTATCAGCCGCTTTCTACTACTAAGATTGTAGTGAATAAGGAAGAGATCGAAGAACTTCTTCGTGAACTTCGTCTGAAGACACCAGATGAGATCAAACGTTATCAGAAGATCATCAGCAATAAGGATGCGATTCTTGAAGATGCGCAGACCAAAGCTGACGCACTGATCGCAGATGCACAGACCAAGGCACAGGAGCTTGTTACCCAGCATGAGATCATGCAGAAAGCATATGCCCAGGCAAATGAGACCATCAATGCAGCAAACCGTCAGGCCCAGGAGATCCTGGATTCCGCCACACAGGATGCTAACAGCATTCGTCTCAGCGCGATCACTTATACAGACGATATGATGGCGAACATCGGTTCTGTTCTTACACAGACCCTTGAGGATGCCGGCGGCAAATATAAAGGATTTATTGATGCCCTTCAGGCTTGCATGGATGTTGTAAATCATAACCGTCAGGAGCTTGCTCCGCAGACTGCTCAGGCTGCAGCTATGTCTGGTTCCTATCAGCCGGCAGACACAGAGGCTTCCAAGGAAGATGAGGCGCTTCTGGACGAGCTTGGAGACAACTAATTCTGCTGCATTTATAGCAGACATAAGAATATAAGTGTGAGCACAGCTGTGATTGTTGTGTTCATACATTTTGCAGAAGCGTACAGGTGAAGGGAGATCTCCTTTCCAAGTACGCTTTTTGTTTGTGCCATTATACAGATCCCACCGAATGCACTCATACAAAGGGCCAGGAGCATACGCAATGGATAGGGAAAACCAGATAACAAAAGACCGTGAAGTCCGGTGGTTATTTCCAGTGTTCCAAGGAAAAGATATTTTCCCGTTTCCGGCAGAAACCAGAAATGTCCGATAGCTGCTGAAAGGATGGAGAACAGCAGAATATAGCCTCCTAATTTTGTCATTGTCTCAAAGCTGTTCATAATCACAGAATCAAGAAGCCCGGCTGTAGTTTGAGCTATGGGGCTTTTGCATTCGGGATAAAAGGATGGGGCAGAATGTTTTTTATATAACACAAAACGAAAAAAACACATACAGATCATATCTGCCAGCAACAAAATCCCCACAAGCACGCTGGTCTTTATCTGTCCTTCCAGGCAGATCTGCCCTACATAGGTGATCAGAAATGCAGGGCTTGGGTTGTTGCAAAAGGTTAAAAGATACTCGGTTTCCTGACGGCTGATTTTCCCGGCATAATACAGGTCTGCCGCTAATTTTGCACCCATAGGATAACCGGTAAGCAGTCCAAGAAGAAAGACATATGTTCCCCCTGGAGAAAGTCCGAAAACCGTCTTAAAAAAAGGCGCAATTGGATGTAAAATTTTTGTGATTCCATCTGTACGGACCAAAATCCCAGTAAGGATCATAAAAGGCAGAAGAGTGGGAAGCAAGGTCTCCAGCCACAGCTTCAGTCCGTCTCTGGAAGCAGCAAGTGCTTCCGCTGGAAAGCATAGAAAGAAAAGCAACAGTAGAAAAATGAGAAGCAGGGAGATTTTTTTCTTCATGTTAACCTCACACTTTATAAAAGCTGCATTATTTTGAAGATAAATATTTTGGAAGCGAAAAGCCGTATATAAAATTTATATTATAACTTTTCATTTAAATACCGTAAAACACATAAAAGAATACAAAACCCGGAGGTAATTTCACATGGCTATTTTAGAAAATTATGAACCGAAGAATGTTTTTCATTATTTTGAAGAGATCTGCAGTATTCCACACGGTTCTGGAAACACAAAGCAGATCAGCGATTATCTGGTGAATTTCGCCAAAGCCCATCAGTTCAGATATGTACAGGACGAGATGAACAACGTTGTAATCTATAAGCCAGCCACCCCTGGTTATGAGAATGCCCCGACCCTAATCCTTCAGGGACATATGGATATGGTTTGTGAAAAGCGCCTGGATGTGGAGCATGATTTTACGGCAGAGGGCTTGAAGTTAGAAGTGGATGGGGATTATTTATCTGCTGAGGGAACCACCCTTGGAGGAGATGACGGAATCGCAGTTGCTTACGGGCTGGCAATCCTTGACAGTACTGATTTAAGCCATCCGGCACTGGAAGTTGTTTTTACAGTTGACGAGGAGATCGGACTTCTTGGCGCAGATGGATTCGACTGCAGCGTATTAAAGGGCAGAAGGATGATCAATCTGGATTCTGAAGAAGAGGGCCGCCTCTGGGTGAGCTGTGCAGGCGGCGTAAGCGGCAATTCTTATCTTCCGGTACAGAGGGTAAAAGCCTCTGGCGAAAAAGTATCTGTAAAAATTACTGGTCTTACCGGTGGGCATTCCGGTGCAGAAATTCACAAAAGCCGGGCAAGCGCCAATATTCTTATTGGACAGTTTCTTTATGAGCTTGGCAGAATCTGCGGCTATGCCCTGAAGGACCTGGAAGGCGGTCTGAAGGATAATGCCATTCCAAGAGAATGTACCGCAGCACTTCTGGTCCTGCCAGAAGAGGTTTCCCTGGTCACTTCCCAGGCAGAGAAAATGCAGGCTGCTTTTCGGGAAGAATATGCAGGCTCTGATGAGAACATTACCATTCAGGTAATAAAAGAGGGCAATGAAGATGCAGAGGTTCTTCACCCAACCAGCCAGGAAAAGGTGATTTTCTTCCTTATGAACCTTCCTTTTGGAGTGAAGAAAATGAGCGGTACCATTGAGGGGCTGGTAGAAACCTCCTGCAACCCTGGAATTATGAAGCTGTACCGGGACGAATTATTTGTGCAGACAAGTATCCGAAGTTCCGTTGGTTCTGCAAAAGAGGCCCTTTCCCACAAAATTCAGTATCTCAGCGAATTTCTTGGCGGCGAGTATGATACGGAGGGAAATTATCCAGCCTGGGAATACCGCAAGGATTCCGGACTTCGTGATAAAATGGTTGAAGTTTACAAGGAGATGTATCACCAGGATCTGCAGGTGGTTGCCATCCACGCCGGACTGGAATGTGGCCTTTTCTATGAGAGAATGGAAGGGTTGGATTGTACTTCCCTTGGTCCGAACATCCTGGATATTCACACCTACGAAGAACGCCTGGACATGCCATCTGTAAAACGTGTCTGGGAGTACCTGGTGAAGGTTCTGGAAGCCTTGAAGGACTGATGTTTTTATTGTCTGCAAACACGCTCTAATCTATGGAATTATCCTCATACAAATCAGCTGTACTACATATTTTCAGTGCAGCTGATTTTTTGTTCTATTTTTTTTATTTTCCCATATATTATCTGAGGGTAAAAAATTCACCCTATAGTTTCCCATATGTTTAAGAGAGGAAATGCCATGAAAAGAAAGACCGGAAAATATCTACTCCTTCTTCTTTTTCTCCTGCTGTCACTTACCTTGCTTCAGAATTTTATTCAGCAAAGAAGCCAGACTTCCCTGTTAAATTCGGATACCTGTTTTACAGAAGCCTTCCGGGAACAGGCCATGAGACCTGAGCTTTATGCGCAGCTTGACGAAAAAGAATATCCGGACAGGGAATTTGCTGATCTTCTTACTGCAACTATGTTAAATGGAAAATTTTTTCCAAGACGTCTTTCCCGGAACAATGAAGCTTACCTGCGCTTCAAGCCCGAAGACTATTATGATCTGAGAAGCTGTTACCTGGCTGTCTGGAAAGATTTGGAAACGTTTCCCATTCCTGTCAGGGCAGATGGAGAAATAGAAGAAGAGATTTTTTATGAAAACACCTTTGGGGCTGACCGAAGCTATGGTGGAAGCCGGAAGCACGAAGGCTGTGATCTCTTTGGCACAATTTCTCAGTCCGGATTTTATCCTGTGATATCTATGACTTCTGGCAGCATAGAAAAAATCGGATGGCTTCCTCTTGGGGGATATCGGATCGGGATCCGTTCTTCCCATGGTGGGTATTTTTATTATGCACATCTGGAATCCTATGAAAAAAATTTCCAGATAGGAGAAACGGTGGAGGCCGGACAGATCCTTGGATTTATGGGGAATACCGGATATGGAGAGGAAGGCACTTCCGGAAAATTTCCAGTCCATCTTCATCTTGGAATCTATGTAAATCCAAAGGGAAAAGAGGAGCTGAGTGTGAACCCTTACTATGTTTTACGTGCCATGGAGAAAAAAGTAAAAAAGTATACATATTGATAACAATTTTTTCGAAATATATGCTATAATAATTAGACATATGGGCAGCTCACCAATATTTAGCAGCAGAACAGATTTTATAGGCTCTGTTATTTTGCCCATATCCGGTAAGGAGCGAATTATATGGAAATACAGTTATGGAGAAGCATTTTATGCCCCTACGAACTGGCGGTCAGGGAACTGATCGTCAAATTTGAGCACATTATCAGTGAACACAGAGAAAATGATCTGTATTCCCCTATTGAACAGGTAAGCGGACGTGTGAAGAGCGTATCCAGCATCCTGGAGAAAATGCAGCGCAAGCATATTCCCATGGAGCGCATGGAGGAGGAAGTAGAAGACATTGCTGGAATCCGCATTATCTGTCAGTTTGAGGAAGATATTGAGACAGTAGCGTCTCTGATCCAGAACCGGTCTGATATGACCATCAAAAGCGAGAAGAATTATCTGAAGCATGTGAAGCAGAGCGGTTACAGAAGTCTTCATCTGATCATTTATTATACGGTGGAAACCTTAAATGGTCCCCGAAAGCTGCAGGCGGAGATCCAGATCCGTACCATGGCAATGGACTTCTGGGCTACCATTGAGCATTCTCTTCAGTACAAGTATAAAGGAGACATGCCGCCTCATGTGGCAGAGCGTCTGACCAATGCGGCAGATGCCATTATTCTGTTGGATCAGGAGATGTCCTCTGTTCGAAATGAGATTATGGATGCTCAGAATTCTTCACAGATGCAGTCGAATCTTGTGAAAGATATTCTCAATAATATAGAGAACCTTTACCGTGTATCCAGCGAGCGGGAGGTGATTAAGATCCAGACGGAATTCCTCAGGGTTTTCCATACCAAGGATCTGAAACAGTTGGAGCGTTTTCACAGACAGCTGGATATTATTGCGGAAGGCTACCGTGCCCAGGCTGTCTACCATGAGGTCGGACACCAGCCGGGTAAGAGCTGTATTTCGTAAAGCTGTCCGAAAAATATTACTGTTCGCTGGTAATATTCCACGAAGTGTTTTTTGTGAAAAAGTTCACAGAAAACCCGATAATACATGACTGTCCAGTCCATTCGCGTTTTAGCATCCACAGGCGGATAGAAGTAGGGCAGTACATAGGAGAAAAATATAGATGTCACAATTTTTACCAGTTACAAAAAAAGATATGGAGGCCAGAGGCTGGGAGCAGTTGGATTTTGTCTACGTGACAGGAGACGCTTACGTGGATCATTCCTCGTTTGGAACAGCCATCATCAGCCGTCTTCTGGATAGCCGGGGCTACAAGGTGGGAATCATCCCCCAGCCGGACTGGAGACGCAAAGAGAGCATAGCCGTACTTGGGGAGCCTCGTCTTGGATTCCTTGTAAGCGCAGGCAATATGGACTCCATGGTAAATCATTATACCGTTGCGAAGAAGCATCGCCAGAAGGATTCCTATTCTCCTGGCGGTAAAATGGGTCTGCGCCCGGACCGGGCCGTAATCGTATACAGTAATCTCATACGTCAGACTTTTAAGAAAACTCCTATTATTCTTGGGGGAATCGAGGCAAGTCTCAGGCGGATGGCACACTACGATTACTGGGAAAATAAGGTAAAGCACAGCATTCTTATAGATTCCGGTGCCGATCTGATCTCCTACGGGATGGGAGAGCATTCCATAATTGAAATTGCAGAGGCTCTTGACAGCGGCATTCCTGTGGCGGAGATCACTTATGTGGCAGGTACGGTTTACAAGTGTAAAGATCTGTCCCGCGCCTATGCCCCCATTGTGCTTCCCTCTTACGAGGCAGTAAAAGAGGACAAGATGTCTTATGCCAAAAGCTTTGCCATCCAGTATCAGAATACGGATCCGTTTACAGCAGGAACCATGGCAGAGTCTTATGGAAATAAGGGATATGTGATCCAGAATCCGCCAGCCCTTCCCCTTACCCAGAATGAAATGGATGATGTATATGATCTTCCTTATGTAGGAAGCTATCATCCCATGTATGAAAAAGACGGCGGGATCCCGGCACTGGAGGAGATCAGGTTCAGTCTTACCAGCAACCGGGGCTGCTTCGGAAGCTGCAGCTTTTGCGCCCTAACCTTCCATCAGGGAAGAATCCTGCAGACCAGAAGCCACGAATCCATTCTAAAAGAAGCTGTTCACATGACAGAAGAGAAGGATTTCAAGGGCTATATCCATGATGTAGGCGGACCTACCGCAGATTTCCGCCAGCCTTCCTGCCAGAAGCAGCTGACCAGGGGCGTTTGTAAGAACCGGCATTGCCTGTTTCCGGAGCCCTGTAAGAATCTGACTGCCGACCACAAAGATTACGTGTCCCTTCTTCGAAAGCTGCGTAATCTTCCAAAGGTAAAAAAGGTATTTGTCCGGTCCGGGGTCCGGTTTGATTATGTGCTGGCAGATCCAGACAAGACCTTTCTCAATGAGCTTGCCAAATATCACGTAAGCGGACAGCTTCGTGTGGCACCGGAGCATGTTTCAAACCAGGTGCTGAAATATATGGGAAAGCCGTCTCATGAAGTATACCAGAAGTTTTTAGAGGAATTTGATAAAGCGAATCAGAAAGCCGGATTGCAGCAGTTTGCAGTTCCCTATTTCATGTCCTCCCACCCGGGATGTACTATGAAGGAAGCGGTAAAGCTGGCGGAGTATGTGCGTGAGCTTGGCTTTACTCCGGAACAGGTGCAGGATTTTTATCCCACACCATCTACCTTATCCACTTGTATGTATTATACGGGTATCCATCCGCTTACGGGCGAGAAGGTCTATGTGCCTAAGAACGCCCATGAGAAATCTATTCAGCGCGCCCTGATGCAGTATAAA
This sequence comes from Blautia sp. HCP3S3_H10_2, assembly GCF_052122375.1. Lineage (NCBI taxonomy): Bacteria > Bacillati > Bacillota > Clostridia > Lachnospirales > Lachnospiraceae > Blautia > Blautia sp. HCP3S3_H10_2. The sequence continues at coordinate 27,525 of NZ_JBQKCL010000004.1, forward strand.
AATCCAGCCAACAGAGAGCTGGTGTTGGAGGGCTTGAAAATTGCAGGACGCATGGATCTGGTTGGATATGGGGAAAAATGCCTGATCAGACCGATCCGGGAAGGTCATGACGGAGACAGATATCCTAAAAATTCCGGACGCAGTAAAACTTCAAGACATAGTACAGGGAATCGTGTCCCTGCCCCCAGGAAAACCATCCGCAACAATCACACAAGAAAAAAACAGAAATAGGAGTGTTTTCATGAAATTAACGCAGACGAACAAAGGAGAATTCGGATACCTGAAGCGTGAGCGGAAACGGAGGATCATCATTGCCGCGATCATGCTTGGCGTCCCCGTTTTTATTTTCATCAGTATGTGGATCTATCTTGGCACCAGAAATTCCATCTGGACCATCATTGCACTGGTTGGCTCCCTTCCAGGCTGTAAGGCAGTGGTAGATGTGATCATGGTTTATCTGGCCAGGCCCGTAGATCCGGCTCTGTACAAGAAGATCAACGCTCATCAGGGAGAGCTTGTAATGGCATATGAGATGTACATGACTTTTTATGAAAAGAAGTGCGCCATAGATGCCATTGCCGTATGCGGAAATACAGTTGTGGGTTACACCAGTGATCCGAAAGCTGATACGAATTTTATGGCGGCAGAAGCCCAGAAGCTGATCCGTAAAAATGGTTATAAGGTAGATGTGAAGATCTTAAGTGAGCTTCGCCCTTTCCTGGAGCGGCTGGACTCCATGAACGAGCACAGGGAATCCTTAGAAGAGGGACTTCGCTTTACTCCGGACGAAAGATATCCTGATTTTACCAGGGATGACATGGTGAAGCATGTGATATTGAATTTGTGTATCTGATGCTAAAATAATGTAAACTAAGCAGCTTCCCCATAGATGCAGAAGCTTAATTTATGAAACATCAGTATTTGAGAAATACAGAATATATTTCCAGTATAGTATAATGAATTTAATTCCACATTTGACAGGATATCCATATGAAAGAATTTATTATAAATGAAAACGAAGCGGGGCAGCGCTTTGACAAATATCTTGGAAAGCTCCTTCGGGAAGCACCCAAAAGTTTTTTTTACAAAATGCTCCGCAAAAAGAATATCACCTTAAATGGAGCAAAAGCCACCGGGAATGAGAAGCTCACCTCCGGTGACCATGTAAAGCTTTTTCTTTCCGACGAAACCTTTGAGAAATTCGCCAGGGCGCAGGAAACCGTAGCAAGAGCCCACCAGAAGCTTCACATTGTGTATGAGGATGACAATATTCTTCTGATCAATAAGCCTGTTGGAATGCTTTCCCAGCCTGCGGATGATAAGGAACCTTCTCTGGTAGAATATCTGACCGGCTATCTTTTGGAGTCAGGAGCCGTTACGGAAAGCTCCCTGCACACCTTCCGCCCATCTGTGTGCAACCGCCTGGACCGAAATACCAGCGGTCTTGTGGCCGCAGGAAAATCCCTGGCAGGGCTTCAGGAGCTTTCCACCCTTTTCCATGACAGAAACCTTCATAAATTCTATCGATGTCTGGTAAAAGGTGTCCTAAAAAATGAAAAATATATCAAAGGATATTTGCATAAAGACGAAAAATGTAATAAAGTAACAGTACAGGAAAATGAAACACCAGAGGCACTTCCCATTGAGACCAGATACCATCCTCTTGGAGATAACGGTAAGGTTACACTGCTTGAGGTAGAACTGATCACAGGGCGTACCCATCAGATCAGGGCACATCTTGCCAGTACTGGACATCCCCTGATTGGAGATTACAAGTACGGGCGGCCTTCCCTAAATGAAGAATATCGTAGGAAATATGGCCTGAAATCCCAGCTGCTCCACGCATACAGACTGGAGATTCCCAGGATAGAAGGAAGGCTTTCCTATTTGTCTGGCAGGCAGTACATAGCGCCATTGCCCCAGCTGTTTCAAAATATCCTGAAAGAGGAACACGTAGAGGAGAATAAATAATATGAAAATCTGGCATGAAGTATGGGACTACATAAAAATGATCATCATTGTAGTGGCAGTAGTCCTGGTTATCAACAACGTAGTATTGATCAACGCAAAAATTCCGTCTCCCTCCATGGAGAAAACCATTATGACCGGAGACCGTATCTTTGGATTCCGCCTGGCGTATGGAATTAACCTGGATCTGTTCGGACATGAGATTTCCAAGAAGGTCAAAGATCCTGAGCGTTTTGACATTGTGATCTTCAAATATCCGGATGACGAAAGCCAGCTTTTCATCAAACGTGTGATCGGACTTCCAGGAGAGACTGTTGAGATCAAGGATGGAAAGGTATACATTGATGGGTCTGAGACAGCACTTGATGACTCCTTTATTCCAGAGAAGATGAAAGGAAGCTTCGGACCATATACGGTTCCGGACAACTGCTATTTCATGTTAGGAGATAACCGAAACAATTCCAAGGATTCCCGTTACTGGCAGAATACCTTCGTCCGCTTTGACCAGATTGTGGGAAAGGCAATGGTAAGATATTATCCTTCCATTAAGCTTCTTGGCTATGAGGAGCCGTAAACATGGCAACATGGAACAGCAGAGGCCTCCGGGGTTCTACCCTGGAGGATCTTGTAAACCGTACAAATGAACAATACAGGGAAAAGGGACTTGCACTGGTGCAGAAGATCCCAACTCCCATCACTCCGGTACGCATGGATAAGGAGAACCGCCACATTACCCTGGCCTACTTTGACCAGCGAAGTACCGTTGACTACATAGGTGCAGTACAGGGTATCCCTGTCTGCTTTGACGCAAAGGAATGCAGCGCCCAGACGTTTCCTCTGGCGAACATTCACCCCCATCAGGTGAAGTTTATGGAGGACTTTGAAAAACAGAACGGCGTGGCATTTTTTCTTATATTTTTCAGTCATCTGAACCTGTTCTATTATTTGCCCTTCCGTGATCTGTTGGTGTTCTGGAAGCGGATGGAAGAGGGCGGACGGAAAAGCTTCCGCAGGGAGGAACTGGACGAGAAATACTATCTGCCGAAAAAAGGCGGCTTTCTGATTCCTTATTTAGAGGGATTGAAGCTGGATCTGGAATCGCGAAATCATGGGAATACATGATTTCTGTGCATCGCAAAGCGGTTACTGGTCCCAGAGTGAACAGTAACCCAAGTTTGCACGCTTGTACCTGTCACAAGAAGGTTCATCTTGACAATGGAATCAGATTCCATTATAATCGACATTGGTTTTATATTATCGTGGTAGTGTGATAAAGTGTTATGTAATTAACAACCCCTTCTCTGAGAGATCAGAAGAGGAGGGCAGACTGCGAAATAAACAAGAAACATCATGGAGGAAACATTATATGCAGAGGATTTTTCATACGCCGGAAGGTGTACGGGATATTTACAGTCAGGAATGCAGCAGGAAACAAAAGCTTCAGGAGAAGCTCCATCATGTATTCCACCAGTATGGCTTTGAAGATATAGAGACTCCCACATTTGAATATTTCGAAGTATTCAGCAAAGAAGTGGGAACCATTCCCTCCAGGGAGCTTTATAAGTTTTTCGACAGAGAGGGCAATACACTGGTGCTCCGTCCGGACTTTACGCCATCCGTTTCCAGAGCATGTGCTACCTATTTTAATCCGGAAAAAGAAGTGGTCAGCCTGTGTTACACAGGCAATACCTTTATCAATAATTCCAGTTTCCGTGGCAGACTAAAAGAAACCACCCAGATGGGCGTAGAGCGTATGGGAGACGATTCAGCGGAAGCAGATGCAGAGATTCTCGCCATGACTGTAGAGTGTCTTCTTGCTGCCGGACTTACCGAGTTTCAGGTAAGCGTAGGACAGGTGGACTATTACAAGGCCATTTTGGCACAGACCGGCATGAGCCAGGAAGAGGAAGAAGAGCTTCGGGAGCTGATCTCCCAGAAGAATTACTTCGGCGTAGAGGAGCTTGTAAAAAGCAAGCATATGGATAAATCCCTTGCGAAAGCCCTTTCCCAGCTTCCCCAGATGTTCGGTTCCGCAGAAATTCTGGAGAAGGCAAAAGTCCTTACCGACAATCCCCAGGCATTAAAGGCAGTTGCCCGTCTGGAGGAGATTTATGAGCTTCTAAAGGTTTATGGTTATGAGAAATATGTTACATTTGATTTTTCCATGTTAAGTAAATACCATTACTACACTGGAATTATTTTCCAGGCCTATACGTATGGTACTGGTGAGGCGCTGATCAAGGGAGGACGTTATAACCAGCTGATGAAGCATTTCGGAAAACCGGCTGCTTCCATCGGATTTGCAATTGTAGTGGACAACCTTCTCATGGCACTGTCCAGACAGAAAATTGAAATGGAGGAAGAAGAGGGCGTTACGGTGATCACTTACCGTAAGAACAACCGCATTCAGGCAATCCAGAAGGCAAAGGAGCTTCGCGCCCAGGGTAAGAATGTGGCTCTTCGTCCGGAGAAAGTAACGAAGGTTTGTGAGGTGGAATTATGAGATATCTGACTTTTGCTCTTACCAAGGGAAGACTTGCAGACAAGACCCTTTCCATGCTGGAAAAAACCGGGATTACCTGCGAAGAGATGAAAGATAAGGATTCCCGTAAACTGATCTTTGTAAATGAAGAATTAAAGCTCCGCTTTTTCCTTGCCAAAGGACCAGATGTGCCTACTTACGTAGAATATGGTGCTGCCGATATTGGAATTGTGGGAAAGGATACGATTCTTGAAGAAGGCCGTAAGCTCTATGAGGTAATGGATCTTGGCTTTGGAGCCTGCCGTATGTGTGTATGCGGACCAGAGAGTGCGCGGCCGCTTTTAAGTTCCAACCAGCTGATCCGTGTGGCAACCAAATATCCCAACATTGCCAAAGATTATTTCTATAATAAGAAGCACCAGACCGTTGAGATCATCAAGCTGAACGGCTCCATTGAGCTGGCTCCCATTGTGGGGCTCTCTGAGGTGATCGTAGATATTGTGGAGACCGGAAGTACCCTTCGGGAAAACGGTCTGAAGGTATTGGAAGAGGTTTGCCCACTTTCTGCCAGAATGGTTGTAAATCAGGTAAGCATGAAGATGGAAAATGAACGGATCAGCAAACTGATCGATGATTTGCGTAAAATAATCTAAAAGAGGTATCTGATATTACGCGATAGAAAATGAAGTCGAAATAATTAAATTGGAAGGACCGATCACAATGCGTACAGTAAGATTAACAAAGGAATCTACCAAGGATATTCTGGAAAATCTTTTAAAAAGAAGCCCTAATAATTACGGCAAATTTGAAGCCACAGTAGTCGATATTCTTGCAAATGTAAAGGAAAAAGGGGATGAGGCGCTTTTTTCCTATACCAAAGAATTTGATAAAGTAGAAGTTACCCCGGAGACCATCCGCGTAACCGAAGAAGAAATCGAAGACGCCTATAAAGCGGTTGATGCTTCTTTGCTTGAAGTTATCCGCAAAGCCCTTGTAAACATCCGCAGCTATCACGAAAAGCAGCGTCAGAACAGCTGGTTTACCAGCACAGAGAACGGCACCATGCTTGGACAAAAAGTAACCCCGTTAAACCGTGTAGGCGTTTATGTTCCTGGCGGAAAGGCAGTTTATCCATCTTCTGTACTGATGAATATTGTGCCGGCGAAGGTTGCTGGCGTACCCCATATCGTGATGACCACACCTCCTGGAAAAGACGGAATGGTAAATCCTTCCACCCTGGTAGCGGCAAAGGAGGCAGGTGCTGACGAAATCTATAAAGTGGGCGGTGCCCAGGCCATCGGTGCCCTTGCTTATGGTACGGCAAGCATTCCCAAGGTTGACAAGATCGTCGGCCCTGGAAACATTTTTGTAGCTTTGGCAAAGAAGGCCGTATACGGACATGTAAGCATTGATTCCATTGCCGGACCAAGTGAAATCCTGGTTCTGGCAGATGAAACCGCCAATGCACATTATGTAGCAGCGGACCTGCTTTCCCAGGCGGAGCATGATGAGATGGCTTCCGCGATCTTAATCACCACCAGCACAGAACTGGCACAGAATGTGGAAAAAGAGATTGAAGGCTACCTGAAAGTTCTTTCCAGAAAAGAGATCATTGAGAAATCCCTGGAGAATTTTGGATATATTCTCATTGCAGAAGACATGGACGAAGCCATTGAAGCGGCTAACGAGATTGCTTCTGAGCATATGGAAATTGTGACTAAGAATGCTTTTGAGGTTATGATGAAGGTTCGAAACGCAGGTGCGATCTTTATTGGCGAATACAGCTCCGAGCCTCTTGGAGACTATTTTGCAGGGCCGAACCATGTTCTTCCAACCAACGGAACTGCTAAATTTTTCTCTGCACTTTCCGTTGACGACTTTATCAAGAAATCCAGCATCGTGTATTATTCCAAATCTGCCCTTCGGGATATCCACAAGGATATTATCCAGTTTGCAACATCTGAACAGCTTACGGCACACGCCAATTCCATTGCAGTCCGTTTTGAGGACGAGGATAAAAAGGAGCAGTCATGACAAGAGAAGCTACTGTTGAACGTAATACAAAAGAAACTAAGATTGCCATAAAGCTGAAGCTGGACGGAACTGGAAAAAGCAGCCTGGATACAGGTGTGGGCTTTTTTGATCACATGTTAGATGGATTTACCCGCCACGGGCTTTTTGATCTGGATATAAAGGTAAAGGGAGATCTTCAGGTAGACGATCATCATACTATTGAGGACACAGGAATTGTCCTGGGCACAGCGATCAAAGAAGCGGTAGGAGATAAAAAGGGAATCCGCCGTTATGGAAGCTGCATCCTTCCCATGGACGAATGTCTGGTGCTCTGCGCTGTTGATCTTGGAGGACGTCCCTACCTTTCCTTTGACGGGGAATTTACCAGTGAAAAAATAGGGGATATGTCTACAGAAATGGTGAAAGAATTTTTCTATGCCATTTCCTATACAGCGGCCATGAACCTGCATATCAAGGTGCTCACCCAGGGAAATAACCACCACATGGCAGAAGCAATGTTCAAAAGCTTTGCCAAAGCACTGGATATGGCGGTGGCTTATGATCCGCGGATTTCAGACGTACTTTCTACAAAGGGCAGCCTATAGGGTTATACTCCACCCAAAAAGGGAAAACTGTAACTTATAAAAGAATAAATACCGTATACTGCCACTTGTTTTCTGAATGGAGGCAAGTGGCATAATTATTTGCGTTCAAAAGTAACTATTCAGAAGGCAGTATTCCGCGAGGTGTTTTTTGTGAACGTAGTTCACAGAAAACCCGAAGATTGCAGCGCGAAATCATGCTTTGCATGATTTCTGTGCATCGCGAAGCGTGTAACTGTGAAGATACTGGACAGTTACATTTAAAATACGAAAAGGAGTTTATCAACTATGGATTCGAAAGAATTAAAAAGTAAAATGTCCTGGTCTGATTTTAAACTAAACAGTGACAGCATGATTCCTGTCATTGTACAGGACTACAAAACCGGTGAAGTTCTGATGCTGGCTTATATGAATGAAGAAGCTTATCTCACTACATTGAAGCTTGGTAAAATGACCTACTGGAGCCGCAGCCGCAACGAGCTCTGGACCAAAGGACTGACCTCCGGTCATGTTCAATATGTAAAATCATTGACGATTGACTGTGATAATGATACAATTTTGGCAAAAGTAGAGCAGGTAGGAGCTGCATGTCACACTGGAAACCGTACATGCTTTTTTACCCCACTGCTCTAAAAAACAGTCAAAGGTAAAATTATTATATGAAAAAACAAATGAAAAATGGCATGATCAAGGTTTTGATCCTGCTTTTGATTCTTGTGGGCGCTTATGGTCTGTGGTGTCATTTCCTTACGGATAATGTGATCTGGAAGAAATTGAAAGTCAATGGCATTGCCATTCAGGGAATGACAAAGGAAGAGGCAATTGACGCCATTTCTAGGGACTTTAAGGAAAAGTATCAGGATACCCAGATGACTGTCACTTTAAACGGGAAGAAATTCCAGGTATCTGTTTATCCGGTACTTGGTTTGGACGTGAAGTCCATCGTAGAAAGTGCCTACTCTTTGGGACATGGTGCCTGGTATACCCACGGGACAGACCGCATTGAGCTTATGAACAATAAGACCAAGGAAGAGGTCACTCTTATGCCGGAAGCCAGAAACAAGGACGAACTGGATACTGTTCTGGATGAGGCCGGGATCTTAAATGGCTCCACCACCGTACAGACTTCCTGTGAACTCACAGACACAGATTTAGTGATCACCAAAGGCAAAACCGGAATCGGGCCAGATATGGATGCTTTAAAGGAGGAAATCCTGAGGGCGATTTCCATTGAGGATTATGAGGCAGTTATTGAGTGCCCAACGAAGGAAACTCCGCCAGACGAACTGGATATGGAAGCTTATTATGAAGAGGTACATACAGAGGCACAGGATGCTTCTTTAGGGGAAAATAATGAGATCATTCCAGCTGTTACGGGCATTTCCTTCAATGTAAAATCTGCTGAAAAGAAACTGAAAAAAGCAAAAGAAGGAGAAACTGTCACAATTCCGCTGGAAATCACTTTACCAGATGTGTCCACAGAAGAAATTGAAGCCCTTCCTTACCTGAACCTGCTTGGTACTTATACCACATACGGCGGAGGAACAGATAACCGTGTAGCCAACCTGAAACTGGCTGTGGAAGCATGTGACGGGGTAGAGCTTCAGCCCGGACAGATTTTTTCCTATAACGATACCCTTGGACCACGAACAGAGGAAAGAGGATACCGGGAAGCCACTGTGATCGTTGGCGGTGAGCATGCCCAGGATATCGGAGGCGGAATCTGCCAGATTTCTACCACTTTATATATGGCATGTCTCCAGTCAGATCTGGCTATTGTGGAGCGCCATAATCACGCGGCGCGGATCGATTATGTGGAGGATGGACTGGATGCAGCAGTAGTATGGGGCGGACAGGATTTCCGTTTCCAGAATAACAGTGCATATCCGGTTAAGATCACCGCTTCCTACGATGAGAAAGAAGAAGCAGTGACAGTATCCATCTACGGTACGAAAACAGATAACAACCGGGTGGAGATCACTACCGAACATTCAGATGCCAATATTTGCCGGACCTATCGCAGCGTCTATGATGAGGAAGGTACCCTTCTTCGCAAGGAAGAAGTTGGCTACAGCCAATATAAACAATAATTTGCCAGGTCAATCTATTGATTTCGACAAAGCAGTCTGCTATAATGAAATGAATTGAATAAATCCGTTTTCAGTGCCTTTGCAGGAATAGACTGCAGGCTAAGAGGGAATCAGGTGAAAGTCCTGAGCGATCCGGTCACTGTAAACAGGGAATGGAATCTGTTCGTGCCATTTGTATTTTACTGAGAAGGTTAGATTCCGTAATGATCTGTAAGCCAGGAAACCTGCTGAATCCGTTAATGAAAGCTTCCGAAGAAAGCACTTCATTCTCATGATATATCTGACTGCAGAATATTTAAATTTTAGTGCCTGCTTCTTTGTTTGGAGCAGGCATTTTTGTGTAATAAAATATTCCGTTGGAATTTTCTGATGTATACAGATGAGCTTCTTTACAAGAAACTGCCTGGATTTATTCAGAACCATATAAATGAACTATAAAGAATCGAGGGAGAAAAATGAAAAGAAATTCAAAACGCTTTCTGGCACTGTTTCTTTCTGTAGCAATGACGATCACTCCGGCTGTGCTCACACAGGCAGAGGGAGAGGATGTAAATGTGCTGATTACAACTACCCCTACACCAGCTGCAGAGGAAAAAGCTGCGGACATGGATGATCAGAAAACTGCTTCTGAAGATACTTCTAATACAGCCTCTTCAGAGGAAGCACCGGCTACGGAAGAGCCGGCAAAGGAAATCCCTTCCGAAACACCAGCTCCGGAGCAGACTCCTGCAGCAGAAGCGGATCAGGAACCAGAGCAGACACCGGAAGCAACTGTAACTCCGGTAGAAGAGAAAAAGGAAGAGGCAAAGGATACCAAAACTTCCGAAAAATCCGATTCCAAAGAAGAAACCGGAAAGACAGATGACACAACAAAAGCAGATGTAAAACCAGACGGATCGGACATCACAATTGATAAGCCAGATGATTCCGGCGCCCTTGGTATGTTTAAGATTGCAAGCTCTTCTGCAAGACACGAGGGAGACAAAACAATTGTTACTATCGTAACCGCTACAGACAAATACGATGCCATCTATCTCGGAAGCGTGGAAGATGCAAAAAGCGATCCAGAAAATGTATGTGTAGGAACTCCTACAGGAGAGGGCTATACCTTTGAATTTGCAGTTCCTTCCACAGAAGAAGACCAGAAATATCAGGTAGCCATCCGTAAAAAAGAGGGCGGCGTATGGTATCAGTATTCCAAAGGCGGAGAATTTACCATTACAATTCCAGGCAATAAGGCACCCACACCAACGGTTACACCAGTTCCAAGCGAGACCCCAGCTCCGGCACCAACCGCTACCCCAACCCCTGCTGTTAAACCAGCCGGTAACGTATGCGACAGCGGAATTTATAACGTAACTGTAAATTCCAGCGCAACCATGTTCCGTGTAGTAAACTGTGTGCTTACTTCCAAGAATGGCAAAATGACTGCTGTCCTTACTTTAAGCGGTACAGGATACGATTATCTCTTTCTTGGAACAAAGGAAGAAGCTGCCGCAGCAGATTCCTCGAAATGGGTTCCATATGTAGTAAATGCTGACGGTAAGTATACCTATGAGATTCCGGTAGAGTCTCTTGATGATGGAATTGCAGTCGCTGCTTTTTCCCATAAAAATCAGATCTGGTATGACAGGATCCTTACCTTCCAGTCAGAAACCCTGAACAAAATCGGTGATGTGCAGGATGACCCGGAAACACCAGATGATAACACGGATACTCCGGCTACAGTTACCCCAACACCTACAGCAGCCCCAACCCCAAGCAGTACCCCAACCCCAACACCGTCTCCGAAACCAGATAAAAAACCGGAAAAAGAGTCTAAATATGAATCTGACTTAAGCGGCGGAACAGCAGCGGTAAATAGTTCCACTACTCTGGCAGACGGAACCTATACTCCGGACAGCTTCTCCTGGTCTGGCGGAACTGGAAAAGTAAGCATTTCCTGCAGCAAGATCACCGTAACCGGCGGACAGGCTTATGCGACGATCGTATTCAGCAGTGAATACTATGGATATGTAAAAGCAAACGGAAATAAATACTACGGAGCATGCGGCGGCGGAACATCCACCTTCACCATTCCGGTGGCATTAAACCAGAATAATACCATTATCGGTATGACCACCAGAATGTCCCAGGCTCATGAGATTACATATACCATTTACATTGCCTTAAAGGGTGCCAACGATCCGAAGAAGACCGATAAAGAGAATCCGGCTTCTGATAACAGCATGCTTTCCACAGGAAACAAGAAGTTAGACGAAGAGGCGCCAGAGATCACAGGACTCGAGTATAAAGAAGAAACTAAACTGGAGCATGCAAAATACTTCAAACTGTATCACTATGCAAAGGGCATTACCCTTCTGGAAGTAGATATGACCACAGATACAGCAAGAAAAGCAGAAACAGCTGATGAAACAACAAAGGCACAGGATTCCAATGAGACTGCCAGCACAGATCAGCTTTATACTGGAAACGTTGTAAAATACCTGATCGTACCAGATGGTGCTGTTATTCCAGCTGGTCTTGATAAAGACGTGATTCTGATCCAGCAGCCAGTTGAATCTGCTTATGTAGCTTCCACAGATGCCCTTAATATTCTGGATAAACTGAATCTTACAGACAAGGTTACCAGCCTTGGAATGGAGAAAGAGGACTGTACAGTAGACAGCCTTACAGCAGCACTGGAAAATGGCTCTGTTGTATTTGCGGGAAAATCAGATGATACAGATTATAAGACACTTGTAAAGAGCCAGTGCGGACTTGCGATTCTTTCCTCTGATATTCTTCCGGCTGAAGAATCTGAGGTAAATGATAAGATGGAACTGCTGAAGGATGCGGCAGAGAAATATTCTACTTTGAAGATTCCATTTATTGTAGACCGTTCTTCTGATGAAAAGGATGAGGAAGCAAAGGCTGAGTGGGAAAAAGCATACGAAGCTGTTTTTGTAACAAGTGATGAGGCTTAATTACAGGAGAGAACGAGATGTATAACCGAAAGCTGAAATATAAGATCTTAAGTGTTTTTGCAGCAGCGGTAATGACGTTCACCGCCATTACTCCAGTATGGGCAGAAGAGGAGAATGCAGAAACCACAGAGGCTTCTGCTGACGGTTCCTCTGATGAAAGTGAAAGCACCGCACCGGAAATTCCCGGACTTACTTATGAGTCCACTATGGATCTTTCTTTTGCAGAGTGCTTTGACGTTTATTATTACAACGATGGCTATAAACTTCTGGATGTCCATGATGATGCCAGGTATCTGGTAGTTCCGGAAGGAAAAGAGACACCGGACGGTCTGGATGAAGATATCAGGGTACTGCAGCAGCCTCTTGATACCATCTATATGGCTGCAACTTCTCCAATGGCTTTGTTTGATGCCATTGGAAGTGTTGATTCTATTAAATTATCCGGTCTGGATGCTTCCGGCTGGTATATCCAGGCTGCAGCAGATGCCATCAACAACGGGGATATGACCTTTGCCGGAAAATATGATGAACCGGATTATGAGCTTCTGGTTGGGGATGACTGTGATCTTGCCATTGAGTCAACCATGATCCTGCATGCCCCCAAGGTACAGGAGATGATCGAAACTCTGGGAATCCCGGTTTTCATCGACCGTTCCAGTTATGAGAGCCAGCCTCTTGGACGTACGGAATGGATCAAGCTTTATGGTGCGATGATGAATAAGGAAGAGGAAGCAAATACCTTCTTTGATCAGCAGGCCCAGATCATTGAGAAATTAAAGGATTTCACCAATACGGAGAAAACAGTGGCATTCTTCTATATCAATACCAGCGGTTCTCCAGTGGTCCGCAGCCCGAAAGATTATATCTCCAGCATGATCGAGGTTGCGGGCGGAAGAAATGTTTTTGCAGATCTTCAGGATGACAGTGGAAAAACTTCTGTATCGATTACAATGGAGGAGTTCTACAATACAGCTGTAGACGCAGATTACCTGATCTACAATTCCAGTATTGATTCCTCTGTAAAGAGCATTGATGATCTCCTTGCAAAAGACAGTCTGATGGCTGATTTTAAAGCTGTAAAAGAGGGAAATGTCTGGGTAACAGATGATTCCATGTATCAGCATACAGACACTATCGGAGAACTGATCAATGACCTCAACCTGATGTTCACAGATGGAAACGAGGAGGATATGACCTTCCTTCACAAGCTGAGCTGATTGTGTTGCCGGATAAGCGATTTACATAAAAGATACCAGACTTTGAAAGCGGACTTCTGATAAGTAGTCCGCTTTCCTTAGACAAAACATAAATGGAGTATAATTAGAATGAACAGACAATCCGATGGAACCAGTTTCCACATGGAGAACTTTAAGAGAAGATCTCGCTATACATTGGTTTTTGTTCTGTTGATCCTGGCGTTTGGCCTGATCACAGTTTTGAATATCAATACAGGAAATGTTCACATTTCCCTGTCTGAGATCGTAAATATCCTTTTGAAAAAAGCCACTGACACCAAGGAATACAGCATCATCTGGAAGATCCGTCTTCCCAGGATCCTGATGGCAGCCATCCTTGGAGGTGCATTATCTTTATCTGGTTTTCTTCTTCAGACCTTTTTTGAAAATCCCATTGCAGGACCTTTTGTTCTGGGAATTTCCTCGGGCGCCAAAATGGTAGTCGCACTTACTATGATCTACTATCTTGAAATCGCCCAGAATGTAACCTCTTATACTTTGATCATCGCTGCCTTTATCGGTTCCTTGATTTCCATTGGCTTTATTCTTTTGATTTCCAAAAGGATCAAGCACATGGCTACTCTTCTGGTTGCGGGAATCATGATCGGTTATATCTGTTCCGCAGTTACAGACTTTGTGATAACCTTTGCAGATGATTCCAATATTGTAAATCTTCATGGATGGTCACAGGGAAGTTTCTCTGGTATGAGCTGGAGCAATGTTTACATTTCCTGTGCAGTTGTGGGTGTCACCCTGCTCCTTACGTTCCTGCTGTCAAAGCCCATCGGGGCTTATCAGCTGGGAGAAGCTTATGCGCAGAGTATGGGTGTGAATATTAAATTTTTCCGTGTTGCATTAATCCTGCTTTCCAGCATTTTGTCTGCAACAGTAACTGCTTTTGCAGGACCTATTTCCTTTGTTGGAATTGCAGTTCCATTCCTGATGAAAAGAAGCTTTGGTACATCCAGACCGTTGATCATCATTCCGGGAACCTTCCTGGGAGGTGCTGTTTTCTGTATGATGTGTGACCTGATCGCCAGAATGGCGTTCGCGCCTCTGGAGCTGAACATCAGCACCGTTACCTCCATCTTTGGAGCACCAGTTGTTATTTTCATGATGTTGCGAAAGAAGAGAGGAAACTAAAATGGACAATTATTATTTTCATATGGACAACCTTTCTGTTGGCTACAATCGAAAGGCACTGATCCACGATATTTGTATTGGAATAAAAAAGGGAGAGATCGTAACTCTCATTGGTCCCAACGGTTCGGGGAAATCCACAATTTTAAAAAGTATTACAAGACAGCTGCAGATCATTGGCGGAAAGGTCTATTTTGATAACCAGAATCTGATGTCCTTTTCCTTCCGGGATCTTTCTACCCGTATGGCGGTAGTTCTTACTGAGAGAATGAAGCCGGAGCTGATGACCTGCCATGACATTGTGGCAACCGGCCGTTATCCTTATACTGGAAGGCTTGGCATTCTTACAAGGGAAGATGAAGAAAAGGTAGAAGAGGCCATGAAGGCGGTACATGCAGAAGTTCTTGGCAGCCGTGACTTTAACAATATCAGTGACGGACAGCGCCAGAGAGTGCTTCTTGCACGCGCTATCTGCCAGGAACCAGATATTATTATCCTGGATGAGCCTACTTCTTTCCTGGATATTAAACATAAGCTGGATCTTTTATCTATTCTTCGGGATATGGCGAAGAAAAAGCAGATAACTGTTATCATGTCTCTTCATGAAATTGACCTTGCACAGAAGATTGCTGATAAGATCATCTGTGTAAAGGGAGATACCATTTCCCATTTTGGAAAACCTGAGGAAATTTTTGAGGAGAATATGATCCGGGATCTTTATGAGATCAACAATGGTTTTTTTGATCCGCTGTTTGGAAGCATCGAGCTTCCAAAGCCGGAGGGAGAAGCAAAAACTTTTGTGATCTGTGGAAACGGCACTGGTATTCCCATATTCCGGCAGCTTCAGAAGGAGCATACTCCTTTTATTGCAGGCGTTCTATACACCAATGATGTGGATTACCGCCTGGCAAGACTGCTGGCCAATCAGGTGATCACAGAGAAGCCCTTTATGGAAATCAGCGAGGAAACCTTCCAGAAGGCTTTAAAAGCCATGGAAAGCTGTGACAGAGTTATCTGTACAAGCGTACCTGTTGGAAGCTGCAATAAGCGGCTGGGAGAGCTTATCAAGGCAGCAAAGAAAAGCAGAAAAGTGCAGTTTGTATAAAGAAAAAACTCTATATCAAAAGCAGTGAGGGATTTTAAGCTCATTATATAAAAAACAGAAAAAAACACTCTATACGGAACACATGTTTTACGCTATACTAATTTTACTGAAGGGAGGAGATAAAATAACTTATGAAAAAGAAGATTTTTACAAAAGATAACCTGATTTTCTTTTTAATTCTGAATCTGGGATTAATTTTTACAGCAGTTGGAATTTCCATTTTCAAAACGCCAAACCACTTCGCATTTGGCGGTACATCCGGTTTGTCCATTATCCTGTCTACCCTGTTTCCGAAGTGGAATGTAGGCGCATTCATGTGGATCGTCAACGCAGCGCTAGTTATACTCGGATTTTTCTTTCTGGGAATCCGTTCTATGGGATGGACTATTTATTCCTCCTTTGCCCTGTCTTTTTATGTAAGTGCCTGTGAAGTGATCTATCCGCTTAGTTTCCCGCTGACACATGATGTATTCCTGGAGCTGTGCTTCGCGGTTATCCTGCCAGCAGTAGGAGCGGCCATGGTATTTAACGTAGGTGCTTCCACTGGTGGTACCGATATTGTAGCCATAATCCTGCACAAATATACCAGTCTGGAGATTGGACGCGCCCTTCTGGTCAGCGATCTTGGAATCGTACTGATCGCCGCTTACCTTTACGGTGCACAGACCGGACTTTACTGTATCCTGGGAATGATCTTGAAATGTACCGTCGTAGACAGCGCCATTGAGAGCCTGAACCTGCGAAAGGTCTGTACCATTATCAGCAAGTACCCAGATCAGGTGGAAGACTTTATTATCAACGATCTTCACCGTTCTGCAACTGAGCAAAATGCCTTCGGTGTTTATACCAAACAGGAGCAGAAGGTACTGATGACTGTTCTCACCAGAAGCGAGACCAACCGCCTTCGCATTCATTTAAGACAGATCGATTCCCACGCTTTCATTACCATTGTAAACAGCAGTGAGATCATTGGAAAAGGCTTTCGGTCTATTTAGTATTTCTGCTCACGAAACACTTATTTCTGCAATCTGTGGGCGTAATTCCAAAGAAATTCCGAAATGCCTTACTGAAATAGTTATTATCGGAATATCCAACCCGGGCAGCAACTTCCTGGATCTTAATAGAAGGATTTTCCAGCAGTTCTTTCGCCCGGGTCATTCTGACCATAAGGAGGTATTCCTGAATGGTCATCTCATAATGCTGGCGAAAAAGGCGTGTCAGATACTCCTGGGTAAAGAAGTACTTCTTCGCATAACTGCTAATCTTAAGGGGCTGTGGATAGTTCTGGTCAATATCCTGCCGGATCCTGGCGACAACTTCATCAGGGGAAAGCTTTGGCACTTCTTTTTCTAAACAGGTACCAGTATTTCCCAATGTCTGGACTGCTTTATCAATGGCAGCATTCAATTCTTCCCGTGCAATTGGTTTTAACAGATAATCAATGGCACCACATTTCAAAGCTGCCTTTGCGTAATCAAAATAATCATACCCACTGATTACAATAAAACAGGTATCCCTAAATTCACGTGAAGCCTTTTCCAGGAATTCCATGCCATTCATAATCGGCATCTGCATATCTGCAAAAACAATCTGGGGCTTTATTTCCCGCATGGTTTTTAAAGCTGCAACACCGTTGGTTTCCTGATAAAGTTCTGTAATATGATAATCTGCCCAGTGCCCAAGCCTGCTTATTGCAATTCTAGCAGGTGCCTCATCGTCAATAATCAGTACTTTATACATTTTCATTTCCCCTCTTTCTGATTGGAAGTTCCATTTTTACTTCTGTAAACTGATCGCCCTGTGATTCCAGAAACAGACCAGCCTCTCCCTGATAGAGTATTTTCAGACGGCTTGCAAGATTGGGAAGTCCGATGGAATTGCCAGTATCTGCTGATTTTCCGGAAAAAATATCATTCAGTTCTTTCACTTTTTCTGGGAGAATTCCCTTTCCATCGTCATATACACTGATGAGCAGCCGGTTATTTTCCATACACACCCGGATAATAATATGAAGAACAGCTCCGTCCTCCGGCATTCCGTGTATAATGGCATTTTCCACCAGCATTTGAATACTGATTTTTGGAATCACTGCCAGATTTACCTTTGGATTAATTTTCTTCGTCACTTCCAGACGCCCGCCTAGTCTTGTTTTCTGCAAAAGAATATACCGGTCTACATAATCAAGTTCCTCCTGCAAGTGGACGAGCTCTCTGCCTTTAATGGTATAACGAAGATTTGCAGACAAAGACACAATCATATCATAAATTTCCTGGCAATCTGCAAGCAATGCTTCTGTAGCAATCGCCTGAAGAGTGTTATAGAGAAAATGTGGATTCAGCTGGGCCTCCAACGCCTGGAGCCTGGAATTTTTCTCATTGATGCTGGAAATATAGTTGGTCTCGATCAATTCATTAATGTGGGTTGCCATGTCGTTATAGCTTTCTGTTAATGCACAGGTTTCCTTACAGCCTCCGCCAAAAGCTGTGGGAGAAAAGTCTCCTTCACCCATTTTTCCCATCTGGTAAGACAGCCTCTTCAATGGAATTGTGATCATCCGGATCATGAGCGTAACAATAATGATCAGACAGATAGTGATCACTGCAATCTGCATTACCAGAGGAAGCAAAAAGTCCCTTGCCCGGTCATCCCAGGCGCTTTTAGGAAGCAGGGAAAGCAGGACAATGCCCGTCTCTTCACTGGTCCTGCGAAGTACAAGATAAGAAATTCCACCGATATTTACATTTTCAACATCTGAATGAAGCCCAAAAAGCTGTTTTTTTTCTTTTTCTTCCTGATTTCGGATATCCTCAGAACTGGAATATAAAAGTTCACCATCTGAATTATACAGGCATAAGATCTGCCCATAATCCTGATGGTTTTTCATAAGCAGCCGCAGCTGTGTAGTATCTACATCCACATAAGACAAACTGACTGGTTCCCGGTTTCTCAGGCGGATCAGGTAGTGATAATACCGGAAAAACACATCTTCTGAATCCGGGGGCGCCAGATATTCATATTTGTCATTGCTTCCACAGGCAATATAAGGTCTGGATATTTCAGTATCTTTTACAGGGGTCGATAAAATATGCTGTCCCCCAACCCCTGCATTCCGCTCAAAACATAAATCCTGATTCATTGCTGTAATGGAATAAGAACGGATATCTGTTCTGCTATGATAGGAAGACTGGATTTCCTGTTTTATGTCACTGATCTCAGAAGAGGAAAGAGGTTTTCTCTTCAGCAGGGAATTATAGACAGATACATTCAGGCAGGGCTGTACGCAAAAGATCCGCAGACCCTGAATATATTGATCCAGATTTGCCACATCCATCTCCAGAATAGTCTGTGTGGAAGAAGTATATTCCTCTGCAAAAGACCTTGCCTGACCAGAATAACCACTATATAAAATAATTCCAAATGCAAGAACGATCACAGACAGGATCACAACTGTCAGCTGCGTCTGCATGGATAAATTTTCTATTTTCTTTTTCATACATAAAGCTCCTTTTTATTATGGCAATATTATACAACTTGTTGTATTTATTCACAATAGAACAGGTTATAGATATCAAACTTTTACCATAAACAGTTTGATTTTTTCTATTTATTTGTAATATTGCATAGTGTATGATTAGATTATCAAAAACAAAGCAGGCTGCCGTGGGCGAAACGGGCAGCAGCAAAAAGAAGGAGGATATGCATATGCATAAGAAACAAATTGCTTTATTAATGGCCGGTTTAATGACAGTCAGTTCTCTTACAATGGGTTCTGTAACCGTAATGGCAGACGATGATCCGGTAGAGCTTTATTTCATGTTTAATGGTCCGGAATACACAGACGCTTACCATGATCTGATCGATCATTATACAGAAGAACATCCAAATGTATCCATTGAGCTGGAAGTCCTTCAGAATGATTACCAGACTGTACTCCGTTCCAGATTAAATTCCGGTGAGGTTCCGGACCTGTTCCTTTCCAGTGCATACAGCGACAATACTTTATATGCAGATTATATTTATAACCTGGATGACGAAGAGTTTATGAAAAACTTTTCCGAGACAACCCTTACATCTGTAACAGAAGATGGCCATATTACAGGAATGCCATTCCTGGTTCAGTCCCATGGCTTTATCTATAACAAAGCATTATTTGAGCAGGCTGGAATCACAGAACTTCCAACTACCTTAGACGAGCTTCGCACCGTTTGTGAGAAATTGACAGATGCAGGTATTCAGCCATTTAGCTCCGGATTTGGTGAGTGGTGGATCCTTCCACAGACCGTTTATCCGTCTATGAGTGATGCCTATGACGGCGATTATGACAAGCTCTTTGAAGATGTGAAAAACGGAGATCTGAAATTCGGCGAGCTTCCGCAGGTTGATTTTGCACTTGATCTTCTGGATCTGATCAAGGAGTACAGCGGTGACAAGCCAATGGAGTCCACCAATGATCTTCAGTGCTCCGATTTTGCAACAGGAAAAGTTGCCATGATCCACAATGGCTCCTGGGACGAGGCAAGTATCCGCGCCATTGCCCCTGATATTGATATGGGTTATGTTTATATGCCCCGCATGGACGAAAAAGCAGTTCTCGCAGTTGAGTCCAACCTTACCTTCCGTGTAGCAAAAGATTCCGAAAATCTTGATACGGTTCTTGATTTCCTGAACTACATGTGTACTTCTGATTATGGAAGAAGCTGGGTTCCATCAGTTATCGGCGATATCTCCCCACTTACCGGAGCAGATGCACCTGATACACAGCTTGCAGCAGAAACAGCAGCTGCACAGGATAATTCCGTAACATGTCCATGGTGGATCTTTAAAGGACCAGAAGGTGTAGAAGAGCCATTTGGTACCGCATTCCAGAACTATGTTGCAGGAAATGCAGACCGCGACGAGACAAAAGAGGTTCTTACCCAGTTATTTGTTGATGCTTACGATGCAATGTAATTTATTATAAAATGATCGCGTGAATAAAAACGAAAACAGGGCGGCTGACAATTTCGGCAGCCCTGTTTTTCCGAAAAGGACAGGAGGTTTCTTTATGCAGGCAAACAGCCAGAAACGAAGGGCCAGAAAAACAGCATTGGAATTCGCAGGATATGTAGCCCCTGCAGTTTTCTTCATCACGCTGTTTGTAGGAATTCCTTTCGTTATGTGTATTTATTATTCCTTCCGTAAATGGAACGGTATTGGAAAAACATCGGAATTTATCGGACTCGAAAATTATATCCGGCTTTTTACCAATGATCCAGCCTTTGTCAGTGCGCTGAAATATACCTTTATCTATGCCATTGGAACAGTACTGATCGTAAATGTACTTGCCATTTTTTTTGCCGCACTTCTGGAATCCAAGATCAAAGGCAAAGGATTTTTCAGAGCCGCTTTTTATATTCCCAATATCATAAGCCTTGTTATCATTGGATTTATCTGGAAATTTATCTGTACCAGAGTATTTGAAGCACTTATGTCCATAACCGGATGGGGAATTTTCGGTCTTAGCTGGCTGGGAGACTCCCAACTGGCTGTGTTCTCCACCATCATTGTTTCTGTTTGGCAGAGCCTTGGCTTTTATATCCTGATCTACGTTGCAGGTATGCAGGGAGTACCAACGGAACTAAATGAATCCGCAGACCTGGATGGGGCAGGAGCAGTCCGCAGATTTTTCTCAATTACTATCCCGCTGATCATGCCGTCCATTTCCTTCTGCATGTTCCATTCTGTTGCCAATTCCTTAAAAATGTTTGAATTGATCTTCAGCTTGACAGGCGGCGGTCCGGGAACATCCACTACATCAATTGCACTTGATATTTACAACACTGCATTTAACAACAGCCGCTATGGATATGGAAGCGCCAAAAGTGTAATTCTTTTTATCATCGTTCTGGTGATCTCCGTAATTCAGGTTAATTTCTTTAAAGGCAAGGAGGTAGAGGCATGAGTAAAAAAAGCAAAGCACTTCACGGTGTAATACAGTTATTCCTGATCCTTTTTCTGCTTTTATATCTTTCCCCTCTTTTCCTGGTGGGAATCAATGCCTTTAAAAGCTATCAGGAAATCATGACAGATGTTATGAGCCTTCCATCTGCTTTTACTCTTGACAATATAAAAAATGTATTTCATGATATGAAATATCCAGCTACTTTTTTGAATACACTCATCGCCACAGTAATAGGAACTCTCGGCATTATCGTGATCGCTTCCATGGGAGGCTATAAAATGGCACGTGTGAAAACACGCTACAGCCGTTTCTGTTTCCTGTTCTGCATTGCGCCTATGATGATCCCGTTCCAGTCCTTTATGCTTACTCTGGTAAATGTAGCCACCACTTTACATATCAATGGGAAAATATGGGGACTTGCCATTATTTACTGGGGGCTTGGTGCCCCAATGAGTATTTTCCTGTATCAGGGCTTTGCCAAGGGCATTCCCCTGGAACTGGAAGAGAGCGCACTTATTGACGGCTGCAACCAGTTTCAGCTTTTTACCCGTATTATCTTTCCAATGCTGAAATCCTGTACTGCGACGGTTACGATCATCAATGTAATGTGGATCTGGAATGACTTTCTTCTTCCCCTTCTTATGCTGGGCGGAAGAAAGAGCAGCAAAACCCTGCAGCTTGCAGCCTACAGCTTTATGGGACAGTACAAAATGGAATGGCAGAACATTATGTCTGCTGCGATCCTGATCATTATCCCGGCGCTGATCCTGTATCTGATTTTCCAGAAATCTATTATCAAGGGTGTTGTAGCTGGAGCCGTAAAAGGCTGACCGATTTTCAAAGGAGGAATGGAAGATGAAGTTTACCAATGGCTTCTGGCTTGTGAGAGATGAATTTCAGGCTGATTATGTAAGAGACATTTATGAGGTAGAAGAGCGGGAAAACGAACTCCTGGCTTTTGCCCCCTATAAACAGATCCTGGGACGTGGGGATACTTTAAACATTGGAATGATGACCTATACCTTCACCGCACCAGCAAAGGACATTTTGGGAATCCACATGGTAAATCACGCTGGAAATTACGTAAAAAGCCCATCATTTGAATTGTATGGTGATTTAGATAAAAGTCCGGAACGTGAATGTGAGAAAGCTTCCGGCAAAGAAAAATGGACGTTAAAGTCAGGAAATCTTTCCCTGGAATTTGAAACTGGTTCCCCTGAAATGAAGTTTTATGGAGATGGAAGGGAGCTTACCTGTATCAAGAGCAAAACTACGGGAATGATGCATCATAAACAAGGCATGAACTATCTGGTCTCCGGACTTAATTTAAGTGTTGGCGAGCTGGTTTATGGTCTTGGGGAACGGTTTACCCCTATGGTAAAAAATGGCCAGACCGTGGATATCTGGAATGAGGACGGCGGTACAGCCAGTGAAATTTCCTATAAGAATATTCCGTTCTATTATACGACCAAAGGCTATGGCGTCTTTGTCAATCATCCGGGACGTGTCAGCTTCGAGGTAGGTAGTGAGAAGGTGGAAACCGTACAGTTTTCTGTAGAAGATGAGGAACTGGAATACTTTGTTATTTATGGTCCTACCCCTTTGGAAATTATAGAAAAATACACAGCCCTTACCGGAAGACCGGCATTGCCGCCTAAGTGGTCCTTTGGCTTATGGCTTACCACATCCTTTACCACCAACTACGACGAGGCTACGGTAAACAGCTTTATTGATGGATTTGAACAGCGCCATATTCCTCTTTCAGTTTTCCATTTTGACTGTTTCTGGATGAAAGGCTTCGAATGGTGCAACTTCACCTGGGATAAAGATATGTTCCCGGATCCGGCAGGTATGCTGGAACGTTTTCATAAGCGAGGCTTAAAAATCTGTGTTTGGATCAATCCCTATATTGCACAGAAGTCGCCTCTGTTTGGAGAAGCCATGGAAAAGGGCTATCTTCTGATGAAAGACAATGGAAGAGTTTGGCAGTGGGATATGTGGCAGGCTGGTATGGGACTGGTAGACTTTACCAATCCAGATGCATGCAGCTGGTACCAGAGTAAGCTGAAAGCACTTCTGGATGTGGGAGTGGATTGTTTCAAAACAGATTTCGGAGAACGTGTTCCTACCAATGTAAAATGGTTCGACGGCTCTGATCCGGAAAAAATGCATAATTATTACACGTATCTTTATAACCAGTGCGTATTTGAGCTTCTGAAAAAAGAAAAAGGAGAAAGCGAAGCTGTTCTTTTTGCACGAAGTGCAGCACCAGGCGGACAAAAATTTCCAGTACACTGGGGCGGAGATTCAACCAGCCAGTATATTTCCATGGCCGAAACCTTAAGGGGCGGGCTTTCCCTTATGGACAGCGGCTTTGGCTTCTGGAGCCACGATATTGGCGGCTTCGAGGATGATGGCTCAGCTGATCTGTACAAAAGGTGGGTGGCTTTCGGACTTTTATCTTCCCACAGTCGTTTACACGGATCCAGTTCTTATCGTGTTCCATGGAATTATGATGAAGAGGCCTGTGAGGTTCTGAAATACTTTACCGAGCTGAAATGGAAGCTTATGCCTTATATTTACAGCCTTGCACAGACTGCCCATGAAAAAGGGCTTCCCGTAATGCGTCCAATGCACATGCAATACCCAAAAGACAGAAACTGCGCATATCTGGATCAGCAATATATGTTGGGAGACCGCATTCTGGTTGCACCTGTATTTTCCTCAGATGGAAAACAGGATTTTTATCTTCCAGAAGGAAACTGGGTACATCTTCTTACCAAAGAACCTGCACAGGGAAACCAGTGGCATACCGGAACCTTTGATTACTTCAGTCTGCCATTGTATGTAAGAGAAGGAGATCCTTTACTAAAAGTTATTTAATAGAAAGATTTTACAGGCACTGTCTGGCATGTTTGTCCCAGACAGTGCCTTTTTAATGTCAAAATATTGTTATTTTCTGTCAGAAAAGGGATAGCTTTTGGGACAGAAAAACAGTATAATACCAAATAGTTTATTTAAATATAGGTATTTACTAAGGAGGGAAAATGAAAAGAATACTTTCAATTGGAAAAGATGATTTTTATCCGCAGATTTTCCGGCTGGCGGTTCCAATTATTATACAGAATCTGCTCAGTGCGGCTGTGAATTCAGCGGATGTGATCATGTTGAATTACGTGGGGCAGTCCGCTATTTCGGCGGTATCCCTGGCAGCCAATTATTCCAATATTTTATTTATGGTGTATTATGGCATCGGTACCGGAGCCTCTCTTTTGTGCTCCCAATATGCCGGTAAAAAGGATTTTCAGGCGATTCATGTAGTAGAGGGAATCGCACTTCGTTTCTCTGTGTTGATTTCCCTGTTGGTTGCCCTGGTTGCATTTACTGCGCCTCAGATGATGCTGAGGCTATTTACCAATGATCCTGAGCTGATCACCATTGGTTCCTCCTATATCCGCATTATGGGCGTTACCTATATCTGCTGGGGAATCTCGGAGATCTATCTGGCAGTTCTTCGAAGTATTGGAAGAGTAACCATCAGTATGGCGCTGAATATGCTGGCATTTATTCTGAATATATTCCTAAATGCAGTTTTTATCTTCGGCCTGTTCGGTGCTCCGAAGCTTGGTGCAACCGGCGTTGCAATCGCCACCGCTGCATCAAGACTGATCCAGCTGATTGGCTGTGTGGTTGTATCTTCCTTTAGTAAAAATGTGAAGCTGAATCTGGCATATATGTTCCTTCGCAGTAAAGTATTGTTTCAGGACTTTATCCGTTTGTCACTTCCGGCACTTGGAAACGACCTGTCCTGGAGCGTTGCTTTTTCCATGTATTCTGTAATCCTGGGACACCTTGGCACTGACGCGGTGGCCGCTAATTCCCTGGTTACTGTGGTGCGGAACATTGGCTCTGTATTCTGTTTTGCCATTGCAAGTGCGGGAACCATTCTTCTTGGGCAGATCATGGGAAAAGGAGACCTGGAAAAATCCAGACGATACGCTTCCAGAATGCTGAAGCTGACTGTGATCACCGGTGCACTTGGAGGGCTGATCGTCCTTGCCATCACTCCTTTTGTGATGAAATTTGCTTCCCTGAATGACACCGCTATGCAT
The DNA here is from genome assembly GCF_052122375.1 of Blautia sp. HCP3S3_H10_2. Taxonomy (NCBI): domain Bacteria; kingdom Bacillati; phylum Bacillota; class Clostridia; order Lachnospirales; family Lachnospiraceae; genus Blautia; species Blautia sp. HCP3S3_H10_2. The sequence goes on from NZ_JBQKCL010000004.1 coordinate 53,179, forward strand.
TATCTGAAATACATGCTTCTCATTAACACCTACTATATTATGGGATCCGCAGTAAATACTGCGCTGATTGCAGGTGTCTTTCGGGCAGGGGGCGATACGAAATTTGGCTTAATCTGTGACACGGTAGATATGTGGGTATATGCGGTGCCGCTAGGTTTCTTCGCTGCCTTTGTACTGAAGCTTCCGGTGTTGTGGGTTTACTTTCTGCTCTGTACAGACGAATTCGTGAAATGGCCCTGGGTTTTCCATCATTACCGAAAGGGAGAGTGGGCGAAAAATATTACCCGGGAAGATATTTTTGAACAATAGGATCTGATGAAAAATGGACACAGACTGTAATGTCTTTATTACTGAACCTCCAATAATGGCATTGTGATCTGTGTCCATTTTGGTTAGATTTCTACCAGAATTCCCTTTTCCTTATCATACTTACAATATTTCCCCTTTCCGGAAATAAATGGCTGATAGGTATTGGTACGAGTATCTTTCACATATACAATTCCGGTAGCGATCATTTCTACCAGTGAGAATCGTTTGCTCAGGCTGGAAATCCAGGCATATGTCTTATTGCTGTCTGAGTCAGCTGCCACCAGAGAGTAGCCTTCTTCACATGGTTTCAGTGAGAAGTAAATTTTCTCAGGCTTAGAAGTCTCTTTAAACACCTGGCTTGCTATGTAAGAAGAGAAATTCTTCTCCACAAACTGCTGGAAAGAATACAAGGTGTAAACTTCCCCGCTGACTTCGTCTGTGATCCGGTCCCCGCGCTGCAGACGTGCCTTGATCAGGGACAAGGTTTCAATTGTCCAGTTAATAAAGGAAATACTGCTGTAGGTCATGCTCTCCTGAAGCTGGTCGATCAGCTTCCTGGTCAATACATTTGATCTTGTTGCTTCGTTAAAAAGTTCTTCGTTCATAATCCGCACCCTCCATAACATATATGGTAATTGATGCTTTCATTATAAGAGTTTATACCATCAAAAGCAACAATCCACACATCTTTTTTTGTTTTTTTATATATTATTTGCCAATAATCCAAAACCATGGTATCATCTAAGAAATATTATTTTTAGATAACTGACTCAGAACAGTTATAATTTATGAAGAAATGAAAGGTAGAATCTTATGGAAAAACATCATCATGAAAGAAGCTCGTTTTCTGGAAAATTAGGATTTGTGCTGGCTGCTGCCGGGGCATCTGTTGGTCTGGGAAATATATGGCGTTTCCCCTATCTGGCAGCAAAATATGGCGGCGGAATATTTTTGCTGGTATACATTATTCTGGCATTAACCTTTGGTTACTCTATGATCATTGCAGAAACTGCACTTGGCCGTATGACCAGAAAAAGCCCCGTAGGTGCTTTTGGCAAATTCGGCAAATCGAAATGGCTGTCCTTTGGAGGCTGGATCAATGCGATCATACCTGTTTTGATCGTTCCATATTATTCGGTTATCGGTGGCTGGGTAATCAAATATCTCCTGGAATATATGAAAGGCAACAGTCAGAAGCTTGCAGAGAATGGCTATTTCTCTGATTTTATTTCAAATGGCAAATCTGCTGAGATCTGTTTCCTGGTATTTGCGTTATTAACAGTTGCAATCATTTATGCCGGAGTGCGCAACGGAGTAGAACGTGTATCCAAATTTATGATGCCGGTTCTCGTATTTTTATCCATTCTGATCACTATTTATTCGGTAACAAGGCCTGGCGCTCTTGCAGGAGTGAAATATTTCCTTGTACCAAACCTGGAGAATTTCTCCTGGATGACGGTAGTAGCTGCAATGGGACAGATGTTTTATTCGTTGTCCATCGCAATGGGTATTCTTGTAACCTTTGGATCTTATATGAAAAAGGATGTTTCCATCGAAGGTTCTACAACGAATGTGGAAGTATTTGATACTGCCATTGCAATCATGGCAGGGCTTATGATCATTCCTGCTGTATTTGCTTTTTCCGGTGGAGATCCGGATACTCTCCAAGCGGGACCTGCATTAATGTTCATTACCATTCCCAAAGTTTTTGCAAGTATGGGATTTGGAACACCAATTGGATTTTTGTTCTTTTTACTTGTGCTGTGCGCAGCACTTACCAGTTCCATTGCCCTTACGGAGAGTGCGGTATCTACTTTCCAGGATGAGCTGAAATGGAACCGCAAAAAAGCTACCGTGATCGTTGGTATCATTATGATCCTGTTAGGCAGTCTTTCCTCACTGGGTTACGGACCTCTTGGCTTTGTAAAGATCATCGGAATGCAGTTCCTGGATTTCTTTGATTTTCTGACCAATTCCGTAATGATGCCAATTGCAGCTTTTACAACCTGCCTTTTAATCTCCAGAGTTATCGGAGTAGAAAAAATAGAAGAAGAGGTTTCTGTATCCGGTGGAACTTTCCGCAGGAAAAAAATTTTTAATTTTATGATCCGGTATCTTTGTCCGATTTTTGTAGCGATCATTCTGCTTAGCTCTGTGGCAAATGCATTTGGATGGATTTCCATGTAACTTACAGGAATAATTTTCAAACCCGCTTCAGGCTGGTTCTTACAGAAAGGAAACCATATGAGCAATTTAAACCAGACTCCATCTGCAAACCGTCTGCACATCAGCTTTTTCGGCTGTCGCAATGCAGGCAAATCAAGCGTTGTCAATGCTGTGACCGATCAGGAGCTTTCCATTGTATCAGAAATAAAAGGAACTACCACAGATCCTGTGACGAAATCCATGGAGCTTTTACCGCTTGGTCCTGTAGTGATCATAGACACCCCTGGCATTGATGACACAGGAGCGCTTGGAGAACTGCGTGTGCAGCGCACAAAGAAAATCCTAAATAAAACGGATATCGCAGTTCTGGTAGTGGATGGTACAGTTGGAATGAACGATGCAGACTGCCAGCTGGTAAATTTATTTCGCCAGAAAGAGCTTCCTTATCTGGTGGTCTACAATAAAGCTGATTTGATGCCATCTGTGCCAGAAGCCAAGGAAAACGAAATCTGGGTAAGTGCAATTAAAAAAACTAACATCTGGGAATTAAAAGAACAGATTGGCTCTTTGATGAAAACAGATTCTATAACGCACAAACTGGTTGGACAGCTGTTAAAGCCCATGGATTTCGTAATTCTGGTCTGTCCGATTGATGAATCCGCTCCTAAGGGAAGAATGATCCTGCCTCAGCAGCAGGCAATCCGCGATGTGCTGGAGGCTGGTGCAGTAGCACTGGTTGTCCGGGAGCATGAGCTGCAGGATACACTGGAGCGCATTCAGAATAAAGCTGCTATGGTCATCACCGACAGCCAGGTCTTTGCCCTGGTAGGAAAAGTTACTCCAGATTTCATTCCACTGACCTCTTTTTCCATACTGATGGCAAATTATAAAGGATTTCTAAAAACAGCTGTCAGCGGTGTTTCCACATTAAAAAATCTAAAAGACAAAGATACGGTCCTGATTTCTGAAGGCTGCACCCATCATCGTCAGTGCAATGATATCGGTACTGTCAAGCTTCCCAGATGGCTGCAGGAATATAGTGGAAAAAATCTGAATTTCCAATTTTGTTCCGGGCGTGAATTCCCGGAAGATGTCAGTCCTTATGCGCTGGTTGTCCACTGTGGAGGCTGCATGCTTACAGAGCGGGAGGTCCAGTACCGTATGCGTTGTACTATAGACCAGGGAATTCCTTTTACCAATTATGGAACTGTAATAGCAATGGTTACCGGAACATTAGAACGCAGCTTGCGGATATTCCCGGAAATCCACGATATGCTTTGATCATATGTCATGAAAAAAGCTATTGGAGGCAGTCATTATGGTTCTAAGAGTATTACGCTATTTTTTAACAGTAGCCAAAGAGCAGAGCTTTACCAAAGCTGCAGAACAATTAAATATCACCCAGCCAACACTTTCCAGACAGCTTGCTGCCCTGGAGGAAGATCTTGGAGCAAAGCTGTTTAACAGGAGCGGACACTGCATCACCCTTACGAATGAAGGCTTGCTGTTAAAAAGACGGGCTCTTGAGATCGTAGATCTGGAAGACAAGATCCTAAGTGAGTTCAAAGGCACTAATGAAACCATGGAGGGAAAGATCACCATTGGCTGTGGTGAGTTTATGGCAGTTGAGATTCTGGCAAAAACCAGGAAGAAGGCAAAGAAGCCATTGAAATGAAGCCAGGCGACTGCATTAACATTCCTGCAGAGGTAAAACACTGGCACGGCGCTGCACCGGATAGCTGGTTCAGTCATCTGGCCGTAGAGGTACCAGGTACCGAGACCTCTAATGAATGGTGTGAAGCTGTTTCAGCGGAAGAATATGGGAAACTGAAGTAATCACACACTCTTATAAAAACACCTGCAATCAGCATTGTTTGTGGGTGTTTTTATTTTTCCTGATTTAAAAGTCTTCTTAAGCGGGTACTGGTACATTATGATAAATAGACCTTGACATAAACCAGACTTTAAGTATTAAAATAGAAATAATTATATTGAAACAGAAAGGAATTAATAAACTATGTTATATAGAAAACTTCCTCATGGCACTGAACAGATCAGTGTATGTCCATGTTATGCAGGATGATGTGGAGCTGATAGACGACCGTTTCTACATAATCGGACGAAAGGATAAATCAGAAGAGTACTCCTCTGGCCGTAAAACAATGGAAGAACTGACCAGAAATCTGGATCCGGAGAAATTTTCCATTGTTCTGGATCATCAGCCCCAGGACTATGAGAACCAGGCTGCATCTGGCGTGGATCTTGTCCTGTCCGGACATACCCACGGCGGACAGCTTTTTCCACTTATGACAATCGAAAACCACAGTAATCTGGCCGCGGATGACCGTGTCTATGGTTATGAAAAAAGAGAGAACACTAATTTTATTGTAACCTCTGGCATTTCAGACTGGGCGATCAAATTCAAGACGGGATGTAAATCAGAATATGTTTTGATTGAAATACAATAAACGTCTGTTATCAATAAAATATATTAACCTCCTTGCTCTTTTCAGAAGCCGTACAACAGTAGTATAATAATAACTATTAATACTGTTAGAAAAACGTAGAAGGAGAACGTTCGTATGGACCGCCAAGAATTAATAAACCAGATAGGAAACTATATTCCTTTTAATGAGCAGGAGGAAAAAGATAAAGTATTGATTGCAGAATGGATCCGGAATAATGAGAATGCTTTTTCCAGAGAGAACCCCATTGCCCATCTCACCGCCTCCGCATGGGTGGTAAACCAGGACAGAAGTAAAGTCCTAATGGTTTATCACAATATTTACAATTCCTGGTCCTGGCTGGGAGGACACGCAGACGGTGAAACGGATCTGCTATCTGTGGCTATCCGTGAAGTAAAAGAAGAAGCAGGCATTTCAAATGTTCATCCTGTTTCAGAAGAAATCTTTTCTCTGGAATCTCTTACTGTAGATGGACATGTGAAAAAGGACAGATATGTATCCAGCCATCTGCATCTTAATATTACCTATTTACTGGAAGCAGATTCCAGAGAAGCAGTTTCCATAAAAGCAGATGAGAACAGCGGCGTTGCCTGGTTTTCCATGGAAGAAGCGTTAAAGAAATCCACAGAACCATGGTTTGTGCAAAATGTTTATGCGAAGCTGATCCAGAAAATGAAGACAATGACCTTTTAGAAAGAGAACTTATTTATGAGTGATAAAATTACCATCTGCCTTGAAAAAGGCGGACAAAAAGATATGGCAGAATCCTTTTCCAGACGGACAGGAATCCCCATTTTCGAAAAAACGGGAGACAATCTGACTGTCCTTTTTAATTCCAAAGGTGTTTCACTGACAGGTTATGGCCTTAGCTATCAGGGAGATTTCGAAAATATGCTCCACAGGGTTACCAATGGCCGCCTGCAGCATGAAATACTGGTTCGTGCTGCGAAATCAGAAAAGCCAGGACGTAAAGCCATTGATGCCACAGCCGGCATGGGAGAAGACGGATTTCTTCTGGCGGCCCAGGGCTATGAGGTGACACTTTATGAACAGAATCCGGTAATTGCAGTACTTCTGAAGGACGCACTCCGACGTGCAAAGAAGCATCCTGTATTGAAGGAGATTGCAGCACGCATGAAGCTGGTAGAAGGAAATAGCGTAGAACTGATGCCATTGCTTCTTGACCCTGTAGATGTAATTTACCTGGATCCCATGTTTCCCGCAAGACAGAAGTCCAGCCTGATCAATAAGAAACTGCAGCTGATCCAGAAGCTGGAGCCACCATGTTCAGAAGAGACCGATCTTTTCGATGCAGCGATCAGTGCCCGGCCGGAGAAGATCATCGTGAAACGACCACTGAAAAGTAAATTTCTTGCAGGCAGGAAGCCGTCTTACACTTTGAATGGGAAAGCAATCCGTTATGACTGCTACACCTTATGAGTGTTTTTACCCTATTGTTCATTGGTAATCTTTTATCGATACATTTCATTCCAGATACTTGCGATTCATTCCCTGTATCTGGATAATGCCCTTCCTTATGGTATGGTTTGTATAAAGAAAACACCAAATGATAAGGAGGAAAATGCTTATGAAAAAGAGAATCGCGCTTGCGTTGCTTGGAGCGTTGCTGGTCACCACAATTGCTCCGGCTTCTATATATGCACAGGAGGCCGAAAGCACCGAAACAGCGGAAGCAACAGAAACGTCTGATAATTCGTCTGATGCATTAACACCAGACAAGAAGCCTGCTACCGAGATTACCAGACAGATCAACGAAAATGTTTACCAGGTGCTGGATTTTGACGACACGCAGGAGAAAGAATTTGCAGAAAAAGGCTTCATAACTGCACCTGATTCCCTGCAGATCACAGATAATGACGGTAACATTGTCTGGAATATGGACAGCTATGAATTCGTGAGAGATGCTGATTCTCCGGATTCCGCCAATCCAAGTCTCTGGCGGAATACCCAGTTAAATGCAAATTACGGACTTTTCCAGGTAACGGACGATATTTACCAGGTGCGTGGATATGACCTTTCCAATATGACATTTGTCCGCTCGGATAACGGATGGATCATTATGGATTGTCTGGCAAGCAGCCATACGGCGAAGGCTGCTCTGGATTTATTTAAATCTGAAATGGGAGATATCCATATTGTAGCAGTGATCATCAGCCATGCCCATATAGACCATTATGGCGGTATTGAAGGTATCCTTACGAAGGAAGAGGTTGCGGATCCCACTCTTTCCCTGGACGAGCAGATTGCTTCCGGAAAAACAGCGATCATTGTCCCTGACGGCTTCGAAGATGCAGTTATGTCAGAGAACGTATTTGTAGGAACAGCAATGAAGCGCCGCTCCTTATACCAGTATGGCACTCCAATACCGGCGGGAGAGCAGGGACGTCTTTCCGTAGGTATCGGTCTTGCCGTATCGCAGAACGGATTAGGTTATCTTTCTCCTACCTTTAATGTTACAGAAGATGTCTTCGAGACAACCATTGATGGTGTGAAAGCCATTTTCCAGCTTACCCCGGATACAGAATCACCGGCAGAAATGAACACCTATTTCCCGGATAAAAAAGCACTCTGGCTGGCAGAGAACTGTACCGGAACCATGCACAATCTCTACACACTGCGCGGTGCACAGGTACGTGATGCAAACAGCTGGGCACGTTATATCACAGAAGCACAGAGCCTTTTCGGGAAAGATGCTGAGGTTGTTTTCCAGTCCCATAACTGGCCGCACTGGGGCAATGATGTAATCCAGGAATATATGACAAATACAGCAGCTGTGTACAAATTTATGCATGACCAGACCCTGCTTTATATCAACCAGGGATATACATCCACAGAAATTGCCAATATGATCGAGCTGCCGGAAGCATTGAATAAAGTATGGTATACCCGTCAGTATTATGGTACATTGAAACACAACGTAAAAGCTGTTTACCAGAAATATATGGGCTGGTATGATGCAAATCCGGTACATCTGGATGAACTGGAGCCAACCGAATATGCAACGAAGCTGGTAGAATACCTTGGCGACACAGATAAAGTCCTGGAAATGGCAAAAGCTGACTACGAAAAAGGAGATTACCAGTGGGTAGCACAGATCACAAACACACTGGTATATGCAGATCCCGATAACCAGGAAGCAAAATACCTTTGCGCAGATGCCCTGGAGCAGCTTGGATACCAGGCCGAATCCGGTGCCTGGAGAAATGCATATATGGTAGCGGCATTTGAACTCCGCAACGGAACAGGTCTGTATCCACCAGGTGAAGTAACCGGAGCAGGAAGCACTGCCCAGCAGATGGATACCCAGACCACACTGGACTATATGGGAATCATGCTTGACAGCACAAAGCTTGCAGACAGATCCTTTACCATCAATCTTCAGGTTACAGATGACCAGGATTATCTTCTGAAAGTACACCATGGAGTACTTCTGTATTATCCAGGTGATCAGGATGAAGCAGCCGACTTAACGATTCGCACCAGAAAGACCGGTATCCTGGCAATTGCCGCATGCAATGAGGATGGAGTCAGCAAGCTGGTTGAATCCGTAGAGGGTGACCAGGAGCTCTATAATGCATTCCGTGAGAGTATGACGCCTCTCAGCCTGTACTTTAACATTATTGAGCCATAACAGTTCCTTTTATAACGATCAGGAGGACTGACAGATGAAAACGATTATATTATATGGATATCCAGAAGACTGTAAGGCATCCGGAGAGTATCTGAACCACTATACGATAAGATGCTTTTCCGAACAGGAGGAGCTGATTCCTGCACTTCTGGAGGAATGTCCGGCAGCAGTCCTGGTATTAATGGAAAAGGCAGCTGGAATGGAGGGAGTAATTGCCGTAAGAAGGATATATCCCGGGCTTCCAATTGTATGGTTTTCAAATGACAGTGGGTTTGCACCACAAGCCTACCGCCTACAGGTAAATTACTTTGCCCTTCTGCCGGTCAACGAGGATAAAATAAATACAGCACTTAGAAAATGCGGATTAAACAGGTGAACCTCCAGCGTAAGACGATTTCCAGACAATAGAGATAATTGATTCCGCAGATTGCCAAACAGGAAAATTCTGTTATAATAATGTCAGGAATAAGAAATTCTTATTCCTGACATTTTTAACTTATACCTATAACACATAAACACCTATAAAAGGAGATAAAATGGAAGATTCCATTCGAATTGCAATTTGTGATGATCAGAAATCAGACAGGGAAATACTTCTCACCTTACTTTCTTCTTATCTGGACCAGAATAATCTATGCGCCAGAATTGATGAATTTGAATCTGGTGAAGCGTTTCTGGAAGCAGATACCACACGTTACAGCCTTGTGTTTATGGATATTTTTATGGGGAAACTAAATGGAATGGAAACCGCCCGGAAAATTATCCAGAAGAATCAGAAGATACAGATTGTCTTTGCCAGCACGAGCATTGATTTTGCAGCAGAGGCATTCAATATCGAAGCGCTTCATTACATCGTAAAACCTATTGAGGAGGCACAGGTATACAGTGTCCTGGATAAATTTTTCGAAAGCTTTTATTCTATGAGAACTGTTTCCGTAAAGGTTGGAAGATTGGAAGAATATGTTTATCTTTCAGATATCCTGTACATAGAAGCAAAAGGGAAAAAGACCCTGATCCATATGAAAACAGGTATTCTGGAATCGTCACAATCCCTTTATGAGATGGTGCAGCTTCTTCCCCCAGGTGACTTTTGCATGCCGATCCGGTGGGCATTGGTCTCCATGCGGGAGATCACTTCCATGCCTTCCGATAAACTAAAATTATCTGATCAGACCGAGATTCCCATCAGCCGCGGAAAGCGGGAAGAGATCAAAAATGCCTTTGCAGATTTCAGATGGTCTGACATGAGACGAAGAATGAGAGGACGATAAGCGAATGGAAATACTTGTAAGTCTGCTCTGCATGCTGATCCATATTCCCAGCCTGATGCTGCGATATGTTCCTTTCAAGGAAAAAATTTCATCCAAAGATAAAAAAAGGCTGATATTCTGGTATTCGCTGACAATGATCTTTGATTTTTTCCTGTGTCTGTGGATTCTGGAAACCAGGAATATGACGGTCACATTTTATAAATTAAATACACTGTTATATTGTATTATAGTAGGAATCGTAAATGTCCTGATCATAAAAGGATATACAAAAGAACATCTATTTTCCTTCGGACTTACCGCCTTACTCGTCTGGCTTACCTTTGCACTTGCAGTCTATATTACAGACAAAATCGGATATACTACGCTAAACCAGGGCTTGCTTATGGAAACTGTTATTGGTTTTGTCATTTATCTGCTTTCGTATCGGTGGTACCGCAGCCTGATGTGCCGAACCATAACACCGTTTCTTGATATTGACAGTGAAGATTACTGGAATAATATATGGTTTATTCCTATTGCCATGTTTTTTAGCGGTCTCTTTTCCCATGGTATGGAAGAATACACCGCTACAGCAATGCAGCTGGTCAGCAGGATTCTGATCGGTCTGGCAACTATTGTTCTCTGTCACAGAATTGCGCAGGATTACAGGAAAATGCTGGAAAAAGTCCAGATAAACCAACAGCTGGAAATGCAGAAAAAATATTATGAGGTGCTGACAGAAGCTGTACAAAACGAACGTGAGGTGCGGCATAATTTCAAACACTAGCTTGCGGCACTTAAAGGATTTCTAGATAACGGCAACGAAGAAGAACTGCGGCAGTATTGCGACAGTCTGGAAAGCACCCTGTTGAATATTGCAGAAATTCCATACACTGGGAATGCGGCTGCGGATGGTGTCTTATATCATTATGCCAGTATAGCCAAAGAGAAGCAGATAGCTTTTAAAGTCTGCTGCAGGCTGAATAAATTATCCATATCTGACACAGATCTGTGCTGCCTGCTTGGAAATGCCCTGGATAACGCAGTAACAGCATGTGAAAACGTTAGCGGTAAGCGATACATTACCGTAGCCTCCGAAAAAAATCAGGATATGCTGATGCTTACGGTGGATAATTCCTTTGATGGAAACCTTCTGAAAAACGGAGAGAAGATTTTATCCAGAAAACGGGAAAATGAAGAAGGAATCGGTATCCGCTCCATGAAACAGATCTGTGAAAAATATGGGGGAACCAGCCGGTTTGAAGCCGAAAGCGATTGCTTTGAAGCCAGCTTTATGATACATATATAATTATTAATTTACGAAATAAGAAAGAAGGAATACTTATGACATACAAAGAAAAGAAGCGCTCTATGTTTCTGGGATTACCATGGACTTTTACCTCTTACACGGTAACAGATGAAATCATCACTGTAGATTCAGGTCTGCTACGGAAAGAAGAAAATGACTGCTACCTGTATAAAGTAATCGATGTCCGGCTGGAGAATACCCTGCTGGAGAGAATTCTTGGGCTGGGCACCATACACTGTTTCACTGGAGATGTGACCGATCCGGATCTGAAACTGGTTCATATCAAACACGCGAAAGAGATCAAGGATTATATCCTGAAACAGTCAGAAACTGAAAGATTGAAAAGAAAAACTCTGAATATGCAGCATCTGGACGGAAATCCAGGCATAAGCCATATGGCAGAAAACGACAGCTGCAGGCAATGATAGCGAAAAAGAAATCATGGTAATTGTTTTTGGGAGGGACTAGGCATGAATACAGATCTATCATTTTCTGTACTTACTGCAAACGTCATAAGCTTATTGCTGATTGGCACGTTATATCTCAGCAACCGACAGCGAATGAGCCAGGACAAAGATATGAGGATCGTTCTGCAGATGATGGGAATTACTGCCATCTCCAATGTTACTGACTGCTGTGTTTTTTATCTGGATGGAAGCTCCGGAATATTTTTAAAAGTTCTGGTATTCCTAAGTGGATCGTGGCTCTTTCTGGGAAATGTACTCATTGGTTATACATGGGCCAGATTTATTATGACGCACCTGAATATCCCCTTTACAGATACACGCAGAAAGATTTACAGAATAGGAGGACTTGTTGCCTGCCTTTTGCTGATCATCAATATTTTCTATCCGTTGGTATTTAGCATTAACGATGGCGTATATCAGAGAGGACCTGCCTACAGCGTGTTCCTGTTCTTTGCAGTTCTGTATATCCTGGACAGTCTTTATCTGTACGCCAGATGCCGTAAAAAAGTTGGCACACTGAAGCTGTTTCCGGTACAGGTATTTTTTGTTCCTATCATAATCGGGGTAACTGTACAGGCATTTTTTATTGAGATTGCAATTACATGGACATCCATTGCAATCGCAATTGCAGGGATCATGACAGCACTGAAAAACGAAATTATTTTTCTGGATTGCCTTACAGGACTTTATAACCGTGGATATCTGGAATTTCTGCAAAAACAGGCTTATAAGAAAAAGAATGTCTGGGTGTCCGGTTTCATGATCGACCTGAATGGCTTCAAACAGATCAACGATAATTATGGACATTCTGAAGGTGACGTTGCATTAAAGATTGCCGCTGATCTGCTTCGAAAATCATTTGGAGAATATGGAGTGGTAACAAGATACGCAGGTGATGAGTTTGTGGTAATGCTGAACACCACAGATGAGCAGCTTGTCCAAAGCTTAATCCAGCGTGCGAAACAAAATTTTGAAGCTGAAAACAAAACCAATCGTAAGCCTTATCAGTTATCCGCCTCTATGGGATATGCTACATCCGATTTGAGAGTCGAAACCATCGCAGATTTTATGAACCGTATCGATCATCAGATGTATCAGGATAAGCTTGCATATTACAAGAAAAATGATCGCAGGAAAAGATGAAAGAGGTAAATACAAAATGAAGTTCTATTCATTTGGAAATATAAATGCACCAGTGTTCATGTTATTACCTGGTACCTGTTGTCACTGGAAGAGCAATTTTGAAAAAGTAATCCCATCACTTTCTGATACCTATCACGTGATTTGTGTAAGCTATGATGGTTTCGATGAAACGGAAAAAACAGAGTTTACAACAATGCTTGAAGAAACAGAAAAAATCGAGAACTATATCATAGAACATTTCAGCGGACATATCCATGCTGCTTATGGATGTTCCCTGGGAGGCTCTTTTGTAGGATTGCTGGTGGCACGAAAGAAAATACATATTGATTATGGCATTCTGGGAAGTTCGGATCTGGACCAGGCATCACCTTTTACCGCGAAACTTCAGACCACTTTGTTACTTCCATTGATCTACCCTGTGATCCGTGATGGCAAAATGCCATTTCGTTTTTTGCAGAAACGCGTAGAAAAAAGAGGCGAGTATGGCAAGGCCTTTATGGAAATGTTTGGCGGTGCACGGCCATATATCACGAAGCAAGGCTGTAAAAACCAGTTTTATTCTGATCTTATAACACCTATGCCAGATCATATTGATGTAGAAGAAACTGAAATTCACATTTTCTATGCTTTAAAAATGGGTGAGCAATATCGCTCTCGCTATAAACAACACTTTGCACATCCAATCCTGCATGAACAGGATTTACAGCATGAAGAACTTCTTGTATGTTACCCTGACAAATGGGTGGAGCTGGTGAAAAGTATTACATAAATTTTTCATAAAAGAAAACAGAAATGAATAGAATTTTTATGTCCCTACAACTGCCTATATTCTCTCGGCAGTTGTAGGGACAGCACTTCTGCTTTCGATATTCCTTCTTCTGCCTTCCGTATTTATGGGAAATCCACAGACCCTTGTAAATATTACATCCAGGGTCTATGTATCTGTCACACTGATTGGTATTTTATCGGCTGGAACCTCCTGGAATAAACTTACCGGAAGCCTGCAAGTCTTTCACATTCCCTCTTTGTTCATTTTTACGTTGGATATTACCCTGAAATATATTTCCATTTTAGGAGAGGTCTGTGCAGACATTCTCACTTCTGTCCGGCTACGGTCTGTAGGGAAAAATCCTCAAAAGGCAAAAGCTTTTTCCGGAATTTTTTTATACGATGATAATGATTGGCTGTATTTTATTTTTCTTTTATCTGAACCATTAAAAGAAGATGGCTGTAAGGATTTTTGTCCCATCGAGAAGAACGGCGGATCAGATTCTGCCTCTTGTCAAAAGTGAACTTGGCCTTGCCTTTTTACCACAGCCCATGGCAAAAGAAGCGCTGTTGAAAAGGGAAATTGTCCAGATTCCACTTGTAGAAGAAATTCCAGAGCGATATATCTGTCTGGTCTATGACAGCCAGCATCCAATGGGCGCCGCTGCCAGGGAACTGAAAAATACGATTTCCATATGACCTGTGAAAGGCATTCCTGTGTTCCCCGTTCTGCGTTGTACCTTGCAGATGGGTACAATCTTGTCCGCTCCTATACCGAAGGGCTTGCCATTGCGGAGCGAAAAGAAGAACGACAGCGGGGAATCCTGGTTCTGTATGCCCTTCCTGATACCTGCCGCCTGAACCTTACGGAAGCACAGGCTTATGCCGTGGTATGGAACACTTTTCAGGAAATCCAGCAGGCCGCCCCGACTGCAATTGTATTCTATGGGCAGGAGACCGGAGTGAAAAAAGCGGATCCATCCAAACCTTTTGATGAGCTTGGCGTGCTTCTTCCCATCCATGCATTTGAGAAAAAAATGCTCCAGCATCTGGAAAAAATTGACGGAATCGTGCTTGCCTGCCGGGAACGGATGATGGAACAGGCTGGAAATGACAGTCTGAAGCTTTAAAAAGCATTTTGGAAGGAAGTGGACAGAATGCAGCCAGAAGTCGTTAAGAAAAATCATATGGATGTGGAATGGCATGAATATACCGATACGAACGGAGAAAATACACCAGTTATTAATGCCAGCATTACTGAAAAAGCTTCTATCATCGGCCGCGTAGGGATCATGTTTTTATCCTGTGGAACAGGCGCCTGGAGAGTACGAAGCTCCATGAATACGCTGGCGGAGGCCATGGGAATTACCTGTACCGCAGATATCGGACTAATGTCTATTGAATATACCTGTTACGATGGGGAAAATGGTTTTACCCAGTCTCTGTGTCTTACCAATACGGGAGTTAACACTTCCAAGCTGAACCGTCTGGAGCACTTCATCCGTAACTTTGAGGCTGAAGGGAAAAATATGTCCGGTGAGGAATTGCACAACTACCTGGATAATATTGAGCGGATACATGGGTTGTATTCCCCCGCAGCCCTTGGACTTGCCGCAGCCGTTGCATGCAGCGGCTTTACCTTTCTTCTTGGAGGCGGGCCAGTGGAGATGCTCTGTGCTTTTATCGGAGCAGGACTTGGAAATTATCTCAGGTGCAAGCTGACCAGCCATCATTATACGCTGTTTCTGGGAATTGTTTCCTCTGTTTCCCTGGCTTGTTTTGTCTATGCCGGACTACTAAAGCTTGGGGAAATCCTGTTTGGTATCTCCATTCAGCATGAAGCAGGATATATCTGCGCCATGCTTTTCATCATCCCCGGATTTCCTTTCATCACAAGCGGTATCGACCTGGCCAAGCTGGATATGCGTTCCGGTATGGAACGTCTTACTTATGCACTGATCATCGTTCTGGTAGCAGCCATGTCCGCCTGGATCATGGCAATGGTTCTGCATTTGCAGCCAGTGGATTTTATCCCGCTTCATATGCCCGTAGCAATGTGGATCCTGCTGCGGCTGATTGCCAGCTTTTTCGGAGTGTTTGGTTTCTCCATCATGTTTAACAGCCCTGTGAAACTGGCATGTTCTGCTGCAGTGCTTGGTGCGATCTGTAATACCCTTCGTCTGGAACTGGTAGATCTTGCATCTTTACCACCGGCTGCAGCAGCTTTTATCGGTGCGCTGGCATCCGGGCTTCTGGCATCCCTCTTGAAAAACAAAGTGGGATATCCAAGAATTTCCGTAACCGTCCCGTCCATTGTCATAATGGTGCCAGGGCTTTACCTGTACAGGGGATTTTATAACCTGGGAATCATGTCCCTGTCCGTATCCGCATCCTGGTTTGCAGCGGCGCTTCTGATCATTATCGCCCTGCCTCTTGGGCTGATTTTTGCCAGGATTCTCACGGATAAGGCATTTCGGTACTGCACATGATACAAAAAAGTTCACAACATATTACAACAACTGTATAAAAAAAGGTGTATGAGGCGAAGGCTTTCATACACCTTTTGTCACTTGTTATTCACAAATAATAATGTTAAAATCATTTCATAATTGGAAAACAGATGTATCTTCCAGGTGAGAGGATGTTTGAAATGAAGGATTCTGAGAATCAAATTCGCCAGAAAGAGGCGTATGATATGTTAAGTATGATTTCCTATGCGGAAGAAAATGGAATAAAAAAGGGCGAAAACATTCTGCTTCCCGGATGTCTAGGACACGATTTTTTACCTACTACCTTTTAAAATCACTTAGTACTATTTGATGTTATTTCCTACCTTTTTATCTGTATCATTTTGTATTATTTTGTGTTATTTAAGCTTAAAAGGGACTCAATAACACAAAATTCATTGCTTTTTAGTACGAAATTTTCATGTTGCCTCGTGTTATTTGGTACCAGATAACATTAAACGATACGGTGACCAAAGCCCTTTTTTGACCATATTTTAAAGCATTTTTTCAAGCAATTATATGCTGTTTTTTGTTATGTTTTGTCCCCTTCATTATGACATTGAAATGTTTTTGAGTATGTCAAAATTTGACTATTTTTATATTGGCGAAAATATTTTTGGATAAAAGAAGATAAGATTATGACAGGCAAATGTTTTTTAATGCAAACCCAGAGAGTATACCAGAACATTTGATACATAAACTTATGTAAATTTATATTGTTCCCATTTTTTCTTTATGGTAATATAAAAGAAATATTAGACAATATAGATAAAGGATTAGGATTTTTGCAGAAAAAGAAAGTACTTTTGAACAACACATCGCTACAGGAGGGGAAATGAAAGATACAGCAGTGATCATTATGCACATACCGGACAGCCGCCTTACGGAAGATCTGGAAATTCCGCTTCACATCACGGCAAGTGAACTGATTGAAGCACTTTCCCAGATATATTCGCTGACACTGGACGGGGAAGTAACAGACTATTATCTGAAGACCGACCGCCCCAAAAGACTGGTGCGGGGAGCCCGGACCCTTGAAGAATTCGGACTTCGGGATGGTACGGAAATGTGGGTTTGGAATCATTAAGAGAATCGGAGAAACCGGATGGGAAAAGAAGAGAATACAACAGCAGAATTTAAACTGGAGATCAGTTCCAGAAGAATATATAAAGAAGTGCTGATATCCAAAAAACAGAAGACCGTGACAGTGGGAACAGGACTTTCCGCAGATGTGCGTTTTCGGGAAGAGGATTTCCCGGAGCCATTTCTGTTTACCATATCCTACAATAAGGATGGCTGGAAAGTATCCTGTGGGAATAATATCTGCATTCTGGACAGCGAAAATCAAAGATGGTCAGAGCTGGACCTGAAGCCTGGAGGAAAGCGGAAGATCCTTTTTCGCACCTCCGGAAAGACTGCTGTGAATATCTGTCTTACAGAAAATTATGAAAATAAGGGAAAGGCATTTGACAGGGTGCTGCCCCTTCAGGGAAACAATGCCATTCAGATTGGAGGAACTGCGGAATGTCATCTGCAGCTGCTGGATCAGAAGACCGGCAGGACTCAGATCGCTATACAGCAGTCCATGAATGGGATGTGGCTTTTTGTGGAAAATTCCAGTGATAACGTATTCTTGAACGGAAGGCTGGTAAATGGAAAACAGAAGCTGGAAAATATGGACTTTATCTCGGTAGGCCCATATGAGTTTTGCGTAAAAGAGGGCAAGGTATATCTGGACAGTGCAGACCATATTCATATTTCAGGGCTGAATTTCCAGGACTTTCCGGACAGCACCGGACACAATGAATATCCGAAATTTAACCGGGGAACCAGGATCCGTATGGTGGAAAATACAGACAAGATCACAGTTTTAGATCCTCCGGCAGAGATACAGGAGCCTCGGGGAAATATTGTAATGCAGCTATTTCCGGCAGTTGCCATGCTTGGCGTGACCGTTGTGCTGCGAAGTGTGATCTCCACCGGCGGGGCATCTATGATGATCCTCAGCATTGGAAGTATGGGTGTGGGAATTGCCACTTCTGTTGCAAACATTATCAATGACAAAAAAGAATACAAGAAAAAAGTTCAGAACAGAATCGACGTTTATAACCAGTATATAGAAAAGAAACGCACGGAAATCCAGGAAAAGAGAGCGGAAGAGGCAGAATTTCTGAAAAACCGCTATTACTCTGTGGAAAAAGACCTGCAGCTGGTAGCGGACTTTGGAAAAGAGCTTTTTGAGCGTACTCCACAGGATGCGGATTTCCTGGAAATCTATCTGGGAAATGGAATCAAGGACTCTGCAAGGCCTGTAGATTACCGGCAGCAGGAGCGAGTGGAAATGCCTGACAGCCTGATGCAGATGCCGGAGCAGATCTCCAGGGAATTTGAAAAGATTGAAGAGATCCCCATCCCTCTTTCCCTGAAGGATGTGGGGATGGCCGGAATCGTGGGAAAACGTTTTCAGCTTTACAACATGCTGAAGATCATGATCCTGGATCTGGCAGTGCGGCATTCCAGCGAGGAAGTACAGATGATGTGCTGCATTGCAGAGGAAGAGAAGGAGAAATTTGGCTGGCTTCGTTTCCTGCCCCATATCCAGAATCACGGTATGCACAGAAGAAATATCCTCTGTGATACGGAAAGCCGCAATACCCTGTACGAATATCTTTACAAAGAGCTTTCCTTAAGAGATAAAAACCACCGGAATCCCAGGTTATTGGTATTTGTATATGACGACGGGGAAATCCAGAAGCATCCGCTGTTCCAGATGGTGGATAGGGCAAAAGAAAAAGGGATTACCTTCCTGTTTTTCCGGGAATTTGAGGAAATGCTGCCAAATGGCTGTGAAAAAGTGGTGATGCTCCAGGACGATTATACCGGCTGCAAAATCGATGTGGAGGACGGTACACGCCAGGAGCAGTTTTCCATTTATTCCCTGGCAGACCGGGAAATGGAAAAAGCGGTATACAAGCTGGCACCTGTGTATGAGGAGGAAATCAATCTGGAAAGCAGCCTGGTGAAAAATATCACCTTCTTTGAGCTTCTTCATATTTACGCTCCAAAGGATGTGAACCTGGCGGTAAACTGGAGTTCTGCGCAGGTTTACAAGACTCTGGCAGCGCCCCTTGGGGTCAATGCCAAGCAGGAAACGGTTTACCTGGATCTTCATGAGAAAGCACATGGCCCTCATGGCCTGGTAGCCGGAACCACAGGCTCCGGAAAAAGTGAGATCCTTCAGAGCTATATCCTTTCCATGGCTCTTTTGTATCATCCCTACGAGGTGGCCTTTGTGATCATCGACTTTAAGGGCGGCGGTATGGTAAACCAGTTCCGGAGCCTGCCCCATCTCATGGGTGCTATTACCAACATTGATGGAAAAGAGATTGACCGTTCTTTAAGCTCTATCCGCGCAGAATTGAAGAAAAGACAGGAGCTTTTTGCAGAGTACGAAGTCAATCATATTGATGCATATATTAAATTATACCGTCAGGGAAGTGCCAAGACGCCACTTCCACATCTGATCATTATCGTAGACGAGTTTGCAGAACTGAAAAAAGAGCAACCGGACTTTATGAAAGAGCTGGTCAGTGCAGCCCGTATCGGACGAAGCCTTGGTGTACATCTGATCCTGGCAACCCAGAAGCCAAGCGGTGTGGTAGATCCTCAGATCTGGTCCAACTCCAGATTTAAGCTGTGCCTGAAGGTGCAGACCCAGGCAGATAGTAACGAAGTGATCAAGACTCCTCTGGCAGCAGAGATCAGGGAGCCGGGACGGGCCTATCTGCAGGTGGGGAATAATGAGATCTTTGAGCTTTTCCAGTCTGCATACAGCGGCGCATCTGCAAATGCAGATCCAGGCAGTGCTCATAAGGGCTTTTCCATTTCAAAAGTCAGCCTGTCCGGAAAGAGAACTACCATATATAAAGAAAAAGGTAAGACACAGGATGGGCAGGGCGAGACACAGCTTGCCAGCGTGGTATCCTATATTTCCGGCTTCTGTGAAAGGACCGGCCTGAAGCGGCTGCCATTTATCTGCCTGCCGCCTCTTTTGGAGCGCATTGTGGGAGAAACCCTGGAAAGAGAGACCGACCTTACCGGCGGCCTTACTGCACCTGTGGGAATTTACGACGATCCGTCTACCCAGTATCAGGGCAAATTCCACATCAATGTGACAGCAGCTAATACCATGATCATCGGTTCTGCACAGTATGGAAAGACCAATCTTTTGCAGGCTTTGTTAAAGGGGCTTACAGAGAAATATTCACCGACAGAGCTGCAGCTGTATCTTCTTGATTTTGGAACCATGGTATTTCGGAACTTTGAAGAGCTGCACCATGTGGGCGGCGTAGTCTGCTCCACTGAGGATGAGAAGCTGCGGAACTTGTTTAAGCTGCTGAATCAGGAAGTACAGCTCCGAAAGGAAAAGCTGGCAAAGGCAGGGGTAAGCTCTTACAGCTCATATTTGGAAACTGGACTTTCGGATATACCGCAGATCGTGGTATTTATTGACAATCTTACGGCTATGAAGGAGCTGTATCTGATAGAAAACGATTTCCTTCTGCCGCTGTGCAGAGAGGGACTTGCACTTGGTATCTCCTTTGTGATCGCAAATGCCCAGACAACCGGAATCGGTTACAAATATCTGGCTAATTTTGGCTGCCGTATCGCTTTGTACTGCAATGACAGTGGGGAATACAGCTCTATGCTGAACTGCTTCCGTATGCAGCCGGAGAATCTGCCGGGACGATGTCTGATGGAGCTGGATAAGAAGGTTTATGAGGCACAGACCTATCTGGCATTTGAGGGGGAAAAGGAGATCCAGCGTGTGAAACATATCCTGGGCTTTGTAGAGGAAATGAATGCACGTTATCCGGACCAGCATGCAAAGACCATTCAGGTGGTACCAAAGAAAGTCACCAGGGAAGTGCTGGAAAAGAGATTCCACAGCACATCCGATGGAGATCAGCTGTACCTTGGCGTAGAATATGCAAATGTACAGCCTGTGAGTCTGTCCTTTGCATCACAGGAGCTTCTGGGAATTGCAGGAAAGGACGAGCTTGGCAGGACACGCTTTGTAAAAACGTTGCTGAAAGAGCTTTGCCGCATCGGTGCCAGACTTTACATTGTGGACGATACGCCGGGAACTCTGGAAGAGTGGAAGGAACAGGAGCAGACGGAGCTTTACAGCAAAAAGACAGAAGAACTTTCCGAGCTGCTGGATGATCTGAAGATCCAGCTGGAAGAGCGGCTGGAGAGAATCGCATCTGAGGGAATGGGCTGGATGGAAAAAGAGCCGCCTTACGTCCTGGTGATCCAGAACCGGGGAGCCATCCCTGCTATGGGAGCAGACAAGGTGCTTCTGGCACTTTATAAAGAAATCCAGGCAAAGGGAAAAGATGCCAGGCTTCTGATCCTGTATACGAATCTGGAAAATGCGTCCGTGCCGTTTAACGCACCGGAGCCGTTGAAACAGCTGAAAGATCGCAGACAGCTGCTACTGTTTGAAGAACTGAACCAGATCAAGGTTGTGGATATTCCGCTTCTGCAGCAAAAGAGCAATAAAAAGCCTCTGGAAACAGGGGATGCATTCTGGCTTCGCGGCAGCGAGGTGA
The DNA here is from genome assembly GCF_052122375.1 of Blautia sp. HCP3S3_H10_2. NCBI lineage: Bacteria > Bacillati > Bacillota > Clostridia > Lachnospirales > Lachnospiraceae > Blautia > Blautia sp. HCP3S3_H10_2. The sequence goes on from NZ_JBQKCL010000004.1 coordinate 74,830, forward strand.
TAAGGCTGAGAGTGCTGGAGCAATAGGTATCAAAAGTCTTCGGACTTAAGATATAAATATGCGGTGGGAGGGCACTGGGAAAATATGCTTCTGGCCGCAGAAAATAAAATCTCAGGGAGGTGAAACAGATGGCAGAGAACTATATTGATTATGAAGTAGTGGAGGCTTCCGCACAGTCCTACAGCCAGCAGGCAGAGGCACTGGGAGCAGTACTTCAGGCTCTGGCAGGAACCAATGATGCATTGCAGGGAGGTTTCAAAAACCAGACTGCAACTGCTTTTATCGAAAGATATGACAGCGAGTACAAGGTAGCTCTTGAAAAAGCACAGGAAGCGCTGTTAAGTATTTCTGAATTCCTTACAACCTACATGAACAACCGTATGGAAGAGGACAATGCCACAGCAGGCAGTGTAACAGGAGGCTGAAAAACAGCACCGGCTGGAGGGTTCCGGCCATGGCAGCCATGGCCGGGGCATTTACCAGTGAATCGAAAGAAGGGACAGGAAAAATGGGAACAGAAGCATATGATTCTGCAATCAACAGACAAAGAGAGCTGATCCGGGAATATGAAAGCCAGATAAACAGCATTCAGGAACAGCAGTCCAGTCTTCGGGAATATACAAGTCAGATCAATGAGTGCCAGAACCAGATCCGCATGCAGGTAACTTCCATAGTGGGCAAACTTGCCATAACCAGACAGGAAGTCCTTCATGGCAGAGGCGGATGCTTCAGTGAGCTGGAAAATGCCGTAAACGGGGAGAAATTCAGCCTTGCAATGTCGGCCTTGGCCTCTGCAACAGAAAAATGCAGCAACAAAACAGACGAAAATGAAAATGGGATCTGGGAACTGAACAACCGGATACAGACCTGTTACAATGAGATTGACAGGCTGGAAAGTGAGAAAAGAAGACAGATGGAAGAGGAGGCTGCAGCAGCAGCACAGAATACAGAAACTGGAACAGAAGAATAGAGGAAGGGGAGAGAAGAGCAGTGAAACTGATAGTAGACGATGATTATATTGATAAAATGAGCAGCTTTATTTCCCAGTCCCTTAATAATATGGAGAAGGATCTCCGGGAATTTCAGAAAATCGTACTTGCCATGAACCTTAGCGGGATCAAACAGGGAAGTACCGCAAAAGCCCTTGAAGCCTTTGCGGAAAGCATCAGTGTTTTACGAAGTGGAAGTGAACTGACGGAGCTTGCAAGACAGACCAAAATGTATTGCAGCACGTATAAAGATAAGATAGATGACGCAGACCGGGATTTGTATTAGAGAATACAGAGGGAGCAAATGGGAACAAAATTTGAGGTAGATACAGAGGAAGTAAAGCGGCAGTGTGATGCCCTTCAAAAGCTTATCGGCACAGTGAAGGGTCACAGTCTGTCCAGGCGTCCCGATACTGCCAATGGATGCGGGGACATGAAGGATGCCTTGGAGGAAACCTGTGATAAAATACAGGAATGCTGGAGCGCATTGGAGCTTTTGATGACCAATACACTGAATTTTTCCAGAAAAGCAGCTGGTGTTTACGACGAATCGGATACCGAACAGGCGCAGGCAATGGGCAGTAGCCAGAAGTGAGGGATGAAAGATGGAAAGAGATTTCTCAGATGAGGTAAAAGAAAGGCTTTGCAGTCAGATTGATGAGATCAAGGATAAGGAATGGTGCGTAGTCACAGACTTTATCGGGGATCTGGTGTTAAACGGCGGAAAGCTTCTGGGCATCATCAGTATCAAAGACGATATGAGTAATATAGAGACCTACCAGAGCTATGTGCTGGATATGGCGAATTATAAAAAAAGCGATATTGAGACGATTTTTAACGCAGTTTATGGGGTGGAAGCAGAGATGTGTCAGCCCATACAAACCATTGCCAGCAGTCTGGAGACTTCTGCGAAGCATATGAGAACCCTGGCAGAGGGAATCGGCACCGGCTTTTCCTCTATGCCGGCAGCACAGGTAAAGGCGCTGAGTAAGGAATTGGAGACAGAACTGAAGGGCAACCATGAAGTTCTGACAGAATATAAAGAAAAAGAGCAAAAAGATGCCATGGCTCTGATGGCGAAAAATTCGGCAAAGCAGCTGGGTTCTGCCATTGTATCCGGTGCGGCAAACATTATCGCCATGCCGGCAAAGGGAATCAAAGGGCTGGTGACCAAAGGCCCCGCTGGTTTTGTTACAGAACTGACATCCTCCGGCTGGGATCTGATCAACGATACTTTTTCCGCAGGGGAGGCAGTATCCACCCTGGCCCTTAGCGGTCTGGGAATGGGCTGTTCCTTGCTTGGCCTGGAAAAGGCAGCAGATTCTGCTTATGAAGAGGCCAGTTTTTACAGCGGACAGGACAGCCTCACCGATTATTTTGACAAAATGGTACAGGCGTACCCAGACAGTCCGGACAGCAAACTGTACAAGACTTTAAGCACGGCAGCTCATAGTCTGGATACCTTAAATACCGGATATAAGACCGTTTCAGCGGTGGAAGGTATGATAACGGATGTGAAAGATGCAGCCGGAAAAATCGGAAATCTGTTCCAGGAAGGTGGAAAAAAAGCTGCAGAAGGCGCAGGAAAGGCAGCCAGTGCAGCAGCGAAAAATGGAAAATCCTTTACGATCTTTGGAATAGATGTTTCCGATATCAAGGATCTTGACACCAGCAAGGCAAATGCCAATAAGACCTATGGATTTTATAAAGACATCATGGGAAAAGATGGCACTGTGAAAACTTCGGCAGGTCTTTTGCGAAAATACAGGCAAACCTACAAAAAAACAGCGCAGTGGTCACAGATGGCAGGAAATGCGAAAACGGTTTATGAATTTGCCACAGGGCTTATGGATGCAGACAATCCTACAGATTTGAGCGAGCAGTTGATGGGAACACTGTACACTGGCCTGGAAACCAATGTAAGTGAACTGACAGGGTGGAAAGCCAAATCTAATGTGGAGAAGCTGAAAAAGCTGGCAGACAAGGGAAGCGACCTTGGCAAAACCATTTATCAAAATCAGTTGAACAGTGATCCTAATGTTAGCACCGGAAATAAAAATGTGGATGATTTTCTTTCCAATGCGGGAGTTTCCTGGGATGACTTCTGGGATAGCTGTAAGGTGGATCATATGATTTTTGCAGGAAGTTAAAGATATGCTGGATATCAAAAGTGGCTTTGGCGTATCAGGAAGTTGACGATAGAAAAGGGGACACAATGGATACAGCGGGAAAAACAGTGGAAGCAGTGCTGCTGATAGGGCAAAGAGAATATACTCAGGCGGCTCAGGTTCTGAAAGAGGTTCTGGAAGAGGATCCGAAAAATAACAATGCCAATTATTATATGGGTGTTTTGTGCCTGTATGAGTTAAATTATGAGCTGGCAGAGATCTTTTTCCAGAGAGCAAAGGAGCTGGGGATAGATCACTGCGGGCTGTGGATGAACCTGGCCGGTGTTCAGGAAAACCTTGGAGAAATGCAGGAGGCAGAAGCCAGTTATAAAAAGGCAGTGCAAAAGGCCGGGGAAAAGGTGGAGCGCTGGGCTTGTCTTACAGCCCAGGCAATTTTTTATCTGAAAAAAGGGCAGTATCTGCGGGTAAAAAAGAATGCCGCTCAGCTGCTCCAGGAGTTTCCGGAGGATTATGAGGGATATCATCTGCAGTATGAGATCGGAAAAGCCCAGAAACAGTATGAGATATGTGGGGCAGTCCTGAAAAAGACTCGGGAGAAATTCGATGGAAAGGCCGTTTATCTGGGAGATGTTCTGGAATTGTGGCGGCTGACAAAGGAACCGGAGGAAGTTCTGGCTTTGCTAAAAGAGGATGGACGTTTTATGGAAGTACTTCCGGTGCTGACTCTTCGCACCAGAGTTGAGCTTCTGGGGAAACTGAAAAGATATGAGGAATCCCGGAAGAGCATTGGCATTCTGGCAGGGAGCTATCAGGATCTGGACGCCATGATCGCCGCAGTGCTTCTGGCAATCAGTGAGGGAAATTACAAGGCAGCGAAGAATATCTGTATAGCGGTGATGGACAAGCTGGCAGAGAATACCGAGGATGTCCGCTATTTTTATGCAGTTTATTACAGTCTGTTTGCTGCCTATTTTGAAGTAAAAGGACAGGTTCTGGAGGAAACTGCCTGGTGGATGAAACAGGGCGTGGAGTACTGCGAAAAGTGGATGCAGCTTTACCAGATGGAAGATGACGATATGGAAGAGACCCTGGAATTTATAAGAAACGTGTAGGGGGCAGAGAGCGTATGGAGTATAGAATTGGCAATTCAGTATTTAATGACTGGGTGATCACCAGAGAAATCGGGGAGGGCGCTACAGGCAAGGTATTTGAGATAAAGAAAAACGATGCGATGGTTTCGGCAAAAGCTGCCCTGAAGATCATCCGCATCCCAAAGTCTGCTTCAGACGTGCGGACAGTGATGAATGAGGGAATGGATGAAGTGTCCGTAACCCAGTATTTTCGTGAGTTTGTAGACGAAATCCTCCGGGAGATCCGGATCATGGTCTCTTTGAAGGATCATCCCAATATTGTGGCATATGAGGACCACTGTGTCCTTTCCCATGGGGATGGTGTAGGCTGGGACATTCTGATAAAGATGGAGCTGCTTACCCCGCTGGCAGACTGGCAGTATAACCATCCTTTGGATGAGGAGACGGTGCTCCGCCTTGGCTGCGAGATCAGCAGTGCGCTGGCGTATGCAATGGACAGTGGTCTGGTTCACCGGGATGTAAAGCTGGAAAATATTTTTGTGGATCACATGGGACGGTTTAAGCTGGGGGATTTCGGCATTGCCCGGACCATCGAAAAGACCACAGGCGGCCTTTCCAAAAAGGGAACAGAAAGCTACATGGCGCCAGAGGTGTATCTTGGAAAAAACTACAATGAGCAGATTGATATTTATTCTCTTGGCATCGTGCTTTATCGCCTGATGAATAACAATCGTCTGCCTTTTTATCCTCCGTTTCCGGAAAAAATCAGCTTCACAGACAGGGAAAATGCGCTGTCAAAGCGGATGCAGGGAATACCTATCCCAGCTCCGGCAAATGGAAGCAGGGAGTTCCAGGAAATTATTTTGAAGGCTTGTGAATACCTGCCGGAGAACCGGTATGAGTCCATGCATGAGGTGTACAATGTGCTGCAGAAGCTGGGAAAGACGCCGAGAGAGATTCCCAAGATGCCAGAATGGAGCCCGCAGGCCGGGGAGCGAAGCGGTATGAGCCTGACCAGGAATCTGACGGGTTCAGAGTCTGGGGATGGGGCGAATCTGACCGGATCAAAGACTGGGGCTGGGGCAGCAAATGGAAGCGAAGCTACCTGGCAGAAGAACTCCGGAATGCAGGGTACGGGAAACAAGTCTTACGTTGCAGAAAACCAACCGGCTGCGATTGCCACCTCAAATAAGCACACTACATCCGGCGCTGGAAAGGGAAAGAGAATCGCCCTGACAGCAGCAGGTTTACTTCTTGCGGCTGGAATTGGCGGTGCAGCCGTTTTTTACGGAATGGAATACTCCAAAACTTATGAAGTGACCATAGAAAGCGGCTCCGAAAAAGGCGATAGTGACGGTACCCACCATAGATGGAGCCACGTTACCGTAGTGGCAGACGCACCAGAAGAAGAAAATGTAGAGTTTTCCAGATGGATTGCAGAAGGAATTGATTTATCCGAAGAAGATCAGAAAACCGCAGAACTTACTTTTACCATGCCAAAAGAAAATGTGTCCCTGAAAGCACAGTATAAATTAAAAACAGAAGTCACCACCATAAAAGGGGCAGATGTAAGCGGTATTAATTATATGGGAGAAGATGAGGATAAGGTTATTAGTGGGGATATTGCGCTTACTCCGGCTGAAAATCCTTCTGATGTCTGGCAGGGATATCAAATAATAGAGCCGTGTATAGCTACCACATATATCGGATGTGGAAGTGAAGGCTACCAACTGGTGGATGTGAACAGGGGACCACTTACAGAAGAGGCGTATAGGTGGATGGAGGTTGATGACGGCTGGATAGTGGCACAAGACATGGATACAGAATTATGGGGTGTATTGTCAATGAATGGGGAGGTAGTAATTCCATTTGAACATGAAGGAATCAATGTAGATGGATCGTGGATCGTGGCCAGAGGATCAGGTAACTTTACAGTTTATAATATTGATGGAGATACTTGTACGTCAGCAGTATTTTCAGAAGACGAGCTGGGAAAAAAGGGTGGATTTGATGAAGATGAACTGTTCATGCTGAATCTAAAAACAAAAAAATTTATTCTATATGATAAAGATTTTAATATTGTGGATGCCGTTGACGAAGAAGAGATGACAGGATTGCTATCCGGCTATGATGAAAATGACAGAGAAAACAGCGAAGGGAACTATAAAATCACAGAAAATGCCGCAAGGGTGATGTCAAAAAGTTCTGTGTTAACACGATGGAAAACGATGATAGAGAATGGATATGCTCCTGGAGAATTTAATGATGGATTTACAGATTATGTTGAGGTCAGATCTTTAACAGGAAATGGCTCGTCACAATGGGGGGTAGCAGATAAAAACGGTGAATTAATTGTTCCTATAGAGTATGACAATAGATTTTCTGGTTTAGGGCTAAACGATACAAATGGTTTTTATTCAGATTATATTATGGTAGTAAAGGATCGAAAAGCTGGCTTTATAAGAAAAGATGGCCAAGTAACAGTAGAGCCAGATACATATATTTTCCCTTTTTTTGAACCTGATTATGTTGGCGAGCAGGTAGTGTCAGTTGCGGAACTGGGATTTGTCTATACAGAAGCAGATGGTACGTATACGTTGGTAGCGGCAGATGGAACAATTACATCTGGATTTACAAAAGAACCACAGATGTTAGAGATAACTCACGGTTGGACTTATACAGATATTTCCTTATGGAAGATAACTAATGATGACGGCAGTGAGAGCCTGATTGACTGGCATGGAAATGTGGTTTATAAGGATACAGATGGAATAGATACACAATATTTAATGTTATCAAAAAATAGAAAAATTTTGTTTTGGGGGAACCCAGAAGAGCCATATGATCCATTTGTGTTAAACAGACCAATATAATTTCCGGAAATGATAGTGGAGGGGAAACATATGAATTATACAATAGGAGATTCTGTCTTTAACGATTGGATCATCACCAGAGAACTGGGCGAAGGCGCCACAGGAAGGGTTTATGAAATCGAAAAGAACGATCACACGATTTCTGCCAAAGCAGCGCTGAAGGTGATCCGCATTCCCAAATCCATGTCCGATGTACATGAAGTGATGAGTGAGGGAATGGATGAAGTGTCTGTGACACAGTATTTTCGGGAGTTTGTAGATGAAATTTTAAGGGAGATCAAAATTATGATCTCTTTGAAGGACCATCCCAATATTGTGGGTTATGAGGATCACTGTGTGATGGAACATGAGGTGGAAGTGGGCTGGGACATTCTGATCAAAATGGAGCTGCTCACGCCCCTTTCCAAATGGCTGCTGAATCACCCCATGGATGAGCCAACTGCCCTGCGCCTGGGCTGTGAGATCAGCAGTGCCCTGGCCTATGCCACAGACAGTGGCCTGGTGCATCGTGATGTAAAACCGGAAAACATTTTCGTAGACCAGATGGGGCGCTTCAAGCTGGGAGATTTCGGCATAGCCCGAACTATCGAAAAGACTACAGGCGGCCTTTCCAAAAAGGGAACCGAGAGCTACATGGCACCGGAGGTATACCTTGGAAAAACGTACAATGACCAGATTGACATTTATTCCCTGGGAATCGTACTTTACCGCCTGATGAACAACAATCGTCTGCCTTTTTACCCGCCTGTAGACCAGAAAATCAGCTTCAGTGACCGGGAAACAGCCCTGATGAAGCGTATACAAGGAACTCCATTGCCAGCTCCTGCAAATGGAAGCCGGGAATTTCAGGCTGTTATTTTAAAAGCCTGCGAGTATCTGCCGGAGAACCGGTATGAGTCTATGCATGAGCTGTATAATGTGCTGCAGAAGCTGGGACGGACCACGCGGGAAATTCCGGATATGCCGGTGAGTCCCAAAATGCAGGAAAATGGTTCGCAGGAGACAGGACGTGGCAAGGCTAATGAAACAATTTCGAAAGGCGCCTGCAAAGACACAGTTTCAAAATCAGAAAACTCATCCCCAGCCGGTACCGGCAAGAAAAAGAAAATGGTTCTGGTAGCAGGTCTGGTTCTTGCCCTTGGAATTGGTGGGTTCGCAGTACACTATGGAATGGAGTATTCCAAAACCTACGAAGTGACCGTAGAAAATGGCACAGAAAAAGGAGACAATGGCGGTATTTACCACAAAGGAAACCACGTAACAGTAGTGGCAGACGCGCCAAACGAGGAAAATGTGGAGTTTTCCAGATGGCTTACAGATGGAATAGAACTATCCGAAGAAGACCAGAAATCCGCAGAACTCACCTTTTCCATGCCAAAAGAAAACGTGTCACTGAAAGCACAGTATAAATTGAAGACAGAAGTTACTACCATAAAAGGGCTGGATGCAAGTGAAGGTAACTCGGATGCAGAATCTGGAGATGAGATTTTTACAGGAGATTTGACGCTTACGAAACTGTCAGAATTCGAAACTTCAGCAGGGTATGTACTTGGTATAGGCAATCCGAACCCCTTGTTATTAGGTTCTTATGATAATTATGAACTGGTAAATATGGATGGAACCACAATTACAGGCCTGAAATATTCTGAAATGCATATGTACGGTGACAAAGTAATTGCCAAGAAAACGGATACGTCATTATGGGGAATCCTGTCAACAAATGGAGAGGTAATCGTTCCATTTGAATATGACTATGTAAATGTAAGTAATGAATATTGGATGATTGGTTTTAAGGGAGGAAGCTTTGAGGATGAAGCCCAAAATAGGTACAATTATAATTATGATTATGATACGGCTACGCTTTATAGCATAAATGGAGATCAGTGTATTTCAGCAGCCTTGACAAGCGAGCAGAAACTTGGAAATAGTAATGGTGCGTATTTTTATATAGAAAATGAAGGGAAAAAAGAACTTTCTGCATATGACCTGGATTTTAATATTGTAGCTACAGGGAATACAACCATGTATGAATTGAAGGCGGCCCTGGAGAGTCTGTGTATAGGAAATCCGGAGGAGGTATCCGAAGAGATAGAAGTGCTATTAAAAGTAGATGGAACCTTTGAAAGAATCCGAACATTGCGAGAACAAGGGTATAAGGTAGCAAGTGGATATGACAAATCTGATTATGTCTGTGTTACTAAATCCGCAGAAGAACCGTATGTATGCGGAGTGGTGGATAAAGAAAACAATCTGATTATACCAATGGAGTATGACTTTATCTATGGTGGAGACAATCTGGGTTACGAGTATGACTTTAGCCATGGTGGAGACAATCTGGGTTACTTTTATGTTGAAAAAGATGGAAAATGTGGCTATGTAAGAAAAGACGGTACAGTGACGGTAGAACCCACCATCTATTCTGCAAATTATCCAGAGGCTGACGGGGAAAATGAAGGCGTCAAAGTGTATTCAAGTCTCGGATTTTCCTATCGGGAAAAGGATGGAACCTACACTTTAGTGGCAGCAGATGGGACAAAAACCACAGGGATGACAGATTATGCATCTTTAGTCCGTTCATCCCAGCGAGATTCAGATGGTAGGGTTTGGGAGACAACAGACGAAGATGGAAATTTTTGTGTAATAGACTGGCATGGAAATACTCTACTGGAGAGAGAAAGGTGTTTTCTTGGTTATATAGTAGAGGCATCTGATGATTTTAAATATATGGCTGTTGAAGAGGGGGATAATTATGAGAGTATGTTTTTTACAATATATGAAATAGGGGAGTAAGGACAGGCTGTACCAGTGTCTGATTGTTGAAACGATTTTTTTGAATACGTTTCAGGAATGTCCATAAAATCAAATACTTATAAAAATAAAATTAAATTTTTAGAATGCCTTGAAAATGAAAAGGAAGAATGCTAAGATAGATACAAAGCATATTTCTTTTCAATTTCAGGGCATTTTTGCCGTCTGTTTTCTAATTACACTTCAGAAATCCATGCTTTTAATTCCAATCAAAAATATGACAAAATTTGATATTTCTGTAAAAGACAGGTTTTTATGCAATCTGTCAGTTATCTAATAATACTTATTGTAGTTACAGTTCGCTTTCCAGACGGCTATTGCTGGTATTTTCCTTATAGTGTTATGGAATGACATATTGTGTTACATGGTTTATTTAACTGTATGTGGCATAAACTTATATAAAAATATATTGCTCCCATTTTTTCTTTATGGTAATATAAAATTAAAGAATGTTATCAGTTAACCAATTATACAGGAGGTGGGTATTATAGTACGTCAGACAAATCTGGCACAGACCATTGACCTTATATCAGACCGTGCGAAATATGATGAATGTGCGAAAAAAATATTGACTTACAAGGCAATCATAGCATGGATCTTGAAATCCTGTACAAAAGAATTTTCTCAATATAGCGTGAAATTTATTTGTGATAACTGCCTGAAAGATGATGTGGAAATTTCTAAACGTGCTGTCCACCAGGATCAGCTGGACCGTGATGAGAAGCTAAACGGAGACGAAAGAATCGAAGGTTTGAATTCAGAAGCGAACGCCGTCAAAGATCAAACTGTATATTATGACATCCGTTTTAAAGCCTATCTTCCTGGAAACATTGAACCTATACAGCTTATTATCAATCTGGAAATCCAGTTGAATGATACTCCAGGATATCCACTTGTAACCAGAGGTTTTTATTATTGTGCAAGGATGATATCAGAACAGTATGGAACCGTATTTACAGATGAACATTACGAAAAGATTCAGAAAGCTTATTCCATCTGGATCTGTCCAGACCCAGCTAAAAAACGTAAAAATGGTATTTTCAAATATCACACAATTCAGGATACAATACTTGGAAAGTCCTATACAGATCCTCAAAGCTATGATCTGATGGAAGTGGTTATCGTAAATCTTGGAGATGCAGATAAAGAGAGCGAGCTGGAGATTCTTGATCTGCTAAATGTCCTGTTTTCAACGTCAGCCACACCAGAAGAGAAAAAGAAGCGGTTACATGAAGATTTTGATATTGCCATGACAGAAGAATTTGAAAGTGAGGTGAGAGACATGTGTAATCTAAGTAGAGCTCTTGTAGACCAGGGAATTGAGCAAGGAATGAAACAGGGAGTTGAAAAAGAAAAAATGTCCCTGGCCCAAATGATGATCGAGGAAAAGGAACCTGCCGATAAGATTTCAAAATATACAGGCTATGCCATCGATAAGTTAAAGGAAATTGCATCGGCAATGGGACAGACACTTGTGTAACATAAGATTTTATAGTAAAGGTGTATAAGACGTAACTGTTTTATGCACCTTTTTATCATTTAAAAAAATAAGTTCTTAATATGATCTTGGTCGGATTATAATGAACGTTCGGAATGCAACGTGACCTTTTATTACCAAAGACATAATTATGCAGCAATTAAAGTTCGAACAGATATTCTATATAGGAGAAATTTATGGGAAACGTATCAGGTGAATGGATCATCTATGGTGTCGAATGGGATGATCCAGAATGTATTCATACAGTAGACGAAGCAATTGCATATATCAATGAAGTTGGATTTCTGCCACTTTTCAAAAATGATATTCCGGGCTTTTCTTTGGAAGAAAGAACTGTTCCGGAATTTTGGTGGAGTGATGATCCAGAAAAAGATCCATGGATGTGGCGGGCAATTATTGCAAGAAAACATGACATCATTTATGGTAAATTTTTTGCGAAAAAGGCTGGATTTATCTCCAGAAAATGGTTTCCTGTATTTGCAAACTATCGCAGGGACGGATATGATTTTGATGCTTTGTTCGAGGATGAAAAAGCCCCGTACAAACATAAAAAGATCATGGATTTTTTCATGGAAGAAAATCAGGATTCAGAGATTTTCTCCAATCTGTTAAAAGTACAAGCCGGTTTTGGCAAAGATGGTGAAAAGGGATTTGACGGAGCAGTTACCAGTCTTATGATGCAGACTTACCTCTGCAACTGTGATTTTCGAAAACGTGTAAATAAAAATGGGAAAGAATATGGCTGGGATGTGGCCGTATATTCTTCCCCAGAGCACATTTACGGATACGATCACATTGCGTCCCGCTATCAGGATGATCCACAGGATTCCTGGAAACAGATCGTACAGCATATGCGCGAGATTTATCCTATTGCAACAGAAAGACAGATTCGGAAAATATTAAAGTAATAATACTTTTAAACAGAAGATTAATACGGATCTATGAGCAGTTCAATAAAAAGAAGTAACAAAGTAACTGGCTCTATTTTATTGATAATGCACAAATTATCAATAATTTTAAAAATTGAATTGACATTTGTCACAATAGGTGGTATTAATAAAGCATAGTTAATGCAAGCGCTTGCATTAATGAAAATGAAAGGAGGAAAATATAGAAAAATTTTTTTGCCACATAATGCAACCGCTTGCATAAAACCGCTTATAAGGGTATAATAATGATACTTGGTAATGCCGTATAACCATTAAAAATCATTAAAATAGTCTTACAGGAGGAAGCAGATGGGAGCAACATTAAACGATATAGCCAAAAAAGTGGGAGTTTCTCAATCTACAGTATCAAGAGTAATTAACGGAACAGCACCGATTTCAGACGAAATGAAGAATAAAGTCTATCAGGCAATGAAAGAGCTGAATTATCATCCAAACAGCCTTGCAAGAAACCTTGCTAAGGGAAAATCGCTTACAATAGGATTGATCGTAGATGCCGATAATGAAAATGCATTTGCCAATACCTTTTTTACACGAAGTGTCTACGCAATGGAAAAAGTAGCACAGAGAAATGGATATAGCCTTTTGATTACAAATGATGTAGAAGAAAAAAGTTCTCCTGCCTGCGATCTTATTTTTGGTCATAAGGTTGATGGATTAATTCTTACTGCTTCAAACTTAAATCAAAACATTTTGACCGCACTAAAAAATGAAAAAATCCCATGGGTGGTGATGGGAGAAACATCAGAGAAAAAGGAATCAATGAATTGGGTAGATATGGACAATTTAATGGGAAGCATAAAGGCGGTAGAACATTTAAAAAAATCTGGATACAAAAAAATAGCTTATGTAGCAGATAATCTCGAAGCAATGTTTACCAAAAGAAGAATCCAGGGCTATGAAAATGCTCTGGGACAAAAAGATACCCACATTATCCTTAAGAAAGAAAATGACAAAGAACTGGAAAAGAAAATTATACAATCTGTAGAGCATGACAACATAGATGCATTCTTATGCTCTAATAATGTAATTGCTTTTCATGTTCTGCGAGCATTAAAAAGAATCGGAAAGTGCGTACCGACAGAAATTGGAATTGTAACTTTTGATAATTATCCTTTTGCTGAGTATATGGATCCGCCACTTACGGTAGTGGATATTGATACCTATAAGCTAGGGGAAATGGCTGCGGAGGTTTTGATAAACAAAATAAGAGATCAGAATTTTTTGCAGAAAGAAAATCTGATTCCTATTGAGTTAATTGCAAGGATTTCAACGCAGAAAGAATAAAAGTCTTGCAGATATCAAAACCAATGTAAGATTGGAGCGAATATGAACATACCGGCAGTACAACATCATGCAGGCTATCCAGATGTGTATCTTGCCAGCAGAAAAGAATTGGTAGTAACGATACACACCGCTGCAGGCGATATCAAAACTTGCGAATTATTGATTTTTTCAAGAACAACGCCTGAGAAAATCAATCATTACCTTATGGAACGTGTCATAAGAGATGGTGTAAGAGATCATTTTACAACCAGAGTTGTTACAAAAGATACTTTAAAATATTTAAAATACTATTTTAAACTGACTGACAAAAACGGAAAAGTGTGTTTTCTGAACGCATGGGAAATCAGTAAATCAGAACCTGGCGATGGTTTTTTCGAGTTTCTCTACGCAAACGATACAAATATTCTAAGTGTTCCGGAATGGGCAAAGGGAATTATTTATTACCAAATCTTTCCAGAGCGTTTTGCAAATGGAGATTCCACTATCAATCCAACAGAATGTCAGAAATGGGGAACTGTTCCTAACCGGGAAAATTACATGGGCGGTGATTTAGAAGGAATTATTAAAAATCTTGAATACTTAAAAGAGCTTGGAGTTGAGTGTCTTTACCTGAACCCTATATTCAAAGGAGATTTCAATCATAAGTACGCAACAACCAATTATTTTGAGATTGATCCTTCTTTTGGAACCAAAGAAAAATTTAACGAATTGGTTATAAAATGCCATAAATATGGAATAAAAATCATTCTGGATGGAGTGTTTAATCACTGTGGTGTCCATTTTTCAGCATTTCAAGATGTGCTTGAAAAGCAGGAATTATCGCAATATTGCAATTGGTTTTATATAAAAAAATTTCCTGTAGTGATTTCCGAAACAAATGCTGTATACGAATGTGTAGGAAACTACGGGTTTATGCCCAAGTTAAACACCGCAAACCCAGATGTACAGTCTTATATTCTTAACGTAATGATGTTTTGGTTAAAAGAATATCATATAGATGGATGGCGTTTAGATGTAGCGGATGAAATTGATCCTTCCTTATGGGCAGCAACTAGATACAAGATTAAATCTATGTATCCAAATTGCCTTCTTCTAGGAGAAACATGGGGAGACGGTTTTTCATTATTGGATGAAAAATCTGTAGACAGTATTATGAACTATACTTTTAGGGATAGTGTAAGAGATTTTCTTGCCAAGGGATGCATTGATGCAAAAATGTTTAACCATAGAATTTGCCAAATGCGTTCTCATTATCCAGAAGAAATAAGGGAAGTACTCTTTCAGCCACTAGATACCCACGATACGGAAAGATTTTTATGGAATTGCAAAGGTGATATTAAAAAATTAAAATTGGCCGTATTATTCCAGTTGTGTTTTCCTGGTTCACCGAGTATTTACTATGGAGACGAGATTGGGTTAAATGGGGACAATGATCCAGATTGCAGAAAATGTATGGAGTGGGATCCTATAAAACAAGATACCGAATTACTAAATTTTTATAAAAAGGTAATTTGTATCAGGAAAATGAATTCCTGTCTGAGAAAAGGAAACGTTATTCCACTGATTTGCGAAAAAATGGTATATGGATATGTTTGTCAGTTTAAAAATCAACAGATTTATGTTCTGCTTAATGGAGCAGAAGAAGAGCGGGAAGTCATGTTACCAGTTTTAAAGATTGCTAAATATGAGGATCTTTTGACTGGAAAAATTTATCAGGCAGAACCTCTGGCAAACGAAGCCTATCTAAACCAAGATATGATTTTTTGCCAGGGCAAAATGAGAATATCCTTGACAACTTTTGATGCTATAGTTTTAAAAATAGGAGGAACAGAAAATGAGAAAAAGCAATAAGTTATTAGCAATTTTATCAACAGCAGCATGCGCAACCGCATTGTGTGCAATCCCTTGCTATGCAGAAGAAGTTACTATTAATTTCTGGCACCACTATAGCGAACAATCTGCCGAAAATGAAACATTAAATAACGTATTAATACCCGAGTTTGAAAAGGAAAATCCAGATATTAAAGTAAATGCAGTTTCTCACGAATGGGCAGATCTTCATGATAAAATTTTGATCAGCGCAAAATCTGAGACTCTTCCTGATGTAGCACGTTTAGATAGTGCCTGGGTTCCTGAATTTGAAAAAATGGGAATTTTAGTACCTTTAAATCAGGAAATGGATGATTATCAGGAAGTCGCAGACAGTTTATTGGAAAGTGCAATGAGCACTGCACAGATTGGTCAGGATACTTATGGTCTTGCATTAAATACAAACACGAAAATTCTTTTCTATAATGTAAAGGCATTTGAAGATGCGGGAATTTCTGCACCAACTACAATGGATGAATTTATAGAAGATTGCAAAAAAATGTCTGGTGAAAATGAAAATGGACAGCAGATCTGGGGATATGACGAACCCGCGTTAGCCGGTTGGAATTTGTGCCCGTTTATCTGGAGCATGGGTGGTTCCATAACGAATGAAGATCAGACGCAGGCAACCGGATACTTAAATAGTGAAGCAACGGTGAATGCAATACAGACTCTTGCTGATTTGTATAAAGAAGGGGCAATCACTGGCTGGAACAGCGGAGATATTCCAATGACAGATGGTTTTGGAACCGGAAGATATGCGATGATTATGGATGGTCCTTGGAAAATTTCTGAAATGGAAGGCTCATATCCAGACTTTGAATATGCAACTGCTCCAATGCCAGAAGGTGAAGGCGGTTCTCACTCTGTTCTTGGCGGTGAAGATATTTCTATGTTTAATACAGCCAATAAAGATGCTGCATGGAAATTTATGAAGTTTATGACAGGTGAATTTGCTCAGGAAGAAATGGCAAAATGCAGCCAGATTCCAGTTAATAAAGCAACTCTGGAAAGCGATACTGTAAAGAATGCAGATTTTGCACCATTTATCGAAGCTATTAAATCAGCAGAATCCAGACCTACAGTGGCTTGTTGGTCTGAGATAGACAGTGAACTTGCAACTGCTGTAAGTGCTGTTATGAATGATGAAAAAACTGCAAAGGACGCAATGGATGAACTTGCAGAAAAAGTAGATGCTTTGTTAGCAGAATAATATCAAAAACAGGCTTCTGTATAGTTGTTACCTTTAGTCAGGGCCAAAGAACTCTTTGACCCTGGCTGGATAATAAAAAACAAGAAGTTAAAAAAAAATTTACGGGAGGAATATTATGAAAACAAAGAAAAGCCAAAATATCCAAATTGGACTTCTTCTCCTTCCAGGTATCTTAATTTTTGGTTTTTTTACCATTTACCCAATCGTAAAATTGTTTATTACAAGCTTTTTTCAATGGGATTTTGGTTCTATGTTCGATCAGAAATTTATAGGATTTGGCAATTATAAAGAAGTATTAGCTGACCCATATTTTCACTTGGCATTTACCAACTCCATTGTGTATACATTAATAACAGTACCTGCTCAGATGATACTTGGATTACTGATTGCTATGCTTATAAACAATATTAATAAATTTTCTATTGGTTATAGAGTGGCATATTATCTTCCCGTTATTACCTCGTGGGTAATTGCTTCATTAGTATTCAAATATGTTTTTAATACAGAAGGGCTTTTAAACTATTTTCTTACTAATGTAATACATTTAACAAGTACAAATGTTCATTGGTTAGACAGTCGTTGGGGCGGCATGAGTGTTGCAATGATGTTGGGAACCTGGAAGGGAATCGGATGGAATATGGTCGTTTTTTTAGCTGCATTACAAACGGTTCCAAAAGATTTATATGAATCTGCATCATTAGATGGAGCTGGAACGATTGCGAAATTTTTCTATGTAACAATTCCATCGATAAGGGGAACGATTTTGTTTGCATTGGTAATGCTTACAATTGGCGGATTCAATGTATTTACATCAATAAAGATGATTACCGATGGAAATCCCGGTCATAAAACAGAAAGTGTACTGACTTGGATGTATTATAAAGCATTTAGTACTGGTGAATTTGGTTATTCTGCAGCTCTTTCCTTTATTATTGCAGTAGTATTGGGTATATTGGCAGTAGTGCAGTTTAGGATGATGGATCATAGTAAACTTGATTAGAGGAGGTTTGGGAATTGAAAGTATCAAAAAAAATAATTCACAAAGGAATTATATACATAATCCTCACTCTGGGTCTTATTGTGGTAATTCTTCCAATGATTTACATGTTAAGCACTGCACTAAAACCCAATGGTGCTTTATACGAATATCCACCTAAGTTTTTTCCAAAAATTAAAGAAATTACTCTGGAGAATTTTCAGTATATCCTACATCAAAAAAAATTTATAAATAATTTCATTAACAGTATTTTCGTATCTACTGTAACAGTTGCTATAGCTGCGATTGTAGCTGCTGCAATGGCATTTTGTATTGCCAGATTTAAGTTTCCAGGGCGAAGGTTTTTATTCACATTTATTATGTTGACAATGATTATACCTGGAACTACTTTGATCGTACCACAGTATGAGTTAGCTGTTAAATTAAAAGTTATTAATAAATTAAGCGGATTAATTCCCTTCTATGTTGCGTGGGTCATTCCCTATTCCACCTTTATGATAAAGGGATTTGTAGAAAATATTCCAAAAGAATTGGATGAAGCAACATATATTGACGGCGGAAGCGTATTTACTGTTTTCTTCCGCATTATTTTACCTCTGGCAAAACCAGGAATTGCATCTGTTTCTATTTTTAACTTCCTTACTGCATGGGAAGAGTTTCCATGGGCCAATACAGTTATTAATGATGATTTGAAAAGAACATTACCGATTGCAATTTCTGGATTTTTTGGCCAGCATCAGTTCACCCAATGGGGATATGTTTTTGCACTTTCCGTATTAAGTTTAATTCCAATACTTATCGTTTTTATTTCTTGTCAAAGGTTTTTCATTGAGGGCTTGACGGCTGGAAGTGTAAAAGGTTAAGAGTGTAGTTGTTTAAAATCTATGAATCCAATATGAGAGCTATCGCGATATTCCCGATAGCTCTCATATTTTCTTTAGAGTCCAGTTTTTATACCAATAAATCACTGTTTCAGCTTCTAATATACGAAACACAATATGCTCTATCACCATTTGCAACTAAAAACAGTATCACAAGCTGTTTTTTATCTGTTATGAGTAGTCTGGATTCCTTGGGAACTAACAAAAGCTATTAGAACTATCGAGAAATCTCTCCTTCATAACTCTTACATATCTCATATGTCTGATTTTTTACCAGGATTCTATTTTTTATTAATTTTTCAAAAATACAAGATCTTACGCATCCAATTCTTGAAAGAAAAATCTGTATTAGAAAATAGAATGCAATTTTGCAATTGATTCTTTTGAAACGCTTTTAGAAAAGCTTCCAGAAAACTACGATTTCTCTTGAATTTATGAAATAACCTGTATTATAATAGGATAATTAACGGCATACACCACTATAGAAACAAAAGTGAACATGCTTCACTTTTTGAGTCAAAACAACGCGAAAAATGCGCATCATTTTTTACGTTTATTCAGAAAAAAAGAAATTTGTCTGATGCCAACAGCAAGAAGTTGTTTTGGCAAATATTGACAATTTGCGAAAGGAATATAATGAGAAAATTAGCACTTAGTGACGAAATATTACTCAGTGTTGACAAAGCAGCCCGCTATATCGGCGGGGAGGTCAACTCTGTGATGAAAAATTTAGAGGGGATAGATGTCCGTGTGGCGTTTTGTTTTCCGGATGTCTACGAGATCGGCATGTCCAACCTTGGCATGATGCTTCTATATAATATGTTCAACAAACGTCCCGATGTCTGGTGTGAGCGTGTCTATTCCCCATGGCTTGACCTGGACAAGATTATGCGCGAGCAGCACATCCCCCTGTTTGCCCTGGAGTCCCAGGATCCTGTGAAAGATTTTGATTTTCTCTGCATTACCCTTGGTTATGAAATGTGTTACACCAATGTACTGCAGACTCTGGAGCTTTCCCAGATTCCATTAAAGGCAGCAGACCGCAACGGCGACTGTCCAATCGTGATCGGCGGCGGCGCCTGTGCATACAATCCGGAGCCTCTGGCCGCCTTTTTTGACCTGTTTTATATCGGTGAGGGTGAAACTGTCTATGATGCCCTTTTCGACGCTTATAAGGCTAATAAGGCAGCAGGCGGCAGCAGAGAGGACTTCCTTTTGAAGGCGGCACAGATTCCGGGAATTTATGTTCCTGCATTTTATGATGTCACCTATAAAGAAGATGGCACAATCGCATCCTTTGCCCCGAATCGTCCAGGTGTCCCGGCGAAAGTCCAGAAGCAGCTGATCGTAGACATGGATAAAGGCTATTGCCCGATTGAGAAACCTGTCGTTCCATTTATCAAAGCTACCCAGGACCGTGTCACACTGGAAATCCAGCGCGGCTGTATCCGTGGCTGTCGTTTCTGTCAGGCAGGCATGATCTACAGACCTCTTCGTGAGCGTAATATAGAAGAACTGAAGGAATCTGCAAGAGCTATGCTGAAGAACTCCGGTCATGAGGAAATTTCCCTCAGTTCCCTAAGCTCCAGCGATTATACCCACCTGGAGGAACTGGTAAATTTCCTGATCGATGAGTTTAAATCCGCAGGAGTAAATATCTCCCTGCCATCTCTTCGTATTGATGCCTTTGCTCTGGACGTTATGAGCAAAGTACAGGATATTAAGAAAAGCAGCCTTACCTTTGCCCCGGAAGCCGGTTCCCAGAGACTTCGTGATGTAATTAATAAAGGACTGACAGAAGAGGTAATTCTCCATGGCGCAAAAGAAGCCTTCATCGGTGGCTGGAACCGTGTAAAGCTTTACTTTATGCTTGGTCTCCCGACTGAAACCACAGAAGATATGAAAGGAATTGCCCACCTGGCAGAACGTATCGCTGAGGAATATTACGACACTGTTCCGAAGGAAAAGCGTCATGGAAAAGTCCAGATCGTAGTCAGCACATCTTTCTTTGTGCCGAAACCATTTACCCCATTTCAGTGGGCACCAATGTACACCGAACAGGATTTCATTGACAAGGCAAAAGTGGTAAAAGAAGAAATCCGCGCTCAGCTGAACCAGAAGAGTATCAAGTATAACTGGCATGAGCCGGATGTAACCACCCTGGAAGGCTTCCTTGCAAGAGGCGACCGTCGTGCTTCCGAGGTTATCCTGAAAGCTTATGAAAAGGGCGCTCTTTATGACGCCTGGTCTGAAAGCTTCCAGTATGATATCTGGAAAGAAGCTTTTGCAGAAACTGGTATTGACATTGAATTTTATACACTTCGTGAAAGAAGCACCGATGAAATTCTTCCATGGGATTTCATTGATGCAGGCGTGACCAAAGAATTCCTGATCCGTGAATGGAAGCAGGCGAAGGGTGAAGTAGTTACACCAAACTGCCGCCAGAAATGCGCAGGCTGTGGAGCAAGACGTTATGAAGGAGGCGTATGTTATGAAGGTAAGAATTAAATTTACAAAAGAAGGTCCTATGAAATTCGTAGGACATCTGGATACCATGCGCTACTTCCAGAAAGCCATCCGCAGAGCAGAACTCCCCATCGCTTTTTCCGGTGGCTACAGTCCCCATATGATCATGTCTTTTGCAGCGCCATTAGGTGTTGGTGTCACCAGCACTGGAGAATATTTTGATATGGAGCTCACGGTTACCCTTCCTACTGACGAAATCTGCCAGCGCCTTAATTCCCAGATGGTAGAAGGTGTACGTGTTCTTAGCGCCCGCCAGGTAGAAGATGGGAAAGCAAGCAAAGCAATGTCTTTAGTTGCAGCTGCCGATTATCTGGTAGCGTTCCGCCAGGGAAAAGCTCCTTTAGATGGCTGGCAGTCCAGGATTCCGGAATTTCTACAACAACCAGAGATTCTTGTTACAAAAGAGACGAAAAAAGGAGAAAAACAGGTAGACATCCGTCCATTTATTTATAAAATGGAATTACGTGAAGATGACCAGATTTTTTTAAGCCTTGCCTCTGCCAGTGCCAATTACACCAAACCAGATGCTGTTATGGATGCCTTTGCCAAATGGCTTGGGCAGGAGCTTCCGGAATTTGCCTGCATGATCCACCGTCTGGAAGTGTATGCTGACCTGGGCGATGAGAAAAGACATAAATTTGTACCTCTGGAATCACTTGGCGAAGAAGTTTTCTAATAATCCCAAAGCGGTTCGTGCTTGCACAATATGATCTTTACTTCTAACTCCATCTGATCAGTGACTGTACTGGAGCGTGTTTGAAAAAGGCTTTCCGCAAAATATACCGCAAAATAGGACGTGCAGAGCGCGAAGATAATTTTTCAAACAGGCGCTAGTATGTTTGTTATAGCAGGCACCAGTATCATAAAACAAAACAGCTGTCCTGCGCATAAATGCGCCTACAGCTGCAAAAAATAAAATTCAACAAACAGGTGAATTAATTTGAGCAAATTAGTCATAACTACCATGGAACTTGCGGGAAACAAGTGCTATGTCTGTGCAACAGAAGAGGAAGGGCAGATCATGGAACTTCGTCTGGAAACAGCTTCCCGGCAATCCATCCTTGGAAATATTTATGTTGGACAGGTGGAGAATATTGCCTCCAACATCCAGGCTGCTTTCGTTCTCATTGCGCCTGGCGTACGTGGCTATTTTCCCCTCCAGGAAGCAGCACATGTAATATATGTTTCCGGCAAAGCACCAGGCAGTCCCCTTCGTCCTGGAGACCAGATCCTGGTTCAGGTAAACCGTGATGCTATGAAGGGAAAACTGCCTGCGCTTACTGCCAACTTAAATTTTACCGGCAAATACCTTGTCCTTACCACAGGAGAGAAGAAGTTCGGACTTTCCGGCAAGCTTTCCGGTACAGAACGCCATACCTTATCTTCCTGGCTTGAAGAAGAGACTTCCCGCCCAGATAAAGAGTATGGACTTATCGTACGCACCAATGCCGCACAGGCAGAAAAAGCAGAAATTCTCCAGGAGCTTTCCTATCTGAAATCCCTATACGAAAAAGTAGCAGTTAATGGAAGAAGCCGCACTTGTTTCAGCCTTCTCTATGAAACAGAACCAGTTTACCTCACTGCCCTCAGGGATATTTACAGCGAGACCCTTACAGATATTGTCACAGATGATGCCACTGTTTATCAGCAGATCACAGATTATCTGAAGGAGACAAGTCCTGGGGAAGAATCAAAAATACGTTTTTACCAGGATAAATTACTTCCATTATATAAGCTTACCCGTCTGGAAAGTGCACTGGAAGAAGTCCAGAAAGAAAAAATCTGGCTGAACAGTGGTGGATTTATCGTCATCCAACAGACGGAAGCCTTTGTTTCTATTGATGTAAACAGCGGCAAGTTTACCGGTAAAAAGAAGGCCGAAGAAACTTACCGAAAAATCAATCTGGAAGCAACAAAGGAAATTACCAGACAGCTTCGGCTCCGAAACCTGTCTGGAATCATTCTTATTGATTTTATCAACATGTCAAATCCAGACCACAACGACGAACTTTTTCATGTATTACAGAAGTACCTGCGAAAAGATCCTGTGAAATGTAAAGCGATAGATATTACCCCTCTGCATATTCTGGAGATGACACGAAAGAAAGTCAGAAGACCAGTCATTGAAGAGATCAAGCAAATAAAATCAGGAAATGCACTTTCCGAACAATGAAGTCCTAAAAAGGTTCGTTAAAACAGTTTATTTTTGGTGATTTTTTTACAAAATATTTTCCAAAACCTCTTGACGAAACCAGATCTCCCTGTTATTATAATCAAGTATGCCGCACAAAGAGGTTTAAGAGCCGGAAGGCCACCATATTTGGCGAGTAAAGTCTATAGGAGGTGCCACGAATGTACGCAATTATTGCAACAGGTGGTAAACAGTACAAAGTTGCTGAAGGCGACGTAATCAGAGTTGAGAAGCTCGGAGTTGAAGCTGGTGAAACCGTTACTTTTGATAACGTAATTGCAGTTAGCAATGACGGATTAAAAGTTGGAGAAGATGTTAAGGATGCCAGTGTTACCGCTTCTGTAGTTGAGAACGGAAAGGCTAAAAAAGTCATCGTTTACAAGTACAAGAGAAAAACTGGATATCACAAGAAAAACGGTCACAGACAGCAGTACACCAAAGTTAAAATCGAAAAGATCAACGCTTAATCAGGTGCTGTTATGATCAATATTACAGTTAAGAAGAGAAATGGCTCTTATCTGGATTTTCTGTCCAAAGGACATGCAGGCTATGCCGAAGAAGGGCAGGATATCGTATGTGCCGCTGTATCCGCTTTGATCATCACCACAGTGAATTCACTTGATGAATTTACAGATGAGCAGATCGAAGTCGGCGAAGATGACGGATATGTATCCATCCACTTTAAAACAAATCCTAACACTGAGCGCGGGAAGCTCCTTATGGATTCCCTGATTCTCGGATTAACAGAAATTGAGCATAGTTATAACAATCGATATTTGACAGTAAGAGTCAAGGAGGTGTAACAACAATGATGAAGATGAACCTTCAATTATTCGCACATAAAAAAGGAGTTGGTTCCACAAAGAACGGTCGTGATTCCGAGTCCAAGAGATTAGGTGCGAAGAGAGCAGACGGACAGTTTGTTAAAGCCGGCAACATCCTTTACAGACAGCGCGGAACTAAGATCCATGCAGGCGAGAACGTAGGATGCGGAAAAGACTATACATTATTTGCACTGACCGATGGTGTTGTAAGATTCACCAGAAAAGGCCGCGATAAGAAACAGGTTTCTATCGTACCAGTAGAGGCAGAGTAATTAGTTGAGCAAGAGGCTTCAAATCTATAAAGGTTTGGAGCCTTTTCTTATAAAGTAAAGGAGATTTATGTTCGCAGACAGAGCTACCATTATAATCCGTTCTGGCAAGGGCGGCGACGGCCATGTAAGCTTCCGCAGGGAAAAATATGTACCTGACGGTGGTCCGGATGGCGGCGACGGCGGCAAGGGCGGAGACGTTATTTTTGAGGTAGATGAGGGACAGAATACCCTCGGAGACTACCGCCACAAAAGAAAATATAAAGCGCAGGATGGCCAGGAGGGCGGCAAAAAACGCTGCCACGGAGCCGACGGCGACGATATCATATTAAAAGTACCGGAAGGTACCGTAATCATGGACGCACAGTCCCGTAAGGTAATCGCAGATATGTCTGGTGATAACCGCCGTCAGGTGGTTTTGCGCGGAGGACGCGGTGGTAAGGGAAATCAGCATTACGCTACACCTACCATGCAGGTTCCAAAGTACGCACAGCCAGGACAGCCATTTCAGGAGCTGGAAGTTCTCCTGGAGCTGAAGGTGATCGCAGACGTAGGTCTGGTAGGTTTTCCTAATGTAGGTAAATCCACCTTTCTTTCCCGTGTCACAAATGCAAAACCTAAGATTGCCAACTACCATTTCACAACCTTAAGCCCCAATCTTGGTGTTGTGGATACTGAAAATGGCGGTTTTATCATTGCAGATATCCCTGGACTGATTGAGGGAGCTTCTGAGGGTGTGGGACTTGGTCATGAATTCCTGCGCCATATTGAGCGTACCAGAGTTCTGGTTCATATTGTAGATGCGGCTTCTACCGAGGGTCGAGATCCCATTGATGATATATACAAGATCAATAAAGAGCTGGAAGAATACAATCCTGAGATTGCCAGCCGTCCACAGGTAATTGCAGCCAATAAAGTAGACTGTATTTTTGATGATGGTGAGGAGAATCCTGTAGATAAACTTCGGAAAGAATTTGAGCCAAAAGGAATTAAAGTATATCCCATTTCAGCCGTTACCGGACAGGGCGTGCGGGAGCTTCTTTTCCATATTAAAGAGCTTCTTGACAGCTGTCCGAAGAAGGCAATCGTATTTGAACAGGAATTTTTCCCAGAGGATATGCTGATAAATGAAAGCCTTCCATTCACCGTGGAAATTGACGAAGAAGACCCATCCGTATTTGTTGTAGAAGGACCACGTATTGAGAAAATGCTGGGCTATACGAATCTTGATTCTGAGAAGGGATTTGCCTTCTTCCAACGTTTCTTAAAGGAAGGTGGTATCCTGGAAGAACTGGAAGCAGCTGGCATCCAGGAAGGTGATACCGTCCGCATGTATGGATTTGAATTTGACTATTACAAATAACATGTTTGAGGGATTGTGAAAACAGCGTAGCTGCAAAGCAATCCGTGGCATCGAGTCAGGGACAAAAGATCTTTTGCCCTTAACATCACTATATGCAAATCAGGAGATAAATTATGACAAGTAAGCAAAGAGCATATTTAAAAAGCCTTGCAATGAAAATGGATGCAATCATCCAGCTTGGTAAAGGTGGTCTTACACCAGAGAACACCAAAGCTGTTGACGAGGCACTTGCAGCAAGAGAGCTGATCAAGATCAGTGTACTTCAGAACTGTCTGGAAGATCCGAAAGAGATGGCACAGGTTCTTGCAGAGCGTACCCATTCACAGGTAGTACAGGTAATCGGTAAAAAGATCGTATTATACCGTGAAGGCAAAAAAGAGAAGAAAAAAATTGAGCTTCCAAAATAATCATAAAAAAATCGGGATCATGGGGGGAACCTTTGATCCCATCCATATGGGGCATCTGATCCTGGGTGAACAAAGCTATGAGCAGCTTCACCTTGACAAGGTATTATTTATGCCTTCCGGTAATCCGCCTCATAAGCGTAACCGGACCGGAAGAGCTTCTGATGACCAGCGGGTAGATATGGTACGGCTGGCGATCGAAGATAATCCCCATTTTGAGCTATCTCTTGCAGAAATGCATGAAACCGGGTATACCTATACCTATCGCACTCTGGAAGAGCTTAGAAAACAAAATCCGGATACAGACTATTATTTTATCATTGGGGCCGATTCGCTGTTTACCTTTGAAGAATGGCGGGAACCTGCCCGTATCTGCGCTGCATGTACGCTTGTTGTTGCAGTGCGCGATCACGCTTCCTTTGATGAACTAAACAGGGAAATACAGCGTCTCTCTGTAAAGTATCACGGCCATTTTATTCTTTTGGACACAATGAATATTGACGTATCCAGTCATCAGATCCGCCAATGGGTAACAGAAGAGAAAAGTCTGAAATACTATATTCCGGATAATGTTATCTCTTATATGAAAGAGAATGGAATTTACAGAAAGAAGGAAATCTGACCATGGCAGAATATGATTTTGCTAAAATAGAGAAAAAACTTTCCAAATATCTGGATGAAGATCGTTTCCAGCATACCATGGGAGTTATGTATACCAGTGCATGTCTTGCTATGGTTCATGGTTATGATGTAAAGGATGCACAGGCAGCGGGTCTTCTTCATGACTGTGCAAAGTGCATTCCCAATAAAAAGAAATTAAAAATGTGCAGTGAGCATGATATTCCGGTTTCTGACTTTGAAAGAGAGCATCCATTCCTGCTTCATGCAAGATTAGGAGCCTATATTGCCCATGAAAAATATGGGATTGAGGATCAGGAAATCCTTTCTGCTATCAATTACCATACAACTGGCAGAAAAGAAATGAGCCTTCTTGAAAAGATCATATATATTGCGGATTATATTGAGCCCATGCGCTACAAAGCAAGCCGTCTGCCCCAGATCCGCAAAATTGCTTTTGAAGACCTGGATGAATGTATGTATGAAATTCTGAAAGATACCCTTGAATATCTGGAAGAGGATTCAGCAGAAGATATTGAACCTACATCCAAAGAGGCTTATATTTATTATAAAGAGCTGCATAATAAACGTAGTCCTGTATCTGCGGATAACTAGCAGCTGTTCATGTTCCTGTTGACAGAATAATACTCCGAAGTCCACCGGTGAATTATAATTTACCGGTGCTGATCCATAAAGAAAGGAGCAAATGAAAATGAGTACAGTAACCACAGAAAAAAAGATGGCACAGATTGCCTGCAAAGCAATTGATGATAAAAAAGGACAGGATATCAAGGTAATCGATATCCATAATGTTTCCGTGATCGCAGATTATTTCGTAATCGCAAGCGGCACAAATTCCAATCAGGTTCAGGCAATCGTAGACAATGTCGAAGAACAGCTTGGACGCGCAGGTTTTGAAGCGAAGCAGATTGAGGGAAACCGTAATTCCAGCTGGATTCTTATGGACTACGGCGATGTGATCGTACATGTATTTGATGAAGAAAACAGACTTTTCTATGATCTGGAAAGAATCTGGAGAGATGGAAAAGTGTTGGAAATGGATGAGTTTTTAGAGAAATAAAAGTTCAAAAAAGATAGCGTTCCACCTGCCAAACAGAAGCATTTGCTCTGTTGCAGATTAAAAGCCGTGTAAGCAAAATTCCCCAAAGAGGTCAGACAATGCTTGCACGGCTTTTTCGTATTCAAAATTACTGATAAAAACGCATTACGCCAAATACCTTGCCAAGGATCTGGATCTCACCTGTAATGATGATTGGATCCATAGTGTCATTCTCCGGCTGAAGGCGGTAATAGCCTTTCTCTTTGTAAAAGGTCTTAACCGTGGCGGAATCCTCTACCAGGGCAACTACAATGTCGCCATTGGAAGCAGTAGGCTGCTGCTTCACAAGAACCTGATCCCCGTCAAAGATTCCGGCATTGATCATGCTGTCTCCTTTCACCTTCAGCATAAAGCTCTGCTCGTTCGGCATAAATTCTGAAGGAATAGGAAAATATCCCTCCACATTCTCTACCGCCAGGATAGGCTGACCAGCAGCAACTGTACCTACAAGAGGAACATTAACCACCTCCCGGCGCACCAGATTAAAATTATCGTCAATGATCTCAATGGCTCTTGGCTTGGTAGCATCACGACGGATATAGCCGTTCTTCTCCAGAGCTTCCAGATGGGCATGTACAGATGATGTGGACTTTAAATTTACAGCTTCACAGATTTCCCTCACTGCAGGTGGAAAACCACGGTTCAGAATTTCACTTTTTATGTATTCTAAGATTTCCTGCTGTTTTTTACTGATCTTGCCATATGTCATAAGAGTTCTCCTCCGAAATTCGTTCAACTTTTTTCTATCATACCATATTTTTCTTAATTAAGCAAACAAATATTCTGAAAATATGTTCGTATCCTGTAATTACAGTTCACAGACTTTTCTTCTTGTTTTCCTTGTGCTCAAGGCCAAAAAATGGTACAATTGTTTGGTATGAAAAATTTAGAGCCTGACTCAAAAACAAAGGGGGAAGCTGCTTGTCCGAGAAGAAACCAAACAGACCTGGCAAAATGGCAGGGCTTTTTGTCCAGCTGAAAAAGATATTCGGACTGAATATTGCCACCGTTGCTTTTGGTGTATTGTTATTATATATGATTTTTACTGCAGTCCTGCTTGTTACATCCACACATATTGAATCTTACCAGGTAACCACCGGGCCTTTGTCCAGAAACGAGACATACACTGGTATCTCCTTGCGGGAGGAAAGTGTTTTTAAGGCAGAATCCTCCGGTTATGTGAATTATTATGCAAGAGAGGGAAGCAAGATCAATGCCGGTGGTGCTGTTTATGGATTAAGCTCCGGCAAGATTGCCGAGACAGTTACCGCTCTGACCCCGGAAGAGCTTTCCAGGATCCGTAATTCCATGCAGAGTTTTTCCAAAAGCTTTTCTGCCAGTAAGTTTAATAATACTTATAGCTTTAAGAACCAGCTGGAAGGAAGTATTCTCCAGTATGAGGGGATTTCCACTGATGGCAATGCCGATTCCCAGGTAGTCACCATCAGCGGCCAGAATATCTGCAAGGCACAGGATGATGGCATTATTCTGTATTCTATGGATGGATATGAAAATAAAACTATTGACAATCTTACAGCAGAGGATTTTGACCAGACATCTTATCACGAAACAGATCTGAAAACAGCCGAAAAAGTGCAGACTGGAGATAATATTTACACCAATATCACCAGTGAGCTTTGGAGCCTGGTCATTCCCTTAAGTGATAAACAGGCAGCCAAGCTGGAGGGACGATCTACTATCCGTGTGAAATTTCTTAAGGATGATATGACGCAGAGTGGTGATTTTTCCATTATAAAAATCGACGGGGCCAAATATGGCAAAATTGATTTCAGCCGCGGCCTGATCCGTTATGCCTCTGACCGTTTTCTTGACATTGAGCTGGTTACAAACACTGTAACCGGTCTGAAGATTCCACTGTCTGCAATCGAGTTCAAAGATTTTTATGTGATTCCGGCAGAATACGCTACCACAGATCCAGAGAGTGGAAATGTAGGTTTCAATAAAGTTTCCAGGGATTCTGACGGCAATAATGTGAGGACTTTTATCAATGCCAGGATTTACGGCCAGGTAAAAGCAGAGTCTGATGATTCTGAAAATGAAGCCTACAATTATTATGTAGATAAAAGTGCTTTTAAAGAGGGAGACGCTATCATAAAAGATGATTCCAATCAGCGTTTTATTGTAGGCGAGACAGACTCCCTTGAGGGTGTTTACTGTATCAATCAGGGATATGCCGTATTCCGCCAGGTTGATATACTGGATCAGAATGAAGAATATGCGATCATCTCCAGCAGTACCTCCTACGGACTTTCCAGGTATGACCGCATTGCAAGAGATTCTTCCCAGGTTAAAGAACAGGATATTCTCTATTAAAAATATAGATTTATAATTTTAAGGAGGCTTATAAATGTTAGCTGAAAATTTACAGCAGGTAAACACAAATATTGAAAAAGCCTGTGCCGCAGTTTCACGTGATCCAGGGGAAGTTACCCTGGTCGCTGTAAGCAAGACCAAGCCTGTATCCATGCTTCAGGAAGCATATGATGCCGGCGCACGTGTTTTTGGAGAAAACAAGGTGCAGGAGATCATGGATAAATATGACCAGCTGCCATCCGACATCCAGTGGCATATGATCGGTCATCTGCAGCGAAATAAAGTGAAATACATCATTGATAAAGTTGCTATGATCCACTCTGTAGATTCCCTGCGGCTCGCCCAGACCATTGAACAGGAAGCCGCAAAAAAGGATCTGATTATGCCGGTTCTCCTGGAGGTAAATGTAGCGGAAGAGGAAAGTAAATTCGGATTAAAAATAAATGAAGTTCTTCCTCTTTTGCAGGAAATCAGCACATTTTCCCATATAAAAGTAATGGGACTTATGACAATTGCCCCATTTGTGGAGAATCCAGAAGAAAATCGTGAAGTTTTTCGCACATTAAAGAAATTAAGTGTTGACATTGGCGCCAAAAACATTAATAATGTTAATATGAGTGTTTTGAGTATGGGCATGACTGGAGATTATCAGGTTGCTGTCCAGGAAGGCTCGACCATGGTACGTGTGGGCACCGGAATTTTTGGTGAACGAAATTACGCCACATGTTAAGAAGACGAAGATTGGAGATTAAAAATGAGCGTTTTTGATAAATTATTGGACTCTATTAAACTGAATGATGATGATTATGACGAAGATAGCTATTTAGATGAAGATCTGATGGATGATGACGAAGATGGTGATTTTCTTGATGATGACCTGATGGACGATAAGCCTAAGAAGAAATTCTTCGAGAAATTTGGCCGTAAGAAAGAAGAGACTGCCGCAGAAGATGATGACTTTGAAGAGGAGCCTGTACATACAGCAGCACCGAAGGCCACTGCCAAGGCACCAGTGAAACAGCCGGCAGAGAAGCAGCGTCCTGCAGCATCTTCCAAGATTACTCCTATGCGAAGCAGTCGTCGTGCCAATCAGGCTTCTTCAATGGAAGTTTGTGTGATCAAACCAGCATCCATGGAAGATACCCGTGAAATTGCAGATACACTTCTTGATAATGCCACTGTAATCCTGAATCTGGAGGGAATTGATGTAGAACTTGCCCAGCGTATTATTGATTTTGCCTCTGGCGCATGTTATTCCCTGAATGGTTCCCTTCAGAAGATTTCCAGTTATATCTTCGTACTTGGTCCGTCTTCTGTTGATATTACAGGTGATCTCCAGAATATTCTTGGTGGAGCCACACCATCTGTAAGGGCTGGATATTAATTTTTATGGATAAGGATGAATTTTTACTTAAGAGAATCCGGGAGCTGGCAAATCTCTCTTACCAGAGAGAGATTGTCACCTTTACGGATTTTCTTAACTTAAACGAACAAAATATGCTTAGTACCCTGAAGCTTCGTCAGCTGGGCGTTATTGTGAAATTGTATGGAGGGTATGAGCACGCTGAACGGCAGATGGCAGCTTTTTATCCAGATGATCTTGGCTTTTCCTGGGAATATCCGATTGACTGTCTCAAAATAGAGCCTAAAGCGCTTCGCTTTTCTGAAGAGCTTGGACACAGAGATTATCTTGGGGCAATCTTAAACCTTGGAGTTGACCGCAGTGTGGTTGGGGATATCCTGATCAAAGATAAAGAAGCCTGGTTTTTCTGTCTCCACAAAATGTCCGATTTCTTTATAGAAAATCTTGTACGGGTGAAGCATACTACCGTACTGGTTTCCAGGGTAGAGCAGGCTGAAGAGATTCCAGAACCAGAATTTGAAACCATAAATGGCACCTGCGCATCTGTCCGGCTGGATGCACTGATCGGACTTGCTTTCCAGACTTCACGGAGCAGTATGGTATCTTTTATTGAAAACGGCCTTGTATTTGTAAATGGTAAACTGATCACTTCCAATGGATACGAGCCTAAAGAAGGAGATATTATATCTGTCCGGGGAAAAGGACGTTTTATCTATGATGGTGTTTCCAGGCAGACGAAGAAAGGACGCCTGGGTGTTCACCTTAGGAAATATGTATAATCAATCATATATCGGGAGAAATTTTAACTATGGCAGAAGAAAAATTACTTGTAAAACGGGATGGGGATTTCTGTTATCCTATTTATTTTGAAAATGACTTTTCATTCCTTGCACAGGCTCTTAAAGACGAAGGACTTGCAGGAAAAAGCATGTGTATTGTTTCAGATTCCACAGTAGCACCTCTTTATGCGAAACAGGTCGAGGCAGAGCTTTTAAAAGTAACAGATCGTGTATGTCAGTTCACGTTTCCCGCAGGGGAAGCACACAAAAATCTGGACACGGTACAGGATCTCTTCCAGTGTCTTATTGAAAATGCCCTGGATAGAAAGAGCCTGGTTGTTGCCCTTGGCGGCGGAGTAACCGGTGATCTGTCTGGATTTGGTGCCGCTGCTTATCTTCGTGGAATTGATTTTATCCAGATCCCCACTACACTTCTGGCTCAGGTTGACAGCAGTGTAGGCGGTAAAACAGGGGTTGATTTCCGACAGTACAAAAATATGGTAGGTGCTTTTCATCAGCCCCGTCTGGTTTATATGAACATGAGTACGCTGCAGACCCTTCCAGAGCGTGAATTTGGCTGTGGAATGGGCGAAATCCTAAAGACTGGTCTGATCTGCGATAAAGAGTTTTTCGACTTTGTATGCGCCAATCACGAGGTTATACGCACTATGGATCCTGGCATGCTTGCAGTTATGATCCGCAGATGCTGTGCCATCAAGGCAGGCGTTGTGGAACGGGATCCCAAAGAACAAGGCGAGCGTGCCCTTCTTAACCTTGGACACACCATAGGACATGCGGTAGAGAAATTAATGGATTTTAAACTTCTTCATGGACAATGTGTAGGAATCGGTCTTGTAGCAGCTGCCGCGATTTCCAGAGAAAGAGGCCTGCTCACAGATACCGAATA
Source organism: Blautia sp. HCP3S3_H10_2 (assembly GCF_052122375.1). Taxonomy (NCBI): domain Bacteria; kingdom Bacillati; phylum Bacillota; class Clostridia; order Lachnospirales; family Lachnospiraceae; genus Blautia; species Blautia sp. HCP3S3_H10_2. The sequence goes on from NZ_JBQKCL010000004.1 coordinate 108,110, forward strand.
TCAGCAGATCTGTCAGGGACTGGAGGCTTATCATCTGCCTTTATCTGTTGAGGGCCTTTCCCCAGAGGATATTCTGGCAGCTACAAAAAAAGACAAAAAAATGGAACAGGGACAGATTAAATTTATTCTTATGGATGGTCTCGGAAAGAGCTTCATTGACAAAACCGTCACAGATCAGGAGCTTCTTACCGGAATTCATGCGATCTGCAGGTAACCTTTTATGCCAAACACTACATCAGCCAATCGCCCTTATAAACAGTTGAAAGCACCTGCTATAAAGGGTATTTCACTTATATTTTTCCTGGTGCTTCTTGACCAGTGTACGAAATGGCTTGCGATCCGATATCTGAAAGGTAATTCTGGCGTTTCCCTTATCGACCAGGTTCTGGTGTTCCGCTATCTGGAAAACCGCGGCATGGCATTCGGGCTTCTCCAGAATAAAGTTTTTTTTCTGGTACTGATCTGCCTGCTATTTTTCGCTGCAATCCTGTATCTTTTTTTTAAAACGCCTGCCACGGTTTATTACCGGCCGCTGCTTTTTACAGCGGCGGTAGTATTTTCCGGTGCCATGGGCAATTTTATTGACCGTGTTTTCCGGGGATATGTAGTAGATTTTATTTATTTTTCCCTGATTGATTTCCCTACTTTTAACGTAGCAGATGTTTATGTAACATGTGGCATTGTCGCTCTGGTTTTTCTTTTGTTTTTCTATTACAAAGATGAGGATTTTGATTTCCTTAAGCCAGGGAAGAAAGTGTCCTAATAGAGAGGAGCTATACCATAATATGGAACTGTTGGAATTTACAGCAGCCGCTGATGAGGCAGGGGTTCGTATAGACCGCTGCCTTTCTGATAAATATGAGAATCTTTCCCGTTCCTACCTTCAGAAATTATTAAAGGAACAGGGCATTACTGTCAATGGAAAAACAATAAAAGCAAATTATAAAATACAGGAAAAGGATCTGGTACAGATTTCCCTTCCGGATCTGTCTGAGCCGGACATTCTGCCAGAAAATATTCCCCTGGATATCTTATACGAAGATGAGGATGTACTGGTCGTCAACAAGCCCAAGGGTATGGTAGTTCATCCTGCCAATGGACACACCAGTGGAACCCTGGTAAATGCTATTATGTACCACTGCCAGGGAAATCTGTCTGGAATTAATGGTGTCATGCGTCCTGGAATTGTCCACCGGATCGATAAAGATACTACAGGCGCCCTTCTGGTGTGTAAAAATGACACAGCCCACCGTGATCTGGCGCAGCAGCTGAAGGAGCATACAATCAAACGCCGCTACCGGGCTATTGTAGCCGGTAATCTTAAGGAAGATGAGGGTACAGTTGAAGGACCTATTGGACGCCATCCCATCGACCGAAAAAAAATGGCGATCAATTACAAAAACGGAAAAGATGCTATCACCCATTATAAAGTACTTGAGCGCTTCGGCAATGCCACTTATATTGAATGCCGTCTGGAGACTGGCCGTACCCACCAGATCCGTGTTCATATGACAAGCCTTGGTCATCCCCTTCTGGGAGATGAAATCTATGGTTCTGGCAGGAATCCTTATCATCTGCAAGGACAGACTCTCCATGCCATGGTACTTGGCTTTGTCCATCCCCGAACAGGAGAGTATATGGAATTTTCCGCTCCTTTGCCAGAATATTTTCTTGATTTGTTAGAAAAATTAAGAAAATAGTTGTCATTTTACCTTGATGTAGTGTATAATAGTGTTACAAAATATTCTGTGAAATGCCATTCACAGTTAAGGAATTACAGAAGGGAGTGGCAGATATGAACAATACAACAAGTTCAATTATTACCATCGGACGTGAATACGGAAGTGCCGGCAGACAGATCGGTCAGGAAGTAGCGAAATATTTCGGAATCAAATGCTACGACAAGGAGCTTCTGGAGCATGCAGCAAATGACAGCGGTATTTGCAAAGAGTTATTTGAGAATCACGATGAGAAGCCCACAAACAGCTTCCTGTATTCTCTTGTAATGGATACGTATTCTTTTGGCTATTCTTCTGCGGGATTTACAGACATGCCTATGAACCATAAGGTTTTCCTTGCCCAGTTTGAAGCAATCAAGAAGCTGGCAGGAGAGGGACCTTGCGTTATGGTGGGCCGTTGTGCGGATTATGCCCTTGCAGATAATAAAGATTGCTTTAGCGTTTTTATCCATGCAGATCTTGACTGGAGAATCAGACGTATCGCAGGCAAATACAATAAGACTCCTAAGGAAGCCAAGGATATGATCACTAAGACAGATAAGAGCCGTGCAAGCTATTATAATTACTACACCAATAAGAAATGGGGCGCAGCAGCAGGCTACAGTCTCAGTGTAGACAGTGGTGTGCTTGGAATCGAAGGTGCTGCACAGGCGATCATCAATACCGTACATATTTTTGATGAACTGAAGAAATAAACCATAGAAACCAGACAGATTTCCCTCTGTCTGACAGGAGAAATCGTATATAACATGAACAGAGTCCTCTTTTTACTTCGGAAATATAATTTTCGGTAGAGCATAAAGAGGACTCTTTTTATATAAAAGATAACAATTTATATTTTTTTAATAAGACAGTATTGGAAAACTGTGTTATAATAATATGACATCAGGAGCAAAAATCCTGTTACGATATCCTATTATACAATCATTGAAGAAATGGTAATCACAAATAACTTCTAATGTTTCAGGAGGTCAATATTACAATATGAAATTACGCTGGGACAATCAACATGTTCGATGGGGAATCACAGCCTTTCTTGTGATCGCAGCCAGTATGCTTTTTTACTATGGTGTTTTCCATATGCGGACCCTGATCACAGGTATTAAAACATTTCTGGGGATTCTGACACCGATCATTTATGGTGTAGTGATTGCGTTTTTGCTAACACCTATATTAAATTTTTTTGAAAAAAAGATTATTTATCCACTTCTTGCAAAGAAGCAGATATCAGTAGGCTCCAAAGGGCGTAAAGCAATCCGCTGGGCCTGCGTGATCCTGTGCATGTTTCTTTTTCTGGCACTTATTTATGCCCTCATCATGATGGTACTGCCAGAACTGATCCGAAGTGTTATGAACCTGATCTACAGTTTCCCATCTTATGTGAAGGTCATACAGAAATGGCTGGAATCTTTTATTGAAAGATGGAATCTGAACAGTGATGCCCTGGATACCTTAAATCAGTCCATTGTCACAGCCCAGGATTACTTAACCAAAAATATTCTTCCACAGATGCAGGAAATGCTAAAAAATATTTCCGCCGGAGTTTTTGAGCTGATCAATTTCCTTAAGAACTTCCTGATCGGAGCCATTGTGTCCCTTTATCTGATGGCAGATAAAGAGGGCTTTACCGCCAAGGCGAAAATGCTCACATATGCTGTTTTTAATACTCAGCATGCTAATTTTATTATTCATTCCATGCGCTTTACCAATAAAACATTTATTGGCTTTTTCACTGGAAAGATCCTGGATTCCGCCATTATTGGGGTTTTGTGCTATATTGGCATGAGTATTTTGAATATGCCGTATACACTTTTGATCAGTGTCATCATCGGCGTGACAAATGTAATTCCTTTTTTTGGACCTTACCTTGGAGCCATTCCAAGTATTTTCCTGATTTTATTAGTAGATCCTTTACAGGCAATCTATTTTGCGATATTTATCCTGATCCTCCAGCAGTTTGACGGCAATATCCTTGGCCCGAAGATTCTGGGAGAATCTACAGGACTTTCCAGTTTTCTGGTCATTGTAGCTATCCTCATCGGTGGCGGCATTTTCGGAATTCCTGGTATGATCATCGGCGTACCTGTATTTGCAGTTCTTTATGCAGCTTTGGATAAACTGGTGCATATCAGTCTGATTTACAAAAAGGTGCCGGACGAAGAGCAGAAGTATACCAACATTGACTGTCTCGACCCAGAGACACACGAACCTCTTCTTTTCCCAGAAGAGGAACCAAAGAAAAGAGAAATACCACGACGGACTGCAATGCTGGAATTTACCCTTACTTTGTTAAAGACCATCCAGAAAATCCTGATTACGATCTGGACATTCATAAAGAAATATTCAATGATAATTTATCAAAAAGTCAGACAATTAGTGGAAGAGTATCAGCAAAAACGAAATAGCAAAAAGGACGGAAATTAACATGAGACTTTTAATACAGCGCGTAAACCATGCCAGCGTAAAGGTAGATGGCGAAACCATCGGAAGCATTGGAAAAGGATTTCTTGTGCTGGTTGGTGTCGGCCAGAATGATACCCGTGAAATTGCCGACAAATATCTGAAAAAGATGCTTGGACTTCGTATTTTTGAAGATGAAAATGGCAAAACAAACCTTTCCCTGGCCGATGTACAAGGTGAGCTTTTGATGGTTTCACAATTTACCTTGTATGCAAATTGCAAGAAAGGTAACCGGCCAAGCTTTATAGAGGCAGGCGCACCAGATCAGGCAAATGAGCTTTATGAATATATGCTTAAGGAAGCCGCAAAGGTTGTTCCGGTTGTCCAGCACGGCGTGTTTGGTGCTGATATGAAGGTTTCCCTGGAAAACGATGGCCCATTTACCGTGATGCTGGATGAATCCATTATGTAATAAACTTCTAATGTAAGTGAGCTGTAAATGAACAAAGCAAATATAAGTGAACGAACAGTTGGAAAGTTTCATTAGGAAAATCGCCGGAAAAAGCCAGAAGAAGTGGCTGATCCGGCGTTATATCCCTCATCTAAATCTATACGACAAACCCGAGTTTTTCATATAGATAGATCCGAGACGAAGCCACTTCCCTGGATTATCTTTATTTAGAGCTATTTTCCAGGATCATCCTTGTTTTTTATGTTTTTCAGCTATACCAGATTTTATCTAAAATATTATTATGATACCGCAATTTATAAGGAGATTTTTATGGATAAAAAAGTTACCTATCATGAACAGACAGACATTGAAAATACTTTGCGTCTCCGTGATGTGCTGAAAACCTTACCTCCATTTTGTAAGGATTTCTTTCGTGCCATTGAACCACGTACAACAACAAAGACAAGAATTTCTTATGCTTATGACATCCGGATTTTCTTTCAATTTCTCCTTGAGCAAAATCCTGCTTTCAAGGACTGGTCTATGGATGCATTTACCGTTGACATCCTGGATCAGATCACCGCTCTTGATCTTGAAGAATACGAAGAATATCTGAAGGTATATCAGGCTGGGGATAAAACGGAAACAAACGGCGAACGTGGCCTGAAACGGAAAATGTCATCCCTTCGAAGCTTTTATGCTTATTATTTCAAGCGGGAAATGATCCATACAAATCCAACCGTTCTTGTAGATGTTCCAAAAATCCACCAGAAAAGCATTATTCGTCTGGAGGCCGATGAAGTTGCTATGCTTCTGGATTATATCGAGCATGGCGGCGACGATCTTACCGGTCAGAAAAAAGTATATTATGAAAAGACTAAAGACCGCGATCTCGCTCTCGTTACTCTCCTGCTCGGAACGGGCGTTCGTGTTTCTGAATGTGTAGGCCTTGACATTGAAGATGTGGATTTTAAAAACAATGGGATCAAGGTAACCCGAAAAGGCGGAAATGAAATGGTCGTCTATTTTGGCCCTGAAGTGGAAAAAGCTTTAAAAAACTATCTGGAAGTTCGCAAAAATATTACTCCTGTGGAAGGTCATGAACACGCTCTCTTCTATTCTACCCAGCGCAAACGAATCGGGGTACAGGCAGTGGAAAATCTGGTCAAAAAGTATGCCAGACAAGTTACCACCACCAAAAAGATCACTCCACATAAGCTGCGTAGTACATATGGAACTGCCCTTTACCAGGAAACAGGCGATATTTACCTTGTAGCGGACGTTTTAGGACATAAAGACGTCAATACTACCAAGAAGCATTACGCTGCCTTAGATGACTCCAGACGGCGTCAGGCAGCCACTGCCGTAAAGCTTCGTGAAGACTAAAGCGTGTTTGAAAAAGGCTCTGGTTTAAAAAGGACATGACCTGCTATCAAGTCATGTCCTTATGTATCTTTTTGATGTACTTTTGTTTTGGTTTTACTGAATTTTATAGCTGCAATATCATATCATCTTAGATTATAATGCTACTGCAATCTTATCCTGTAATACTTCTGGCAACTCTTCTTTATCAAGAGAAATACTTACAACTACAGAAATGCCATATTTTTCGCTGATCTTGTCAAGCTGCTCCAGAGTATCTGTAACGTCTGCATCTTCCAGCTTGGAAACCTTAAGGAAGCTGTCCAGATAAATCTGCTCAAGATCGTGATCCTGGGAAATAATACCGCAGATAAAACCAACAAACTCGTCAGCATTTTTCAATGGATAAGAGGAAACGTCAATAAGACGTACCTTATTGTTAAGCTCATACATGTGCTTGGTACTCTTGTCAAGATAAACAATGCTTCCGTTAGCTTCTTTCACTGCATTGTTTACTCTGTCTAAGAGCACTTTTGTTTTGCCTTTGCCTTTCTTTCCTACGATCAGTTCAACCATGATGTTTTCCTCCTTAGACAATATGATATTAAATTTTTACCAAAAAGCTTGTTTAATATGTTTCATATTATAGTATAATTCTTCTAAAAATACAATAGTTTTTTTAATATTTCTGTCTATTTTTCTCAATTTTAATACGATTCACGAAGTTACTGACCATTTTTTACAAGTTGTTTTGTATTTTCTATAAACTTGGATGCAATGTTCTTCTTAATTAATATTCTGTAAAAGGGAAGACATCTGTTCGTATAGTTCATCCTTTGTAGAAGCACCCATTACAATAGAAATATAAGGCTTTCCGTATGCATTCTGACTTAACAGTGCCAGACAGTTTCCCGCATTATCGGTGGTACCTGTCTTACCTCCCAGAATCGTTACATTCTTTGGCGGTGTGGCTTCGCCAGTCAGATAATGGTCTGTTGCAGTTAAAGTAATACTTGCGCTGCTTCCATCTGCATGTGTATATTCCACAATATAGGAACCTAACTGGGTAATCTGGGTAAACTCCGGATAATTTAAAGCTTCCTTTAACATCAGATATATGTCGTAAGGCGTAGTATAATGATTCTCATCCTGCAAACCATGTGGATTGGTAAAATGTGTTCCTGTACAGCCAAGCTCCCTGGCAAAGCTGTTCATCATCTCTACGAAGCCTTCTGTCGAGCCACCGATATGCTCTGCAATTGCAGCTGCTGCATCATTTCCTGAATAAACCAGAAGGCAATGAAGAAGCTGATCCATCGTAACCTGGTCACCTGCCCAGAAGCCACAGACCTGTGAGCCTTCTTCCAGATTCAGATTCTCCTGGGTGATGGTCACAACATCATCCATATTGCCGTATTTCAAAGCCAGCATAGCTGTCATAATCTTGGTAATACTTGCCGGATATACCTTCTGAAGTGCCTGTTTGGAGTAAAGCACTTTTCTGTCATCCAGATCAAGAAGAAGTCCCTTTTGATTTTCTCCAAGGGACACCCCATCCATAGGAACGTCAGACACCACAACACACAGATTCTTGGCAAATCCATCAGCCCGCAGATTATCTGTCCCCGTAATCCCTCCGGAAAATTCTCTTGAGGCTACATAGGACTCATCCAGAGCATTAGAAAATCCTCCATTGCGAAGCAGATAAATTGCGCCAATTCCCGCACCTCCAACCAAGACCAGAACCAGTAACAACAATAGAGTATTTTTTATCCTTTTTTTTCTGGCTTTACGAAACCTTGCCGATTTATGCCTGGAGTTCTTATTTCTTTTTGCATCCATTATAGGTATTCCTCTTTCTTATCGATTTCTTTTTTCTTAAGTTCTTTATTATAAGCGCTGCTCTGCAGTCCTACATTCATTACCAGTCCCATACCGATAAACAGACTGACCAGGGAAGTCAGACCATAACTTACAAAAGGAAGAGGCGTACCTGTATTGGGAGCAAGTCCTGTGGCAACGCAGATATTCAGAAAGCTCTGTATCGCCACAATGCTGCCAACTCCACAGCAGACTATTTTCCCGGCAAGATCTTTTGCCCTCAGGCTCATCCTGATGCATTCCACAGAAATCAGGAGAAGCAAAATAACCAATGTGGTACATCCTATAAATCCATATTCCTCTCCTGCAACAGCAAAAATAAAGTCTGTCTGGTTTTCTGCCACAAAGTTACCTGCATTTACAGAAGATACCTGGTCTTCCCCAGACAGCTTCTTCCCTACCAGTTCTCCAGAGGCAATTGCCGTCTTGGAGTTGTTCTGCTGTTCAATATCATCCTGATATTCCTCATTTTCCGGATAAAGGAAAGACATAATACGCTGTCTCTGGTAATCCTTGATCAAGGTCTGATCCGGTTGTACAACAATGGACAAGAATATGATAAGCAACGGAACCGCGATCAGGATAGCACCTCCGATGATCTTATAGCTAAGTCCTGCAACATACAGCAAAATGCAAAAAATAATTGTTACCGTTATGGTATTTTTCATATCTGGCTGCGCATAGATCAGGGCAAGCGGTACTGCAAGAAGAAGAGCCGACTCTGCCAATACCCTGAATGTATTAATGTCATCCTCATGATCCATAAAAAACTTGGCAAAAAACAAAATAATAATAATTTTGGAAAGCTCGGTAGGCTGAAAACGGAAGCCTCCAATATCCAGCCATCTGGAGGCACCACCAGCCTCACTTCCAAATAATCGCACACCAATAAGCATAAGCAGATTAAATCCATACATGATCCACTGGAAATTCAGGATCCAGGAATAGTCCATCAATGACAGGATCACCAGGATCACCAGCCCCATCACAACGCCAAGAAGTTGCTTGTTTCTAAGATCCGGTGATGCACTGGCTACCAGCTGCACTCCAAACAGACTGATCGCAGTCAGGAGAATTACCAGTTTGAAATTGTAAAAACGTAGCTTATACTGTTTAATCATAAATTATCTATCCTTTTTCGTTATCACAGGAATGTACGCCATCAATACAGGCGGTTCCTGGGATATTTGTATTTTCACTTTATTCTCCTCTATGGTTACATACTTCTTTACCGTATGTACCAGATCACTTTTTAACATTTTCATCATCTGTGGAGAGCACTCTATGCGTTCTGAGATCAGAAGCAATTTCATCCGGTCACGGGCGAAACCAGCAGAACGCCTTTTATTATGCCAAAAGGTTTTCATTGGAAGTCCCTCCATTTCTGAGTCTGCGAGTATATGATTTACATAATATAATTACTGGCAACCTGATGCTTAATGTCTTTTAAACAATCGGGAAAGCACACTCTTTTTCTGCTTGATTTCCACAAAAGGAACTTCCTCTCCCATAAGTCTGCGGCATATATTGCGGTATTCTTCCTCCGCCTGGGAATTTTTACCGGAAAGAGGCTCCCCTTGATTGGTTGCTACCACGATCTGTTCGTCATCCAGAAGTGTCCCGATCAGATCTACCGCCAGAATTTCAGTCACATCATCAACAGACATCATATCACCCCGGGCAATCATATCTGGTCGGAGTCTGTTGATGATCAGGTGAATATCACGCAGGTCATTTGCTTCCAGAAGCCCTATGATACGATCTGCGTCACGGATAGCCGATACTTCCGGCGTCGTTACGACAAGCGCTTTATCAGCACCAGCAATCGCATTTTTAAAGCCCTGCTCGATTCCCGCCGGACAATCCAGCAAAATATAATCAAATTCCTCTCTCAGATCATCTGTCAGCTTGATCATCTGCTCTGGTGATACAGCAGTTTTATCCTTTGTCTGTGCTGAGGGCAGAAGGTACAGTTCAGGATGACGCTTGTCCTTGATCAGTGCCTGTTTCAAACGGCAGCTGCCATTTATCACGTCTACCAGATTGTATACGATCCGGTTCTCCAGCCCAAGCACAACATCCAGATTACGAAGGCCGATATCCGTATCCACAACAACTGTTTTTTTGCCCATCATAGCCAGTCCGGTTCCAATATTCGCCACGGTAGTGGTTTTTCCAACACCGCCTTTTCCGGATGTAATGACAATGACTTCACCCATTTTCTCTGATTCCTCCTAAACAAAATGTTCCAAAATTCTGGTGTTTTCTTACGGTGTTCCAAAATTCTGATATTTTTTCTTACGGATATGCCTGCCAAGGCACTCCTGGCAGGCATAAACAGTTCTTAGTCATTCGATGTCTCACTGGTATCTGTAGACGCAACGCCTGTGAGAATAGAATCTTTATCAGCAAGATTGTACATATATTTAAATATATCATTAGCGATCAGACATGCATTACCGGAGCTGTAACCATTAGCAATACGGATCGCTACAGCGTACTCCGGATCAGATACTGGCGCATAACCGATAAAAAGACCATGGTTCGGATGGCGGAGATCAAGCTCTGCGGTACCTGTCTTTCCGGCAACTTCAACTCCCAGCCCGTCAAACTGTGTATGGGTCTGGATTACGCGGCGCATACCATCATGGATCACATCCCAGATGTTGGAAGAAATATTTACCACATCCTGGATTTCCGGTTCATATTCCTGGATAACCTCTCCCTTAGGATCACTTACCTTGTCCAGAAGGGTCAGCTTGAATACGTTTCCGGAAGTTGCCATAACCGTAGCATAGCGTGCCAACTCTGTAGTGGTAAACAGGTTATTACCCTGTCCCATATAAGAAGGAACTGCCTTTGCATCTGAAACCTTCGGTGAAGCCTCAGACAGCTCGATTCCCGTTTTTTTGTCCAGACCGATCAGAGATGCATATTCCTGAAGCTTACTTAAACTCTGTACTTCAGAAAATTCATTGTCTCCCACTTTTCCAAGCTGGAAACCGATCATATTAAAGAAATAGTTACAGGACTGTTCAATAGCCGTTCTGATATCAAGGCTTCCGTGACCGTTCTTATCCCAGCAGTTGATCGGCGGATCCACATAATCAAAAGTTCCTGTACATTCGATATAAGTATCTTCACTGATTACCCCTTCTTCCATACCAGCAATGGTGGAAAGAAGCTTTAAAGTAGAACCAGGTGCAGTGGTCTGCTGCGTCGCCTTGTTAAAAAACGGACTGGACTGGTCAAGTGCCAGCTTTGCATAATATTCTGTGTCCATATCATTTGTAAGACGGTTATTATCATATCCTGGATACGATACCAATGACACCACATCTCCAGTCTTTACATCCACAACTACCGCAGAAGCAGAACATGGCATTAAGGCCAGCTGTGCAGGCTCAATCTCCAGATTATAAATCTTATTGATCATAAAATCATAGGCACCCATAGCGCCGGAAGCCAGGCTTTCGTAAGTACCATCATTTTTATCCAGTACTCCCTGTTCGTAAAGCACCAGACAGATTTCCTGCCCGGAAATGGTATCTTCCAGAAGCATATACTTATATAAGAGCTTGGAAAATCCAGTATCTGTGCTAAGATAGTCAACGATGTAAGCTGTCAGAGCCTGGTAAATTTCCTCTGAGTCCAGATATTCTCCCTCTGGTGAAAAACTGCTGATATCAATCCAGCCCTGGCTTGTAGCATAAGTCAGATATTCTTTCAGACTGATACTCTCATCTGTTGTCCATGCTTTATAGGTGGCATCAGAAGTATCAACGGCATCCCTGGAAATAATTCCCAATGTATCCCTAAGAAGATCATTACAGATATAAGAAAGATATTCCTGGGTTTCCTCATCTTCATCTTTATATGCCGGCGGATTACTGCCATTAAGCTTCGAGCTTATTGTATCAAAAACGCTCTGCTGCTTTTGTTGAAATTTGGCATATAAATTTTTTTCTACATCAGAGGTATCTTCATTACTGAATTTATTGATATCAATCACACTGTTGGAAATCAGTGCATTATATACATCATAAATAGGGATACGGATCTGGCTGGCATCTGTAACACTGGAATAATCAAATGTCTTTACCGCATCAATCTTCGTCAGAAGAACACCTGCTACCCTTTGCTTCAGGATCTGGTAAATAGCAGACTGCCAGTCTGTATCAATGGTAAGCTGCACATCATTACCGGCAACAGGCTCCACCTTCGTATCTTCATCGATTTTCAAAACTTTTCCAAGGTTATCAACCGAAACGGTTTCCTTTCCATCGGTTCCCTGCAGGGTAAGTTCCATATACTGCTCAATTCCGGCTTTTCCTACAATTGCATCATTGGAATAATCCGGATTCTGTTTGCGTAGCTCTGTCAGTTCTTCCGAAGAAGCTTTTCCTGTATAACCAAGGATAGGTGCCATACTTTCATCATCAATATATTGGCGGATAGAATCTTCCACAACATCAATTCCCTGAAGACCTGTTTTGTTTTCCATGATCGCAGCAACAGACTTCTCACTGACATTTGTGGCTATGGTCACCTGCATATATTTCTTAAAACTGTTAGTATTCAGTTCATAACGGATAGTGGCTATATCCAGCATTTCCTGCTTTGTCAGCGAAAGAGGCAGACCGTGGGACGTCAGTTCATCGTCTGTGTACGCACGTTCCCCGTCAAGAACAATGGAAAATTTCTCAGAACCAGTGAGAAAATCCATCATCTGTGCAGCAGTTGCGTTTTTCTGCTCTTCTGTCAGATTATCAATTAAAGCTTCCCCGTAAATATCTGCACGAAAACGATTCAATGTGAATCCCTCTGTCACATCAAAAGCATATTCCCCATTATCATCAACGATAATGTGAAAAGAATGGGTGATATCATCCCCATTGCTGTGAAGAATCTGCAGAACCTGATAGGCGACGCCATTTAAGGTCAGGTTCTTCTCCCTTGTAGAGGTATATGTTCCGTTATCCTCAAGCGTCAGGGAATAAGACAGCACGTTGGAGGCCAGTATATCCCCGTTCCTGTCCAGGATATTTCCACGGGTGCTTTTGATCACTCGTTCCTTGGTCGTCCTTGCCTGGAACTTGCTGATGTAATCTTCGCCCTGAATGATCTGCAGGTCAAATAACCTCCGGACCAGAACTACTGACATGAGGACAAACGCCAGAATCAGTACTGTCGTTCGTTTTAAACTGATTTTCTTAAAAATTCTCTTTATTTTAGTACCCAAATAGACTCACTTTCTTTCCTGGTTATGTTCATATAGCGATAGTTAATGTAGCGGAAAATCCGGTATACAATCAAGGTAATAAATACCGTATAAAAAATTTCCGGTATGATGATCCTGTAAAGATACGTCCTGAGCCCCAGTCTTCCCCTCAGAAGGAATTGCAGGCCGTAGATGGATAAATTATATAAAAGGTCTGCAATTGCTGTCAGAAACATAGGAACCTTCACATCATCATCATAATAAATTCTATGTGCATATCCACTTAAATAGCCAATATACATGTATATTAATGCATAAAATCCAAATATAGAACCAAAAAACAGATCCACAAGCAGTCCCGAGAAAAAGCCCGCCCATAAGCCGCTTTTACGTCCGCGCATCAATCCCATGGAAACACACAGAACCAGCATAAGATTAGGTGTTACAGATCCAATAGAAATCAGATCCATAACCGTACACTGCAGAAGAAAACATATTATAATGGTAAGAAAAAACACAATCTTACTCTTCATCTGCACCCTCCTGTCCATCTGTGGCAGTTTCATCTATCATATCCTGTTTATTGACTGTAATAACAAACACATCCTTCAGATGAAGAAAATCTACCGGCGTGACAATGGTACCGGTCTTGGTCAGATTGTTGCTGTCCACCTGTACTTCACTTACATATCCGATAAAAAGACCCTCAACGAATTTCTCACTGATATTGGAAGTAACAATGCGCTCTCCTACTGTGACTTTATCCTCCTGATCATAAAGCTGCTCAAAACGCAGTTTTCCCTCATCGATCAGCTCCAGGTCTCCCGTTACGATGCAGTTATCAGATGTACTGACTGTCATGGCACTGACACTGCTGCTATCATCGATAATCGAGCGGACTGTGGCCCAGGAAGAACCTACCTCTGTCACGATCCCTACAAGTCCCTTTCCTGCAATTACATTGTTATCAACGCGGATTCCGTCATCAGATCCTTTATTGATCATAAAAGTATCATACCAGTTGCCAGGATCCTTGGAAATGATAGTGGCAGCCACCTTCGGATACTCCTCATAGGTCTGATCCAGATTATACAACTCTTTCAGGCGCTGGTATTCTCCCTGATCCTGGATCAGCTTGTTATTCTGGGTGGTCAGACTGTCAATTTCTGCTTTCAGCTCTTCATTTTCAAAGATCAGGTCCTGCTTGTCCTGAAAGCTATCACTTACAGAACGGACCATAGCACCAATTTTTTCAATGCTCTTTTCAAATGGAACTATGACAATTCCTGCGGCTTCCTGTAAAGGAGCTGTGGAAATACCAGACGCAAATGTAGCTACAATGCAGCTCAGGCAGAAAAGGGACATAATTGCCAACAAGTGTTTACTTTTCAGATTAATACGAAACCGGAATTTTTTCTTAAGGTTTTTCATAAAATGGCACCCCTAAAAAACGAATTATTTATTATAAAAACGAACGGCAAAAACCGCGAATACTATAATTTTCTTTGTGTGATGGGCTGTGCCCATTTGCGAAGCTCCTTGTCATGGATGATTTTCTCAAGACCCTTGACAGCAGAAGTCTCGTATAGATCTGACAGATTGAAGGAATAACCTGTATAGCTTGCCAGATATGTATCTATATGGGAAATCCGGGTACTTCCTCCAGTCAGATAAATTCCCTCTTTCGCTATATGATAGGAAATCTGAGGGGGAATACGCTCCAGAAAAATTTTCATCTGCGCTCCGATCTCGTTGACACAGTTCATGATCCCGGCATTTACCACGTAAGCTGAAATAACTTCTTCCCGCGGAAGCCCGGATACACTGTCGATCCCGACTACTTTACGTGCCTGCTTATGCTGGTCTGCAAGCCGGCCCATTACCAGCTTCAGACGCTTCCCTGTACGGGTTCCGATCTGGAGATTGTAACGCTTACGCACCTCGCTGCACACGGCTTCATTCATCTGCCGTCCGCCAATGGGAATCTTTTTACTGATAATAATACGTCCACCTGTGATAATGGAAAAATTGGTGCTCTGGGCACCGATGTTTACCACCATGCTTCCTGCATTATTTTCCAGATCAACTCCCATGGCGATAGCATCTGCTATGGGGGCTTCTACCATATAAACACGGTTTTTACGGAGCCAGTGGCCGTTTGCCACCTGGTAGTAGGCTCTTTTCTCAATGGCGGTCATATCAAGAGGCACTGCAAAATACATAACAGAGCCTATTCCTAAAATTTTATCAATTTTTCTCATCATACTGTAAAGTACGATTTCCTGCAGTTCCAGATTAGCTATCATACCAAAAGCCATCGGCGAACTTACGGAAATGTCGGATGGTGCTTTTTCAAACATTTCATACGCTTCGTTGCCCACGGCTATGATTTTGCGGCCTTTCGCTGCAATCATATTCTTCTCAATGTAGCTTTTATTTCGAATCATGGAATAGACCTTGACGGAACTGCTTCCAAGGTCTATCCCATATGTTTTTTCAAACAGCATATATCTGTCCCTTCATCGTTCTCCCCTCAAAAAGTACTGCCTAATGTTTCAAAATATGCAATTTCAATAAGTAAGTAAGCCCTGTTCTCTGAAACTTACATATCTCTGGTCACCGATCACGATATGATCCAGAAGCTTCACCCCAAGAAGCTCTCCGGATCGGTAGATCCGCTCCGTAATCTCCCGGTCACAGTCGCTGGGCGTCGGATCACCACTTGGATGGTTGTGAACAAGGATCAGGCTTACTGCATGGAACTTAAGCGCTTCCACAAAAACCTCTCTGGGTGTAACAAGTGTAGCTCCTACGGTTCCCTTGGAGATCGTCTGTTCTCCAAGGAGATGATTTCTTCCATCCAGCAGCATTACGATCAACATCTCCTGTTCTTCATGTCTGAGATGCTCCATATAGTATTTTGCTATGGTAATGGGATCGTTGAAAGAAAGTCTTGGTCTGGCAGCAGCAGATGCCATCCGCTTGGAAAGTTCCCCGATACATTTCAGCTGGACGGCCTTGACTTTCCCGATTCCGTTCACCTTCATCAGATCCGGCAGGGACATATGTAAAAGTCCCAGAAGGCCCGGATATGAGGTATCTTTCGTAAGACTCAAGATTTGATTTGCCAGTGCCAGGGAATTCATTCCTGGTACACCGCTTCTTAGAATCACAGCCAGAAGCTCACTATCGCTTAGGACTGATGGCCCCCATTGCAGACATTTCTCATAGGGGCGCGATTCCTCCGGCAATTCTCTGATAGTCATTTTCAGTTCATTCATATATTTTACCTGCAGTTCTCCAGGGGCTGACAGGTCTGATCTCATTACAGGAACCAATATAATTATGTAAATTCCTGCAATGCAGAATTATTTTAGCATAAAAAAGGAGAGATGTACACTCTCTCCTAAAAATTTCTAAACTTTTTAGAAATAGCTTCCGCCACTTTTATGCCATCCATGGCAGCAGATGTAATTCCCCCAGCGTAGCCAGCACCTTCTCCGCATGGATAAATGCCTTCATAGTTTGCTTCCAGTGAATCCTTATCGCGAACGATCCGCACCGGGGATGACGTTCTGCTTTCTACACCGGAAATCACCGCATCAGGCCGGTCAAATCCTTTAATTTTCTTTCCAAAAGCAAGGACTCCCTCTTCTATGGAATCTCCAATTTCTTTTGGAAAAATACTGCGGACATCTCCTGGAACATAAGCACCTTTGATACACGGTTCTACACTTCCGATTGCAGTACTTGCCTTATGGTTTCTATAATCTTCAAACATCTGTACCGGAACTTTTCCATTTCCTGCCTTCCAGGCTGCACGCTCCAGGTCACGCTGGAATGCAACTCCGCCAAGAGGCCCTTCTTCTGGAAAATCCGCTGGTGTTACAGAGACGATCAGTGCACTGTTTGCATTTTTGCTGTCCCTGGCCTGATAACTCATTCCATTTACAGCAAGCATCTGCTCTTCTGAGGAAGCGTTTACCACATATCCCCCTGGACACATACAGAAGGAATAAACGCCACGGCCATTTCCACAGGTATGGGTAACCTTATATGCTGCAGCTCCAAGCTTTTCATTCTCTTCTTCTCCATAAAGGGCAAGATTGATCATAGATTGGGGATGCTCCATACGGACACCTACTGCAAACGATTTCGGTTCCATATAGATTCCTTTTTTCTCAAACATGGAAAAGGAATCCCTGGCACTATGACCCACAGCCAGAACACAGACCTGCGCCGGAATCCGGCTTTCCCCATTCACTTCAATTTCTTTTAAACTGCCATTTTCAAAAACCAGATCTGTAACCTTGGCCTTAAACTGGAAGCTGCCACCCATTTCTTCTATTTCATGGCGCAGGGTTTCAACAACGTCAACCAGTACATCTGTGCCAAGATGAGGTTTCTGCTGGTAAATGATCTCCGCAGGAGCTCCTGCCTGCACAAATCGCTTTAAAACCTCATGGTTTCGTCCGGAAGGATCTTTCACAAGGGTATTCAATTTGCCATCGGAAAAAGTACCGGCACCGCCTTCTCCAAACTGGACATTGGAATCCGGATCCAATACCCCATTTTTCCAGAAATTTTCCACTGTTTTCTGTCGGACATGGGCTTCTTCCCCACGTTCCAGAACAAGTGGCCTGTAACCAGCCTTTGCCAGATACCAGGCGCAGAAAATTCCGGCAGGACCGCTCCCCACAATAACCGGCGGATGTTCCAGTTCTGTTTCACCAGGCATTGGAAATACATATTCCCTTCGGTCAGTTAACGTAATATTATTATCGCGAACCTTTCGGACGATTTTGCCCTCCAGATTTCTCTCTTTCAAAAAAATATCTACCGTATAAACAAATTTTTTGTCCTCTTTATGGCGGCAGTCAAGTGACTGTTTCACTATCTCATAAGAAAATTCTTCTTTTTTCAAACGCAGGGCTTTCCGGATCTTATGTTCAAGCTCTTCCTCTGAATGATCGATAGAAAGCTTCAGCTGGGTAATTCGGATCATATGGTACTCCTTCTGATTAATATCTTATATAATACTGGCATTTAATCCTGCAACATAGCCGCTGGACCAGGCCCATTGCAAATTGTAACCACCACATTTTCCATCAATGTCAAGAAGTTCTCCCGCAAAAAAAATATCAGATTTATATCTGGATTCAAGAGTCATTGCATCCACTTCCCGGGTATCCACACCTCCGGAGCACACCTGTGCCTGCTCAAAAGGCAGATACCCCGTCACATTAAGAGGATAGCAGCGGATTGCTTCTGCAAGATCCTGTGCCTGGAGAAGTACCTTGGATAATTTGTCTGGAAAAAGTCCGGTCAGAAATGTCTTTTTCCCTTTATAGGGACAATTCTCTTTACGTTTTTCAAGAAATGCCATTAGCTGCTCTTCTGAAAATTCCGGCAAAAAATTCAGATACAGTTTCACTTTTTTCCCCTGTTTTAATGCCCGGATAGCATAACGGCTGATCTGAAATACTGGAATTCCAGATACTCCGTAATCTGTAAGCTGCAGTTCACCTGTTTCCTCTGTCACTTTTTCGCCTTCTGCCAGTAACGTAACCTTTCCTTCTGTACGGACGCCTGCCCATCCGGCAAAACCTGTATTCTTACATTTTAATGCTGTGAGAGCCGGAAGGGGTTCAATGATCTGATGACCAAGCGATGCAGCCAGCTGGTAGCCACTTCCATCCGAACCGGAAATGGCAGAAGCCCTGGATCCATTTGCCAGAATAACCGCCTCCCCCTCATAAGCCCAGCTGGATGTATGAACCTTCCAGATATTATTTTCCCTGGAAATATCCTGCACATGCTCGTTTGTTTTAATTTTCACACCAAGACTTAAGGCCTCCAGGTTTAATACCTCTGCAACACTTGAAGCCTGTCCGCTGTGAGGATAAAGATATCCATTATTTTTATTTACAGGATAGATGCCAAGACAGGTAAAAAACTTCACTGTATCTTCCACAGAAAACTGTTCCAAAACATTCTGCTCAAATCCAGGGTTCTCGCTTCGGTAAGCATCCTGTGGCACCCGGATGTTTGTGAAATTACATTTTCCATTTCCAGTTGCACATATTTTTTTACCTGTTTTCTCGTTCTGCTCCAATATCGTCACAGTAGCACCATTTCTGGCAGCTGTAATAGCAGCCATAAGCCCGGAGGCACCGCCGCCAACTACAATAACACGCTTTTTGCCCATACAAACTCCTATGTTACACTTACGGTAATTTTACCAGATTCTGCTCCACAAGCTTCTGCAAAGACATCATAACCCCGAGCTTTGCATGCTCCCAGGTAAGTCCTCCCTGGAAATAAACGGCATATGGTTCTTTAACCGGGCCATCTGCGGAAAGCTCAATAGAAGATCCCTGTACAAATGCGCCTGCCGCCATAATAACCTGGCTGTCATAGCCTGGCATATCCCAAGGTTCCGGATCTACATAGCTGTCAACTGGTGCGGCAGCCTGGATTCCTTTGCAAAATGCGATCAGTCTTTCAGGACTGTTCAGGGTAACCGCCTGGATAATATCCTGCCTCGGCTCTGTAGAATTTGGAACTACGTCAAATCCAAGCTTTTCATAAATATTTGCTGCGAACACAGCTCCCTTTAAAGCCCCCTTGGTAACCATCGGGGCCAGGAAAAAGCCCTGATAGAAGGAACGGTTTACGCCAAGGGAAGCACCGACCTCAGCTCCCAGTCCAGGACAGGTCATACGATAAGAAGCATTTTCCACGCATTCCTTTGTACCAGCAATGTATCCGCCAATAGGTGCAAGACCGCCGCCTGGGTTTTTGATCAGGGAACCAACTACCATATCTGCACCAACATCACTTGGCTCTATGGTATCCACAAACTCGCCATAGCAGTTATCTACCATACAGATCACATCCGGCTTAATGCTCTTAACGAAAGCGATCAGTTCTCCAATCTGCTTTACAGAGAAAGAAGGACGAGTCATATAGCCTTTGGAACGTTGGATTTCAACCAGCTTTGTCTTCTCATTAATGGCTTTACGGATATTTTCATAATCAAAAGTGCCATCCTCCAGAAGGTCTACCTGGCGGTAAGTAACGTCATATTCTGCAAGAGACCCTTTAGACGGACGGATACCAATCACCTCTTCAAGGGTATCGTAAGGTTTTCCGGCAGGAGCCAGCATTTCATCTCCTGGACGGAGATTTCCAAAAAGTGCAATGGCCAGCGCATGGGTACCACATGCAATCTGTGGACGCACCAGGCATGCCTCAGTGTGGAAGGTATCTGCATAAACCTTCTCCAGGGTATCCCGGCCATAATCATTATATCCGTAACCGGAAGAAGAACCAAAGCACTCTTCACTTACGCGATTTTTCTGCATAGCCAGAAGCACCTTCATCTGGTTATATTCCGCAGTTTTATCAAACTGCTGGAAACGGTCTTTTAAAGATTCCTCTATTTCATGGCAAAAATCGTAAACCTGGGAAGAAATTCCCAGCTGCTCATATAATTCTTTCATAATTCATTTCTGTTGCCACTTAAGTATATGTCAAATAGCCTTCTGGCAACCTGCACACTTTTGGGCAACG
Organism: Blautia sp. HCP3S3_H10_2; assembly: GCF_052122375.1. NCBI lineage: Bacteria > Bacillati > Bacillota > Clostridia > Lachnospirales > Lachnospiraceae > Blautia > Blautia sp. HCP3S3_H10_2. The sequence goes on from NZ_JBQKCL010000004.1 coordinate 128,739, forward strand.
TTCCTCCATATCTATCGTTTATTAAATTTGTAATTTTAAAGTTACACGTTCATTCATGGTAATCTCTGTGTTAGCAGACATGTTCGATTAGTTTCTTTTCTCTGCAGGTATCCAGCATATACTCAAGCATTTTTTCATCCTCATACTCAAACTGGTCTTTATTTACCCATACAGTTTCCGGTTCTCTCCGAAACCAGGTCAGCTGCCGTTTCGCAAAATGCCTGGTATCCCGCTTCAGGATCCGCACAGCTTCCTCCAATGGCATTCCGCCATCCAGATAAGCCAGGATTTCTTTATAGCCAAGGCCCTGCATGGAAACCATGCCTCTGTGATATCCCATCTCTTTCAGACGCTGTACTTCCTCCACGAGTCCATTTGCCATCATTTCATCCACACGTTTGTCAATCCGTTCATACAGAAGCTCACGGGGCGCATTTAATACAAAATAAGCCAGATTATACGGACTTGTCCGCTCATGCTGTTCTTCATTGTGGGCAGAAATAGGGCTATGGTTCTGATGATAAAATTCCAGGGCCCGGATCACCCGTTTTATATTATTTTCGTGAATATCTTCCGCGCTTTTGGGATCCACTTCTGCAAGCATCTGGTGAAGATAAGCGGCTCCATTTTTTTCCGCCAGAGCCTCCAGACTGGCACGGTAGCCATCGTCCTGCTCTGCCTGGGTAAAATCAATATCTCTGGTCACAGCCTGGATATAAAAGCCGGTTCCGCCCACCAGAATGGGAATATGGCCTTTGGCGTAAATTTTTTCCATGGCAGCTTTTGCCATCTGCTGGAACCGTACAATATGGAACTCCTCATCTGGCATCAGTTCATCCACAAGATAATGGGGAACTCCCTGCATCTCATCTGGCATGATCTTTGCAGATCCAATGTCCATATATTTGTAAACCTGCATGGAATCTGCTGATATGATCTCACCATCAACTGCTTTTGCAAGAGAAATAGACAACTTTGTTTTTCCAACTGCAGTCGGACCGGTGAGGACAATAAGAGGCTTTTTCATAATCTCTCCTCTGTTACACAATTCGTTTAAATTTCTTTTCAATTTCTGTTTTTGTCATAGCAATGATCGTAGGACGACCATGCGGACAATTATAAGGGTTGTCCAGGGCAAGAAGTTCGTCAATCAGTTTATCTGCCTCAAGAGCTGACATCTGGTGATTTCCTTTGACTGCTGATTTACAGGCCATTGTGGCAAGTCTTGCAGTGAAAAGGTCAAAAGCATCTTTCGTACCTTCCCCTCCCAGATTGTCCAGCATTTCCAGAAACAGCTCTTCTTCATGAAACCCGTACAGATTCGTTGGAACTGCACTGATACAGTATTCCCGTCCGCCGAAAGGTTCAATCTCAAACCCATATTTGGTAAAATATTCTTCATTGGCTTTGAGCTTGGCCTGCTCATCCATATTTAAGGTTACCACAAGAGGCGGATTCAGATACTGGGATTCAATGGTCTGCTCTTTAAAATGTTTCACAAAACGCTCGTAGTTCACCTTCTCGTGAGCCGCATGCTGATCAATAATATAAAACTGGTTTTCAAATTCCACCAGCCAGTAAGTGTCAAAAAGCTGACCGATCAGTTTGTGCCGGCTTCTTGATTCTGGCGCAAGAAGTTTCTCCTGGAAAAGTTCGAGCTGCTGGGGAGGTTCCTGTGATTTCGGTTCTGGTTGTTCCTGTAACGGCTGAACATCTGTATTTTTCTTTTGAAAAACAGGTTGCACAGTTTCTGCTACATTTCGCTCCGGACTGACCTGCTCTGATTCGCTTTGTTCTGGTTTTATCTTCCAGGCTTCGTCCTGCGCAGTTTTATTCTGTTTTAATTCATTCTGTTTTGCTTCATCTTGTTTTACTTCGTTTTGATTTGGATCATCTTGTTTTACTTCATTTTGTTTTGGATCATTCTGTCCGGTTAAAGTTTTCTCCTGGACAGCCTGTTCATCCGCTGCCGCTTTCAACGTTCCGGCAAAAAGAGCTTCTTCTTCCCGTGTGAACGGCTTCGTCTGATAGATTGCCCGCTCCCGGAGTGCACTGCTCTGCAGATAGCTTCCGGAAACACTGTTACGATTTTGATAGTTTCCGGAAACACTACTATGATTTTGATTTCTATCCTGGCTGGAAGAATCAGCCTCTGTCCTGCGGCTTTTTTCAAAAGGCTCTGGAACTGCACCACGGCTCACTGGTGCCACTTTCAGACTACGTTCTTCCTTTCCAACCGGGACCACCGGAATCAGCTCCCGGTGAATCAATGCATTGTGAACAGCCTCGTAAATTGCATCATACACCTCAGCACCTCGCGCGAAACGGACTTCCAGTTTCCGCGGGTGTACATTTACATCCAGATCATTTCCTGTCATCTGAATCTGAAGGGATACAAAGGGGAACTTATGCTGCATCACAAAACCCTTGTATGCATCCTCGATTGCCTTGGTGATAATATTATTTTTCACAAATCTGCCATTCACATAGTAATTTTCAAAGCTCCGGTTTCCTCTGGAAACTTCCGGCTTCCCGGCAAAGCCCTCAATTTTCATGAAATCATTTTCATAAGAGACCTCCAGAAGGGCTTTTGCCATACCACGGCCATACACATTATAAATAACATCTTTTACATTATAATTCCCGGAGGTATGCAGCTTCACCTGCTTGTTCTGGATATATTTAAACGAAATCTCTGGATGGGAAAGTGCCAGCTGCTCCATCATTATTCCGATATAATTGGCCTCTGAGGAATCGGATTTCAGGAATTTGCTTCTGGCTGGCGTATTATAGAACAGATTTCGCACCAGGAAAGTGGTTCCATCGGGCGCTCCCATCTCTTCCAGGCTTTGTTCTACCCCACCTTCGATCACATACCGCACTCCACTGATAGCAGAAGGTGTTTTGGTGATCAGCTCCACCTGGGAAACCGCGGCAATACTGGACAAAGCCTCACCACGAAATCCCAGTGAGGCTATGTTCTCCAGATCTTCCACTTTTTCTATTTTGCTGGTAGCATGGCTTAAAAAGGCTGTTGGCACCTGGGAAGCTTCAATCCCACCACCATTATCCGTAATACGGATCAGCTTTTTCCCACCATCTGTAATCTCCACAGTTACAGCGGTAGCACCGGCATCAATAGAGTTTTCTACAAGCTCTTTTACAACAGAAGAAGGCCGCTCAACCACTTCCCCTGCTGCAATCTTATCAATGGTATGTTTATCTAAAACTGCAATTTTTCTCAAAGTTTTTCTCCATATTTTCCATATATAAATATAGGTGACTGTTCTCTTTTCAGTTTATAGTGTACCATCTTTCCTTTGGTTTTTACCATCGGTTTTTTATCTTATTCTGAAGATTATATAAAGTATTTAACGCTTCCATCGGTGTCAGGTTTCCGATGTCGATATTTTTCAGTTCTTCAATGATATCATTATCCTGAACCGTGTCAAACAAGGACATCTGTGCCATATCCATCTCGACCTTCGGTTTCTTTTTCTGGGAGGTAAGATCTTTTACAGCAGCAGTAATGTCCGCATCGCTTAATTCCTCCACCAGTTCCTTCGCCCTGTTGATCACAGAATCCGGGACTCCTGCCAGCTTGGCCACCTGGATTCCATAGCTCTTATCTGCACCACCCTGCACGATCTTACGGAGAAAAACAATGTCATCTCCTTTTTCCTTGACCGCAATGCAGTAATTGGTAACACCGGATAGCTTTCCCTCCAGCTCTGTCAGCTCATGATAATGGGTAGCAAACAAGGTCTTCGCTCCGCAAAGCTTTGTATTGCTGATATGCTCGATCACCGCCCAGGCGATAGCAAGCCCGTCAAAAGTACTGGTTCCACGGCCAATTTCATCCAGGATCAGAAGACTCTTTGCCGTAGCGTTTCTAAGAATATTGGCGACCTCCGTCATCTCCACCATGAAAGTACTCTGTCCGCTGGCAAGATCATCAGAAGCCCCTACACGGGTAAAGATTCTGTCCACAATTCCAATGGTTGCTTTGTCTGCCGGAACAAAACTACCAATCTGCGCCATCAGAACAATGAGTGCAGTCTGGCGCATATAGGTAGATTTACCTGCCATGTTCGGTCCGGTGATAATGGAAATACGCTTTTTGTTACTGTCAAGATAGGTGTCATTTGCAATGAACATATCATTATCGATCATCTGCTCCACTACCGGGTGACGGCCGCCTTTGATATCGATGACTCCGCCCTCATTTACCTTCGGGCGCACATAATGATTCCGTTCTGCCACAAGAGCAAGGGATGCGAAAACATCAAGCCCGGCGATTGCCTTAGCGGTACGCTGGATTCTGATGACTTCCTGTCCGACTTTATCACGCACCTCAGAAAACAGTTCATATTCCAGTGCATAAAGCTTATCCTCTGCTCCAAGGATCATATCTTCCAGATTTTTCAGTTCTTCCGTAATGTAACGCTCTGCATTTGCCAGAGTCTGCTTACGGATATAATTCTCCGGCACCAGGTCTTTAAAGGTATTGGTAACCTCAAGTGCATAACCAAATACACGGTTATATTTGATTTTCAAGGATTTGATTCCCGTCCGTTCACGCTCTTTTGCTTCCAGCTCTGTAAGCCATTTTTTACCATCTGTGCGGGCAGTACGGAATTTATCTACATCTTCGTTAAAGCCTTCCCGGATAATACCTCCATCCTTCTGTGCAAGAGGTGGCTCATCTACAATTGCGCTCTTGATCAGACTGGTAATATCCTCAAGACTGTCCATATCCTCATAGATTTCTTTCAGAACCGGAGCTTCAAAGTCCTTCAGAACCTGTTTGATGTAGGGAATCATTTCCAGGGAAGAGGCGAATGCTACCATATCTCTCGGATTTGCAGATTTGAAACTGATACGGCTCACAAGACGTTCCAGATCATAAACAGGATTCAGATATTCCCGGATCTCATCCCGGAGCATCGGTTTTTTATTCAGTTCTTCCAGTGCAGTAAGTCTGCGATTGATTTCTTCTGCATCGATCAAGGGCTGCTCTACAAAGGAGCGAAGGGTACGGGCGCCCATGGCGGTTTTCGTTTTATCCAGTACCCAGAGAAGAGAACCTCTTTTTTGTTTTTCACGGAGAGTCTCGACTAATTCCAGATTGCGGCGGCTGGAACTGTCGATCAGCATATAGCGTTCTGCTGTATATGGCCGGATAGTCGTCATCTGGGAAAGAGCCGTTTTCTGTGTCTCTTTCAGATACAGGAAAAGAGCTCCTGCTGCAATAATTCCGCTGTCATAATCACTGATTCCAAGCCCATCCAGATTGCTTACATGAAAGTGTTCTTTTAATTCTTTTCTACAGGTGTCGTCATCGAAATACCAGGCATCCAGAGAAAAAATACAGATTCCAAGCCGTTCTCTCAGGTCATCTGTATCAACCCCACTCATAAAGAAAGAGTCATTGCAGATAATCTCTGCCGGCCCAAATTTGTTAATCTCATCAATTAATTTCTGACTGTTTGGTATTTCTGTAAGGAAGCAGTCACCTGTGGTAATATCTGCTATGGCACATCCGAAGCGGTCTGCTATGGAAACAATGGACATCAGATAATTGTTTTTCGATTCATCCAGTGATGTGGCATCCAGGGTAGTTCCCGGTGTAACAACACGGATAACCTCCCGCTTAACCAGACCTTTTGCCTTCTTTGGATCTTCTACCTGCTCACAGATTGCAACCTTATGGCCACGCTCGATCAACCGGTTAATGTAAGTATCTGCAGCATGGAATGGGATTCCACACATAGGCGCACGTTCTTCAAGGCCACAGTCCTTACCTGTTAATGTTAATTCCAGTTCTTTGGATACCAGAAGGGCATCGTCAAAAAACATTTCGTAGAAATCACCGAGACGATAAAAAAGAATACAATCTTTGTATTCTTCCTTTTTTTTGCAATACTCCACCATCATCGGTGACATGTTCACACTCTTCGCGGAAGTCCTTGTTTTATGCGGGTTTACGCCATTTTCAGAAGTGTTACTGCACGGTTTCTGCACGGTTTTTTCATTTTTCGTTTCATTTGTATTTGTATTCATCTTATTCCTTTGCTGTATCATCTAAAACAGGAGCACATGTTTCCTCTTCATAACGGGCTATAAATTTATTAAACTCTTCTGAAATATACTCCTTTTCCAGATGTGTATAATAGTTCGTCATATTTACATTTGAATGACCAGCAATCTTACGCACTGTAAATGGCGACATGTTTGACTGGTTCATTCGGGTGACGAAGGTATGCCGAAACTTATGCGGATACACACTATAAAGATGTGGCTCGCGATTTTCAAGTTCCGCACGTTTTATTTCCTTTTTGTCAATAATCTTCAATATACGCGAACATTCCCGGGAACCATACTGTGGAAGAAAAGGATTCCCTGGCTGTGTTGTAAACACCAGGTTTGGATATTGTTCAAGCAGGGCATTATCTTTTCCCCATTTTGTTCCATATTTCACCTTATCCGCATCCTGTTTTGCTTTCCAGGATAAAAAGGCATTTTCAACACTCTTAGACATAGGAATCCAACGATAACTTGCCTTCTTTTTGGGTGTTGTTATTTGTTTGATATTATATGGATTTTCGATTCTTCTCTTACTATCATCATAAAATATCGTAGTTTTATTAAGTGTTTTGTAAATGCGGATTCGGTGTGCATGAAAATCAATGTCTTCCCACATAAGAGCTGCCAGTTCTCCAATACGCATCCCAGTGTTTAAAATAATATAAAACACCTCATAATATCTGTTTTTTTTGGCAGCAGACAGAAAGGTTTCGATTTCTTCCTTTGTAAGAATTTTTCCCTCATCTTCATAAAGTGGATCAATTACTGCCTCTTCCGGCTTTTTAATAGTAAGACCCTTACAGGGATTCATAGGAATCATTCTGTTCTCCACAGCACTATTTAAGAGTAAGTTCACGATCGCTAAAGAGTGGATCACAGAGGTTTCTGCATATCCATCTTTTTGCAAAAACTCTATCATATTATAGATATGGGTAGGGGTGAGACTATTCAGTCTCACCGATCCTATAATGTCTGTTACTCTTTCAAATCCGTCCACATACCCATTTACAGTCGTGTTTTTCAAACGCCCTACATTGTAGAGTCTCATCCATTCTTCAAACCACTCTGCAACTGTATATTTTTTTGAATCTACACTTAGTCCAATAATATATCTTGCCTTTTCATGGTCGCGTTTCTTTTTAAGTTTGGCCAGGTTGCTATCATATATATAAATAGGTTTCGGGGAACCTTTTAAATAAATTCTAGCTACGTACAGCCCATCTGATCTTTGATAAAGACCACGTCCTAATTCCTTGCCTTTTAAAGATTTACCCATATGGTATTCATCCTTTCCAGACCAGATCACAAGTACATCAGAATATTAACACGTTCCCGAAAAATATTCAAGCCTCCTGTTTTTCCAGCCATTTCTCAAATTTTTTCTTATGAACAAGGGTTCTTCGTCCAATCCGAACTGTAAAATCATTTTCTGCCATTAAAGTTCGCACTGTCTTTTCAGATAATCCGGTAAGTCCGCAAGTTTCTTTTACTGAAAGAAGAAGTTTCTCATTTTCTTCTCGTCCGCCTCTACTTTTCAACATAACTGTTCTCCTTTCGAAATTGTGTTCTGTTTAGATAGTTTTTTCAGATTCTCGTTGTGCTAATAGTTTTTCCATAGCTTCCTGTCTTGTTATTTTTTCCCGCTTTGCTTTTATCGCAACATATTCCTGCGCAAGATTGTACGCAGTGCAGCAGGCATTATAGCTTTTATAGATTTCCCCACGAAATTCAAATTGTTTTTCCAGCTTTTTCTCATAGCAATATACGACAGCTTCTTCAAACGTACAGGAGGTTTTCTTCATATGATTTTGAACCGACTTTTTGGTTATCCCCAAACCTTTATAACAGCGTTCCTTTGATTCATATTTCTTTCCCAGAACATTAACATGCTGTGGTTCAGGCATTTTGCCTTTGACAGGAACTTGCCTTTGAGCCTTTTGCTGCCTCTTTTCTTGTTTCCTTTTATAATATTGGACAGCGTCTTGGACAGAAACATCTTCCTGCAGCATCTTATTGCATACCCAGCGATATGGAACCTTCTGATCCTTGCAGCACTCACGGAGGTCTTTATAGATGTGATCTCCTATTTGAGGAATTTCTTTTTCAGACACCATTTGTCTGTCCGCATAGTAGGTTGCCGCTTCAGATACTGAACAGTCATTTGCATATATATACCCATAAATATCCTTTTTCCGTATTTTTAATGCTGTGCAAAATTCAGCAAGATTATTATAAAGAACTCCGTTTTCCAGGCGGATCGGCTCTTTTTCCATCTTGCGAAGAGCTTCTTTTTTTCCTTTATAATAAAGCAGGACTTCTTCTACACTTAATTCTTGATTCAAAATCTTTTCGCACACCCACCTATAAGAAATATCCAACATACGGCAACATTCACGAAGATCCACATATTCAACACCTTGAAAAACAATCGGTTCAGAACCAACTGTTGCATTAAGTTCAATATAGTGTTTAATGGCTTCTTCCTTCGAAGAATTGTTCCTGCGCAAATAATTATATATATCTGATCGTTTAATCCCATATGTTCTACACAGTTCCGATGTGGATTCCGAAAGATTTTTATCAAACTCTTTTTTTTTCGCACAGGATGTTCTAACAGGAAATAATCAAGCGCCCTTTGCAAAGGAACACCCAAAGCCTTGCTTTTTTGTCTGACTTTTTCCGGCTCTATATTGTATTCACAGCAACATTTGGATATTCTTTATTTCTGTAAATAAATGGAGACGGATTTCCGTACTTTCTTTCTTCCGCTTTTTTTATACAATAAGTTAATGCAACCGCTTTAGACCTTCCTGTTTCTTTCATGCATTTTCTTACTGTATTTGTTGGTATCCCCATTTGTTTACAACACTGTGGAAAAGAAGGATAGGTTTTTCCCTTATATTTGAATTTTAATTGTTCTGCATGCTTAATTGCTTTTTCCAGTGATTCTTGTATTGTGAACCCATAATCATATTTATAATGGAGTACACTATACTTATTTAATCCATAATAATCACAGCACGTTTGAAGGCTCAGCCATTTTCGGTTGCGAAAAATAAACTGCTGTTCCTCTTGTAAGCCTTTAAAATGATCAATTGCCTCTGTAAATGAGCAATTATTTACACGCCGATAACCTAATACAGAACCATATTCAAGTCCTAATTGTTCACAGCAATTTTTTTTACTTTTATATAACATACCGTCATATTCAAAATAAAAGCGTTCATAATAATTTGTTCTTCGTCTGGGTTTATGCATAACCTCTACATCCTTTCCAAAACAGGAATTTGACACAAAGCAGGAGTCTGATTCCCCCTTTCCAGGTAATATATTATGACATTTGACAGAAAACAAAAAGCACCTGAAAATCATCTCTTCCATGATTTCCAGGTGCAAAGATACACACTCTACGGTTATTTATCACATACATTCCAGTCCAAACTGGAATAAGAGTTTATGCAGTGTCTGCTGCCAAATGCCATTTTTATGATACCATCCATAAAAATTTGTGTCAATTTCATTCCTGTCTTTAATAAGTTCCATTTTCGTTGTTTCTTTGCTGCTTAGGCAGCAACTTCCATTAGATCTTCTTCTAAGATATCCGCAAGCAGTTTCCCCTGATATCCAAAACCGTTCACTTTTACCTTATTCTTGCGCAGTTCCTCAATTTCTTTTTTCCTGAGATCCCGGCTCTTAAATGCCAGAATCTTATCCTCCTTGTTTAGCTTCTTGGTAAGCTGTTTCTGCCAGCGTAAAAGAAACACTTTCGCCTGCTCAATGTCCGCATTCTGGCGGTCGTAATAAGTTCTCTTTTGCCTCACTGTACCATTCGGCTCTACTTCGAGGGTATAATAGGGCTTTTCAGGAGCCTCTGTTTTCCGTAAAAACAAAAGATAGGATTCCCTTTTTGCAATCCGCTCATAATAAGTATCTTTTCCTATGATGCAGTGTTTCAGTTCACTTCCTTCTTCCAGAATGTCTTCCACCCTTTGTGGGGCTATAATCTGAAAATTTTGGTACTTGTATTCATACTTTTTCAGGCTTTGACAGATGGAATCAATATCCGGGAACTTCTGTACGATTTCACAGGCTTTTAGTGCCAAACCTTTGTCTTTAATCATCTGGACAACCTCATTATGGCGCTTTTCCAACTTATTTACGCGGAATACAATGGCATCGTTTACATCCATTCCAAGTCTTAATGCCATTCCCAGATAGTCTTTCCAGGTATCAACAAGCTCTTTGGGAGTTTTCCTGCTATTTGCAGACTGCTTTTTCAGATAATTTTTAATCTGCTCAGGCCGCATCCTGTCCAGAATAAAGGTCACCTGTTCCGGACTGATTTCTGCTTGCGCCAGCCAGGTAATGACATCATCTTTTATTACCTGTTCATGCTTTTTTTCGAAGCGCAGCCATTGCAGGAATAAGTGATCACCATTATTCTTTCTCAGTCTGTCCAAACGGAATTTATCAATTCCAAGGGCATGTCCCAATGAACCCGATTTCTTATAATCAATTGTAATTTTCTTTTCCATAAGCTGTTTTACAAGGCTTCCCAGTCCTGCTTTTACAAGCTGTTCCAAATAAGGAGACCGACTTAACACGTAAAAATATGAGACTGGCTTTGCAGTTTCCTTTTTTCCTAGGTATTCATAAAACCCACTTCTTTTAAAAATTTTATTCTTCATTCCATGAAGTGATTTTTTATAAATTTTCCCCTCGTAACAAGATGCCTCTTCCTTCCTGCCCCAAGAATAGGAACTATATTTTTCCAGTACGCCGCAGATCCACCTGTGTTCATCGGTTCCCTGGTAATACCCCATATAATATTCCGTTCCAGTAGGCGTATGTTCGTCATAAACAAATCTTCTTTGTTCCCAGCAATGGTACATTGGTTTTTTATAAGCAAGCATATCGTACTGTGCCGAGGTTATAAACTCGCGGACAACCAGCCCATCTCCACATGTCTGTAAAAGATAGGCGGTCTCCTCTTCGGTTCTTACCCTGCGCTGTCTGCCGACTGCCTTATACTGAATCTGATGTCGGCAGTGCGGACAGGTTCCTTTTTGATTGTGTTTTGGTTTCTTTATGGAAACTTCTGTTTCACACCAGGTACAGTATCCTGTAGTCTCTTTCTTTCTGGAATACTGGTAAAAGATAAAGTTTTGTGTGATACCGACTTTTCTTACCCACCTGTTCCAGTCTTTTGGCGTTTCATGTACCTGTTTCATAACCCGATCCCAGGCATCTGTTCGTTTCCGGTGCTTTTCCAGACACTTTTTTCTCCGTAAATGCTCCTGGTATTCCAGGATTCCAAGATACACATTCTCGTCCTTATATCCGTTGCCGATTGCTTTCCAGATTCTCTCCTGGCAGTCGGACGCACACCATGTATGCTTCCAGTTCACTCCTTTTGGAAAATCCAGCTTATCCAGCATTCTATCTGTCCACTTTTTCAGCCGATAATCGTAACTGGTAAAACACTCTTTTTTCGGATCGATAAATAACGTATAGGAAGGACGCCTTCCACCAGCTGCAAGAATCTCGGCAAAGAAAATCCCTACTTTTAAAATATTATCTTCCAGTTCCGTCCGTACATATAAACCAGTTGGATATTCCATTTTCTCATAGGGAACATTTGTAATCACCGGAATATCCTTACCGGCCAGTTCCAGCATTTCATCCGTTGCTTCTAACTGTTTCAGTTTCCAGAGCTTTTGTTTTTTCATAGGGTTCGTTCCTTTCTTTTTCGTATTCAAACAGAGAAAGTTGCTGTTCCTCTTTAATAGCCTTTTGATTCTGGCACCTTTTCCGTTCTAGCTGTGCAATCTGCTCCTTTGTCAGTCTTTTCCCAACAAACCGTTTTTCCGCATCCGTTAAAGCTTCAAGCCCTTTTATCTGGACTTTTCTTTGAACCCGCTGGAGGCGTTTTTCTTTTTGCTTTTGTTTCTCCCTTCGGACTGCCTTTTGCATATCGGATTCATAACAGATCTGAATTCCTTCTTTTTGCTCCAAAAGATCCTGTTCTTTGTCACGATGTACACGTGCTGCACTTCTTACATTTAAAATTTCCAGTTTCAGATCCGGATCAGTAAGTACCAGTCTGGAATACCCATTCTCCCATTCTTTTTGAAAGATAGCTCTGGCGTTCATTTTGATCACTGCCTTGCAGATATCCAGAGAAGTCTGCTTTTTAAGAAATTTCTTTCCTTTGATGATACTGGTAATGGGTTCCCCATCAAATAAAGTCCCGTCTTTTCGTAATGTAGAAACCTTTACATCATAAAAGACATTACCCTTTTGTGCAGAAAGCTGTTTTCCTCGCAGACTACAGTAATGACCGGGACCACATGTGCTGACACAAACCAAAGGATTGTAGTTCATACTCCATTCCTGTTTTTTATAATCGTACTGCATATGATGCAGACAGATCCGGTTCTTATACCTGGCTTTAAATTTCTCGAATCGTTCTTCCTTTAACTGGTCAGCTTCTTCTGTAAGGTGCTGTATGTTTTTTTCATAGGTGTAATCCGAAGCCATATGGCAGACGCAAAAACACAGATAATTGCTTTCACTGCTAAGAAGTGGATCGTTATCTGCACAGACTTTCTTATATTTTGGACATTTCACGATCACGTTATCATTTTCAGCACAAAACATCCGGTCCATATAGTCAAGTCTTCCAATGCATTCACGATAACGTACAGACAGACCACATCCTGTTACAAATACCGCATTTTCCAGATACTTTCTACTGTAGACAAATCCTCCATCTGTATTATCAAGTGGTGAGGCTCCACATCTTCCAGCAGGAATGACGACATAATCTGGATGATGTTCCGCACAATAACCTGCCAACAGAAGTTCCTGCGTAATGAGATTGTATTTTTCTTCCTCCATTTTGACTCCTTTAACGACAGATACGGCAGGAATCCCCGCCGTATCAAATTCATTCTTAACTTATTTTTCATCGGGATCTTCATGGATACACGAATCTATAACCGGTGTTTTGGGTGTATATTGCGCAAATTTTCTCTGATCTCTGTTGTAAATATACAGATTCTCTGTTAGAAAATATTCTTTGGGTGTTGCTTCTTCAATTGTTTCCCGCACCTTCTGAAGCAGGACTTCTGGATCCATACATTTAACCGGATGTACCATTGCTTCGTGAATACTTGTAAACACAATGTAGAAACTGTCATTCAAAAGATCTGCCAGCCGTTCGGCCACCCCCGGCAAAAATACAGCCACCGCACCATTTGTGCGAACAGTAGTTGAAAGACACAAACCGATAATAGCTCTTTTTTGATTTAACCAGTATATTTCATCGCCCATAAAATCTTCGCCTTTGTAATATGGATTAAAAAGAAGCTTTTCCCATATATAGATTCTTGGCGGCGCCATGCAAAACGTGTTTTTTACTGCATCTTCCCAGGCATCCTGTTGTGTGATATTCCATTCTTCCAAATGTCCTTTTCGGATCTTCATACTAGTGGTATGGTTATCTCGGTCGCCAAGCTTCATATACAGTACAGCTGCTATATCTCCGATTTCTTTGTACACCGCTGTCTTTAGTTCCTTCTGATGCTGTTCTTTATTTAAAAGCCGGATAAATAAATCCTTCTTGACAGTCTGGTAACTGTTAAGCGCTTTTGTTTTTTCCAAAAGCCCGGACGCTTTCATTTTCATAATATCCTCTTTCACCTGAGATCCAATTTTTTCCACAGTAATACCATCCTGATAGTCCGCATACATTTCTTCAATGTGTACACCGCATACTTCCTTTCCTGCTGCACTTGCATAGCATTCTATAAATAAGCGGTCACCGGTTGGTGTCATTCCGTTTTCATCCTTTGCTTCAAAATAGATCTGTTTCTCCCGCAGATTCAATTCCCTTAGCAAAAAGCGCCTTAATTCTTCCACAAATTCCTCATAGGTATACTTTTCCATAAGCCTTCTTTTCCTTTCTTTAGCCCATTCCATACCATTTATTTTCCTGATACTCTACGCCATCCACCTCGATCAGCTTGATTTCTACAATCTGGCAGTTGTCTGGTTCTTCTCTTAAAAGCAACAGAAGATCCTGCTTTTTTCCTTTGGCAGACGGAGCCTTTCCCCGTACAATGGCAAAACCGTTGTAACTGGTCCCGGTTTCTTTTTGTACATACTGGTTCCAGGGACGTTCCGGGTGTTTTTCCATATATGCGACACCGTGAAGCAGAAGCCTTTTAAAATCCAGTTCTTTTAAAAGGCGCATCCTGGTACAGGAAATCTTGGTGTCCGCACCGTCTTCATCCAGATCCCCCGAGGCTTCCACCAGGTAATAAACGGAGTTTTTCCAGTCCCGGTAATAGCAAAGACAATCCAATGGATTTTCTGCACAATGAAATCCATTTTCCCGGCAGTTTGCCTGGTCCGTCTCATGCACCTTATCCCTTGTAAACTGATAGCCCCTGCACACCAGGTCTTTTTCAAATCCTTTGTATGCGATCATCCGTTCCTCCTACAATGAAAATAAAGAAAGCTGTTCCGGTTCTGCTGATTTCTTTGGCTTTATAATACTGCATCCACTTCCATCCTTTTTTTCCGAAACCTCTTTCTTTTTAGTCGCATTCTTATTATGGGAGACACCAGACCGGGCCGTTTCCGCGCGTGTCTTTTCCCACGATTTCCGGTTTTCTTCCTTTTCTTTTTTCTCTTTTTCCTGGACTTTTTTCAGGTCATCCACATAAAAATACTGATTCGCCCAGGCAAATACTTCTGTATGTGCAATCCCGATTCCGGAACGCTCCGGGATTTTGTCACGTCCCTTCTTTTTTGCCCGTTCCAATGCAGCCTGATAAGCTTTTTCCAGAATATAATCCATACATCTTTGTAATGACTTATGTGGCTGCAGGATCAGCTGGTCCAGTTCTTGATCTTCTTTCGCCTGGTTTAAAAGATAAGTACCGATCACCGAAGCAAACTCTGGGTCCTTTAAGACCAGCATCTCTTCACTTAACTTTTCTGTGGAAGTCTGATAGTTCTTCTGGCTTACCGGTATCTGCTTGAAGCAGTATCGCGTTCCCGCAATGAATGCATCCGTATCTTCCTTTGAAACGCCATGCTCCATTGCCAGTTTCCGAAGTGCCGCCGTATTCTTCCCTTGCCGGTAATGGTTTGCAAGGCTATTAATCTCGACAGCCGTCTTTACAAGTTTCTCGATCATCCGTGGTTCCTCCTTTTTAAGCTGCTGCCTGCTGTGCTTTTTCCATTTCCGCAGCTACTTCCTTTTCAATTTTGCGGCGTTCCTGATCGTCAGAGTCCAGAAGCCCTACCATATCCAGAAGCACCTGTCTGACCCACGGATTCTCTTTCCATTTTTCGTCCAACTTTGCTACCAGGGCGGTTACATTCTTCCAGTCCGTTTCCTCCAGGTCACGGTTTCTATAAAGTTTATAGAAATCATAAATTTCTTTCATTGCCCTGCTCACCGGTATCTTTGCGGCAGAGTCCATATTGGACAATAGACCGAGCAGTACCGGATGGCACTTGTATTTTTGGAGAAGTTCCTGGAGTCCGACTGGGTTCTTGCCGTTATATAAGCCAAGAAAATCATTGAAAATTCCTGCAATCTCTTTTTGGTCTGTCATTCGTTTCCTCCCTTTCTTCATTTTTGATCCGTTCACTGACCGTAGCCGGAAAACACTCAAATGCTTCTGCAATTGCATTCTTACTGTAGCCTTGCTTAAAAAGCTGCTGCATGACCTTTCCACGTGATTTTCGCTCCATTTTCTTTAAAGAGGAGTCCCGTATCTTCCGGGCAAGCATTTTTTTTACATAATGGATGCTCCGGACCATATTCATACAGCTTCCAGGCTTCTGTGGCGTTCAGGCCACACACAATCGCGATCACAAGGCAGACATAGCCTGCGTATTCATCGTCTTTAATCCTGCATCACCCTTTCGTTCGCAATGCCTTTTAATTTTTCATTTTCAAGGATGTATTCCCTGGTTCCCTCCGGGTCCAGTTCTTCCAGACGTTTCAGATCAAACTGCACCTTCCGGTAATCACAAAAGCCAGAATGTCCTACCTCCTGAAGCACTTTTCCAAGCTGGTTCTTACGGATAAACTGAAGCTTGTGTTTACAGTCGAAATCTGAAATGAATGCTTCGCCCTCCTTCAGATTTTCATTTGGCAGGTTTACTGTCAGATCGTCAAACAGCTCTGTTTCTCCACCCTTTCCCTTTATAAGCCCGATATAAAGCCGTTTTTCGTGGAAATACGCTTTCACCAGAAGCTGTACCTGTTCCTTTCCCAGATTTCCGTCATACTCTAATGTTGGTTTTTCCATTCTTGTCCTCCTTTTTTTGGTGTTCTTTGCTGTGAATTATCGGTTGCTCCTTTCTTTGGTATTTGCAGCTCTAATTCTTTTCTGGCTATTTTCAAACAACAAAAAAAGACACCAAAAACCATTCTTTTGATTTTTGATGTCTTCCTGTTATTTTCCAGAGTCTTCTAAAAGATATAATCCCGGCAAGGTACCGGAATAAAATTTGATTACATAGAGTCTGCTATGTATAAACGATAATTCAATTGTAGAATAGCACAATATATAGTATGTGTCAACTTATTTCGCATATATATTGTGTTATTGCTGTATAACTGTAAATCATTTTCCATTATTCAACATAGCATTAATCTTCACCATTCCATTATATAGTTTTTCACAAAATCCCTTACAACACAAAGTGATAAAAACATACAATGGAACTTTCAGATAAAACATTAATAATACTTAAATATTATTCAATATCTCCCGTTCTATATTACTTTTACTAAAATTTTTTGTAATTTGAGTAACAAGTTCAAATGTCATATCATATGACCTCATTTCTATTTGAGCCTCCATTGATGGTTCGTTATAAAAATTTTCTTTTGCAAGCTTATTTTTTCTTTTATCAATTTCCATAACAGTGGTGCCATAAATGGCATCTACAGTCTTCCCAATCCATTCATTAGCGTAATCTAGCCTACCTTGGTTATATGCTTCTTCTAATTTTTCCTCTAGTACTTATCTTGTTAGTTCTTTTCCCTGATTCATTAAAAAATCCAGAATATCTTTTATTTTTTTACTCATTAGTACCTCGTCTATGGTTAATAACAATATTAAAAAGCGTTATCTGGTATATCTTTAGGATATTTTCTTGGATTTTTCACCCATGACAATATTATTGCGCCGCATTCTTCGCACACTAAATGATGTATTGGTTCTTGATTATTTAAAAAACTGTTTGCACCATATAATCTACAATCGCCACTTTGATATCCATACCTAAAATTTGTTCCACCACAATATGGACAAATGTCAATCACTATTTTTCCTATTTTCATATTAGCACGCTCCTTTATATTTCTTAATATTTTTAGTATAACATTTTTTTATCATTATGTCATTGAATCTTCCTTTCCCAGACATAAAATTCATTGTTTACATTACATGTAGTGCACATTCTAGTAATTATAAATACTTTTTCGCTTCTTAAGAAACCCTCCGCTCCATAAACCATTTATCAAATTCATAGTATAAATGGCATTCTTTTCCTCCTACCATAGCGGTATACCGGATTCCGGTTCCTCCGGCCTTCCGGCTGGCACAGCGCTCTTTGTTTTTTATCCGGTCGATCTGGTAGGTGGTGCCATCCTCCCAAACAAACTCCACAGGTGTCATATCCCCATCTTTATCCATCTTTACTAATACATCCACATAAACTTTTAAATTTTCCATCTGCTTCTACCTCCCATTAAAATACCCTACTGGATGAACTGTATGGGTTCCCTGCGCATCCAGACTTGCCAGGGCTTTATCCTGATACATAAATGCTTTCTGTACACTGAAATAGCCAAACCGTCTGCGGATCTCATCCACCGCGCGATCCATTTTTTCCTGTTTTTCTCTCTGCTCCACGCTGGTAAACAGATCAAGCTGTACCGGCACATCCCCAAGAACCAGTTCCTCTGCCCGAACTCCAAGGCTCCGAACCGGATGACTCCAGTCATAGTTCTTTAGAAACAGCTGATAGGCAGCGTTAAAAATCTCATTTGTAATGTCTGTCGACTGTTTCAATTTCTGCTGTCTTGTAAACGAATATAAGCCATTATCACGAATGGATATAGATACCACGTTACACTTAAAGCCATGTTTCCGAAGCCTTGCAGAAACACTTTCCGCAAGTGCCATAAATATGATCTTTGCATCTAAATTCGTTTCTAAGTCCCTTGGTGTGGTGGTACTGTTTCCAATGGATTTAATGGGAGCCGCATATCCTTCCGGTGCAACAGGAGAATCATCCCAGCCATTTGCAAAGGAATATAATACCAGTCCCATCTTCCCGAACAGCCGCTCCAGAAAATCCGGATCAGACCTTGCAATTTCCCCAATGGTTTTGATCCCATAACGATTTAACATCGTTCTGGTAGATCTTCCGACATACAAAAGGTCAGCTGCAGGCAGATTCCAGACGATACTCTGGTAATTTTCTTTATGAAATTCCGTAACCGCATCTGGTTTTTTATAATCACTTCCAAGCTTAGCAAAAATCTTATTCCAGGAGATTCCAATACTGACTGTGATCCCCAATTCCTTTTTTACACGCCTGCGGATTTCTTCTGCAATCTTTTTTGCATCCCCTTTTAAGGAGGTACTTCCAGTCACATCAAGCCACGCTTCATCACATCCATAAGGCTCCCCCAGATCCGTATATTCTCCATAAATCTCCCGCAGCATATAAGAAAACTGTAGATAAAGATCCATCCTGGGCGGAACAACAACCAGATCTGGACAAGCACTTTTTGCCTGCCATATAGCCTGCCCTGTCTTTACCCCTTTTTGCTTGGCAATATAATTTGCCGTCAGTATGATTCCATGTCTGGCTTCAGGATCTCCCCCAACCGCCAGTGGCTTTCCGGCATGTTCAGGATGATAGAGCATTTCCACACTGGCATAAAATGAATTTGCGTCACTGTGTAAGATTTTTCGTTCCACAGGATTCACCTCTCTTGTGTCAAGAACATATGTTCTATTTTGCATATTATATAGCCTCACTTATCGGATGTAAAGTGGTAAATGTTTCTTTTTCCTCCTTTTTTTCGTTGTGTCCAATTTATCGGAATAAACCCTTGGTTTTAATACCGATCCTATTTTCCATTTTGTGCGAAAATAAAAAGGCTGGTTCTGTGAATGATTCACATACCAGCTTTTTTCGGGATTCTATTTTCAAAACAAAGACTGCTGCTCATAGGGCGTATAGCGTTCTAATGAAACCGGCTCTTGCTGCAAGAGTTTTCCTGCACTTTCCTTTTCACTAAGCCAGGGAACAACCTGGCTGCTTTCCAGAACCAGCGGCATCCGGTCATGTACCAGTTTCATGGAATCATTGGCCTGTGTCGTAAGAATGATAAAACGGTCTTCCATACCAAACCGGTCATAAAATCCTGCCAGATACATGGTATTTTTATCTTTTCGGTAAAAGGTATTCTTTTCTTTCTGATGGTTCCATTCATAAAAGCCGCTTACTGGAATCACTGCCCGGTGATAGGAAATCCCATTTTGAAAAATGCGTTTCTCTTTTACAGACTCTGCCCTGGCATTAAAGATCACGCCTTTTTTCTGCCACCCCGGATATCCCCAGGTTTTCTCGGTCAGACAAAGCTTTCCTGGCTCCTTCCATACAAGAACGGGTGCTCTTTCCGTAGGATGAACGTCCATGGTCTGGCTTTTTTTCTTTATGTTCTGCTCAACTTGGGAGACAATACGTTGTATATCCTGATAGGTTTCTTCCGAAATATAATACCTTCCGCACATGTTCTATCCCTCTTTCATCCATACGATAAAGTTTCTTTACTTCTCTTAGTATTTCTTTTATTAAAAGGAAACTTCGATAGCTCCATTTATAGTTTTGCCCTAATGTCTGCAACCGCAACCAATACGGCTTCTCCGCTGATCTTTATCCTTCCATTATCCAGAAGTTCAAGGTAAAGATATCCCCCACGTCTGGATGCCTGATACGCTTTAATCGCAGGCTTGTCCATAACCTTGGACCAGTACGCAGCGATCTGGCAATGCGCAGACCCGCATACAGGGTCTTCTGCAATGGATAGTTTCGGACAGAAGCTCCGCGAAACACAATCCACATTTATTCCTGCCGCTGTAGCATTCTGGATTCTGCCCTCGATTTCCTTTAAAAGTGTCTGGTCGGGCTGCATCTTCCGTACCTGTTCTTCCTTTTCAAAGACACAGATCAGATCAAGCCCCAGAACTGCTTTTAGTGGCCGTACCCCGAATGCCCTTTCCATTGCATCCGTAACTGGGATTTCTCTGAGCTCATAGGTTGGAAAATCCATTTCATACCGATTTTCTTTTCTCCTGACCGTCAGTACACCACTAAGAGTATAGAACACAACCGTATCGCTTTTGGGTTCATAATAATTCAGGATCACAAAAGCAGAAGCCAGTGTTGCATGCCCGCATAATTCCACTTCCATTCCCGGTGTGAACCATCTTAAATGGTAGCCTTTTTCTTCTTTTACAATAAATGCTGTTTCGGAAAGATTGTTTTCCATGGCAAGCTTCATCATAGATTTCTCAGGCGGCCAATGATCCATCACACAAACCGCTGCCGGGTTTCCGGAAAACGGTTCATTTGTAAAAGCATCCACGATATATTGTTTCATTTCTTTACTTTTCTCCAATCCTAACGTACAATTTTCATTTGAACTATCAAAATCTATTTTAATTTTCTGCAAAGTAATGTTTCAGCGCATGTTCAAAATGAAGGTTGAACTTTGCTGCCGCTTCTTTGCTTACCTGTAATTCTGGCTTTAGCATATCAAAAGCATGCATATCGCTTTCATATACATCCATCTGTGCATCGATTCCTGCTTTTTGCAGGTTCTCTATGTAAGTGCATGTCTCTGAATAAAACGGCTCTCCATTCCCAACAAAGGTATATGCTGGGGGAAGATTGGTATAATCCATCTGTCTGGCCGGAGCCGCATAGGGAGATACCACTTTTTTTGCATTTTTCCGTAAATATAGCCTCCATGCGATATGGTTTCTTCTGGTATTCCACACCTTTCCATGATTATTGGCGGACGTCTTGGTATCCAGATTGTCAAGCATTGGATACAGGGGCATCTGATATGCAACCTGAACTTCCCCCTTATCCCTTGCAATCATACAAAGGGCAGCACATAATCCGCCTCCGGCGCTTTCGCCGCCTACCATAAGTTGATTCTTATTTATGTCAAATTTCCCTGCATGATTTTTGAGGTACAAAAGTGCATCGTAACAATCCTCGACTGCTGCCGGATATGGCTTTACAAAAGATAACCGGTAGCCTGGTGAAAGAACCGTTGCACCATACTTTTTTACCAGATCAACTGCCCGGGACATATGTACCATTTCTTTCATACCGGTCACATAACCGCCACCATGTATCCATAAGATTCCAGGTGCGTTTAAGGTTTTCTTTTTGGGGGAAACAAGCAACGCCGGCATGTTTTTTCCATCTCTTCTTGGTATCTGAATTCTATTGCAGTTTACTTCTTTATCAGGGAATAAGTTGTACATATGCTGCTCCTATGAATCATCTTTCAAAACTATTTTTTTGCTTTTTTATTTCCGCAATTCAATTTTTTATAAAAGAATTGATGCAGACGCCATACCATAAACGCAAGGAATCCATCAATTCCCAAAACAATTTGCAGCTTATATTTCATCCTGTATATGCATTCTCAGCAGTATTCTTAAAATTCTGTTTTTCAAGCCAGTTCTTTTCTTCTTCATTTTCCGGAATGTCAATTCTTTCAATCTTAAAAATCACAGGTCTTGTCCCATCATTACAGCAGGTAATCATCATTCTCTCGTCATTTGTCCACCCATGCATAATAGAACCGCCCTGCAATGCAGTATAGACATACCGGCTGATTGCATCCCAGGCTTCTCCACAAAATTTTCCATTCATAAGATGATAAAAATCATCCTGTTTGGGGGTTCTTTTCAGAAGAAAAGTATCACCCGCTTTAAAGCAGGGACATGGCCCGGACTTTGGATCTGCCAGATATTTTTCCTGAAGTTCCGGAAATACCTTTGTTTCTAAAACCGTTATCTTACATTCATGCTGCATCTATACATTCCTCCTGGTGCTGGTTTTCTTTTCTTCACCAGCTTCTTTCCACAATTTACCTTCTTTGTAGTGTTTCCGGCAAAGTGCCACATAACTTTCATTGGAACCAAGCATGATCTGCACACCCTCCCGTACAATTTTTCCATTTGCATATCGGGTATTACACTGTGCACGCTTTCCACACCAGCAGACAGTCGGCACCTCTTCTATGACATCTGCAATCTCCATCAAACGTCTGGAGCCAGGAAATAAATGATTGCGGAAATCAGTACGGAGGCCGTAGCAGATCACTGGGATATTATAAAAATCCACAATATCAGACAAAATGTCTATTTCCTCTTCCGAAAGGAACTGTGCTTCATCTACCAGAACTGCATCCACTTTCTTTCCCTGATACCTGTATTCTTTATTTTCTTCTTTCCAGGTTTGGGAAATCTCTTTTAAAAATTCGTCCACGTATTCTGCTGAAGCAGATAATCCCATACGGGACTGGATCTTAAGTTCTCCGTCCCGGTTGTCTGTTCTTGGCTTTAATAATACTGCATACTGGCCGCGCTCTTCGTAGTTATAACGGACCATTAGTATGTTTGCTGATTTCGAGCTTCCCATTGCTCCGTACCGGAAATATAATTTTGCCATTTTCAAATTCTCCTCATGATCTGTGTGCTTTTGGAAGCGTAAAAATTTATCACCCTTTTGTATGATCCTTAAAATACGCTTTTAGTACTTCCAGACTTTCTTCCCGCAAAATCCCGGCAGTAACCTGTGGTTTCCAAAATGAATGCTCAAACACGATCTTCGAACAATCGCATCCTTCGTTTCCAAGGACACCTTCAAGTTCCATATTACTTGCACCATAGACCAGCCTTCCAAGTTTTACCCAGACCATTGCACCACTGCACATGAAGCACGGTTCACAGCTTGAATAGAGCGTATACTCATGCAGATCTGTGATAGAAGTCTGTGCGCAAAATTCCCGGATCAACCCCGCTTCGCCATGAAAAGTGGGATCATGTTTCGTATAAATCTGATTTTCATTTGTAAATACAATCTCGCCATCTTTGACAAGCACTGCACCAAATGGTTCATTGCCATGTGCAACTGCCAGGCGGGAAAGTTCAATTGCTTTTTTCATAAATGCTTCATCGTTTAATCTGTCTTTCATTTTTACATAACCTTTCTTTCAATCTTTCTTAACTTCTCATCTAAATATTTAGCTTAAGGTAAACTCCATTTTCCCATCCGTATAGACTACCTTTCGCCCTTTCTCCTGAAAATATTTTTCGATTACCTCATACAGCTTATCATAACGCCCTTCGCAGGCACAAATACCAAGCGGTTCAATCCAGATTGCCTGTCTCTCGGAAACATTTCGTAAATGTACCCGGAAATTCAACTGGTTATCGGATAACGCTTCGTTTAAAAGAATCACATCATTAAAACTTATTTTTTCCATAGTCCTCTCCCGTTCTCTGCAAATCGGTCATCTGATACATCAGGGCACTGGCCGAACGCTTCTTTCTCTTGCAAAATCACTTCTATAAGGATAACAATCCCAGGAAAATAGTGCAAGTAGTATTCTTTTTGTAAATGAAGAATTCTTCACTATGTATGCAATTGAAGCGGCAGTATCTAACATATCGGCAAATTCTATTTTTTTCCTCTTTGCCTCTCCTTCATAGGAACCTTTGGTAAGACGAAGAATTGCCCGGAATACCGTTTCCCCGTTTTTTTCAATAAAAAGAAGTTTTTTGTTGGAATCAAAACAGGAAAGTAGACATTCATTAGTTGTTCCATCTATATACGATAGACAGGAATAAACAGGAATTTCTCCGATCTGCATGACTGGCAGAAGGCCAGTTTCTTCTCTTGCAAGGAAGCGTCCAGAAGTCCGGCACAGATCTGTCTTCCATTTTTTTCTGTTTCCGGGGTTATTGGATATGCAATTTCACGCTCCAAGTCCCCATCTGGGTATTTTAGTTCCTGGAATTTTCCCAGAAGCTCCGCCACCACCAGTCTTCGAATCTCTTCCTGTTTGCCGGGACGGCTTTTTAAATAAGCAGCCATAATTTCCGCACCGCCTTCAAAGAGAAATTCCTGGATTCGTTCCTGATTCTCCTTTTGAAAGTCTTCTGTCAGCATCAGTTCTTCCTTCAGGGATGCAAGCATTACACAGCCCAACAGTATTTGAATGATACTGCTGTTTACAATAAGCCCCGTTATTATTCCTTCGCAACAAATAATTATAATGGGTATTACTGTGAACTGTTTCACAATTTGATTTTCTGATATAGGAATAAATAAACCATCTGTCGCCTTATGCATACACCTTAGAAAAGGTTTAATGTCAAGAAAAAAAGAAGACATTTTCTACTTGTCCTCTTTTTTAAAAAAATTTTCTATTTTTCATTGCACATTACAATCCGTACCGCTGAAATAAATAAAATCAAACCTAAAATGAGTGTTATGATTTTAAATGGGGTACTCATATAAGTGCTGCATAGCATTAGATATAGCTGTAAGCACATTATAACCACAAGGATTCTTATATCTTTATGTTGGACACACACTTCCGTTTTTTTAATCGAAATACTTGCCGCATTATTCAATCCTAAGCATCCGATACCCGATTCCAATATGGGTCTGAATATATTGCACCCCATTCTTTTCCGGCTCCAGTTTTTTTCGCAAAGTTGCCATGAAAACCCGAAGGGACGCAACGTCGTTTTCCGAACATCTTCCCCAGATCTGCTGCGTGATATAAGTGTGCGTCAGTACTTTTCCTACATTGCGGGATAAAAGACATAACAGTTTATATTCAATGGGCGTCAGATGCAGTTCATTTTCTCCAAGATAAGTACAGCCAGCAGTATAATCTATTTTCAGATTCCCATTTGTAAAAACAGAAGTTTCCTGCTGCACCCCAGCCTGGCTAATGGAAAGTCTTCGCTGCGTAACCCGAATACGGGCAAGCAGTTCCTCCACAGAAAATGGTTTGGTAATGTAATCATCTGCCCCCGCATCAAGCGCTTCTATTTTATCTGTATCTTCACTTCTGGCACTGATCACAATGATTGGCATATTGGACCAGGAACGAATCTTTCTTATCACATCCACGCCCTCCATATCTGGAAGTCCAAGATCAAGCAGCACAATATCCGGATTATGAGAAGAAGCCTCCAAAATGGCAGATGTCCCATTCTCCGCAGCCAGATATTTATAATCGTGGGTTTTTAATGTGGTTACAATTAAATTTCTGATCGGGCGGTCATCCTCTACCACCAGAATTAAAGCTTTATTCATTTAAAGTCACCTCACTTAACGGTAAAGTAAATGTAAAAATACAGCCATGGGGATTGTTATCCGTAAGCTGCAAAGTTCCCTCATGTGCTTCTATAATGGAACGGCAAAGTGCCAGTCCAAGACCAAGGCTTCGATGGCTGTCTGCAACAGTGTTCTTACCAGTATAGAACATTTCAAAAATATGAGGTTTCATTTCATCTGCAATTCCAGCACCATTATCCTCTACCCGGATCTGCGCCATGTCCTCCTGTTTGGAACCCCGGATGCAGATCACCGAACCAGGCGGAGTGTATTTAATGGCATTATCAATTAAGTTCACCAGTACCTGTATAATTAACCGGACATCCATTCGTGCAAGAATAAGTTCCTCACACTCTACCGTTATTTTGTATGCATCATGCTTCCGGTTGATGTGGCGCAGGGACTCTGTAATCACTTCATCCAGCAATTGATCTGAAAATTTAAACTTCAGTCTGCCATCATTTAACCTGGTAATAGAAAGAAGATTTTCTACCACCCCGATCAGCCATTCCGAATCATCATAAATATCGGTATAAATCTGCTGCCTGGTCGTCTCATCCAGACGGTCACCACTATTTAGCAGCATGTCAGCATTGCCAGAAATGGAACAAAGCGGAGTACGAAGATCATGGGAAATTGCCCTAAGAAGATCTGCCCGGAGCTGTTCATTTTTTGCAAGAACCGCATTTTGTTCTTTTTCCATGGCATTTTGTGAATTCTCCATCGCCAATGCGCACTCATTGATCACAGAAATCAAAATGCTGTATTCAAACGAATCAAGAGATTCCTTTTGCACCGGAATTCCGATTACACCGTAGACATGATCCCCGCTTCGGATTGCCAGGTATAAGCATTTGGCGTTTGGAAATTGATGGGTGGTTGCTCCTGCACGCTGACGGTTTTCGTATACCCATCTGGCAATTTCCTGCTCTTTTGCAGTTAATAAATCTTCTGTATCCTGTGTTTCTCCTGTAAAAAACTGTCCTTCTGACAAAGTTCCATTTTCAACCACATATGCAGTAAAGTTCCGGTTCAGAAGGCGAACCAGCTGGGTACAGGTAACATCCAGGATTTCTTTTTTTCCTTTTGCTTTTTGCAGTTGTCGGTCTGTATCAAACAAAATCTGCGTTCGAAAAGCAAGCTGGGCAGAAATCTTTGCATGCGCCTTTAACTTTGCAGCAAGTGCTCCTGTCAGCACAGAGGAAATCAGCATAATCAAAAAAGTCACTGGATATCCGACGGCATAGGTCTGAAAGGACATCCTTGGTTCTGTAAGGAAAAAGCAAAACAGAAACACACTCAAAAAAGATCCTGCAACGCTGCAAAGGTACCCATCTGTTACAATAGAAGTAAGCAGTACGCCCAGAATATATATGGTAACAATATTCGTGTCTGTGAAATTTAGTTTTTGAAATCCAAGACCGATCAGAGTACACACTGCAAAGATAAGTACTGTCAGAAGATAATCCCTGGCAGACGGCCTCTGTGCATACCAGGTAAAAGGCTTTTTATGGTATTTTCCAGTTTTGACCGCATCTGGAATGATGTGAATATCAATTTCTGGAACAATTTCAATCAGTTTTTCTGTTAAGGACGATTTACTAAAAAAATGGCTGCGGCGTGCATTGCTTTGTCCAATGACAATTTTGGTCACATTAGATAACCTGGCATATTCAGCGATCTGTACCGGCACACTTTCCCCATGTGTCATCACAATTTCTGCACCCAGTTCTTCCGCATACCGGATGTGTTCGTCCAGTTTTTCTTTATCTGTCTCGTCTATATTTTTCCCGGTCTGTACATATAATGCGGTAAAACGTGCCTGTAAGGCGCTTGCCATTTTGGCTGCTGTACTGACAATTTTTTCATTGGACGGAGCCGCTGATAGGCAGACAAGTATGTGTTCCTCTGCTTTTGGCTCCATATGTTCTGGCTGCAATCTCATTTTTATCTGCTATCCTTTTTCTGTCTTTTGTCTGAACCGTAGATTTCTCCCAAAGTTACATTGTTTATTGTATCACGCAACCGAGTCATGGTCAAAAATTTGTTTTTTATCTTTTCTGCGGTACAGAAAGATTTCTGCATCCTGATACTCCTTTTGGTATTGATGGATTTCTTTTAATATTTCTTCATCAGTCACCGTATTTAAAACCAAGACCTTTGCCATTTTGGGCTCTTCTTTTTCTATCTGGGACGCATCTGCTATTTCAGCCAAAAAGCGGTCTGCAAGATTTACAAGATAACCACCAAAACAAAACAGGGCCAGTACCGTAAGCACAAGTATTCTATCTGCCACATCAAACACCCCGATTCTTATGTCAACTTCATATCTACAGTAAGCTCAAACACGGAAGCATTTTTGCAGTTCTTTATATTCCCCCAGTACCAGCAGCTTCATATTTTCTGAAAGATAAGTGTCCGGAGAAATGGCAATACTGAAATCTTCTTCGTTTTTTACCGCAAGGATATTAATGTTATACCTCTTTCTGATATCCAGCCCTCCCACCGTTTTTCCTGTCCATTCTTCCGGAACCTCCACTTCAAAAATGGCATGGGAAGCATCCACTTCCATATAATCCAGGATATGATCATCCGTATAACGGATGGATGCCCATTTTGCCACCTGTTTTTCCGGATATACAACTTTATCTGCACCATTGCGCAGCAGGAATTTTTCCTGAACGTCACGCTCTGCCCTGGATATGACAAGCTTTGCACCCAACTCTTTTAATAAAGAAGTCGTTTCCAGGGAATTTTGGAAGCTTCCGCCAATAGTTACAAAGCAGATATCGTAATTTCCAATTCCAAGGGATCTTAAAAATTCTGCATTCGTGCTGTCCCCGATCTGGGCATTGGTTACAAAGGGAAGAGCCTTATCCACACGTTCCTCATTCCAGTCAACAGCCATAATTTCATGTCCCATCTGGCTAAGCTGCATGGCAATGTGTCTTCCAAATCTGCCAAGACCAATTAACAATACATTTTTCATAATTCATTTTCTCCTATCCAACTGTAATTTTTTCCAGAGGCAGTTTTGCGTTTCCTTTATTCCGGCCCTGATATACGGCATAAATTAACGTCAGTCCGCCTACACGTCCAAGATACATAAGCAAAACCAGGATCATCCTTGAAAACAAATGAAGACCTGGTGTAATTCCAAGTGTCAGTCCTACCGTTCCTGCTGCAGAGGCTGCTTCAAAAAGGCAATCCAGAAGCGGAAGTCCTTCCCTGACACTGATTGCGATTCCTCCGCAGAAAAAAAGCATGAAGTAAAGCATGGCTATCGTTGCTGCATTTTTAATCACATGATACTCCAGTCTTCTGCCAAAAGCCCCTGCACTCTCCTGACTACGAAAAGTTGCCACTGCATTTAAAAGCAACACTGTGAAAGTAGTTGTTTTCATTCCCCCGGCTGTGGAGCCTGGGGAACCGCCAACCAGCATAAGCAGGATCATAACCGCTTTGGAAGCTTCTGTCATGTCCGATATCGCAACGGTATTAAACCCTGCGGTTCTGGTAGTCACAGACTGGAAGAAAGAAGCCAGTAATCTTTTTCCTATGGTTAGGTTTTTAAAATCACAGAAAA
The DNA here is from genome assembly GCF_052122375.1 of Blautia sp. HCP3S3_H10_2. Lineage (NCBI taxonomy): Bacteria > Bacillati > Bacillota > Clostridia > Lachnospirales > Lachnospiraceae > Blautia > Blautia sp. HCP3S3_H10_2. Next base: position 157,903 of record NZ_JBQKCL010000004.1, read on the forward strand.
AGAAAAAAATAGCCGGCAACAGAATCAGACCTGCTGTGGTCATAAGAATCAGCTTGCTTTGCAGCCGGTATCGCCTAAAGTTCCATTTATTCGTATAAATATCATCCCAGGTCAGAAATCCAATTCCACCAATGACAATTAAAAGCATGATCACAAGATTTACTACTGGATTCCAGGTATAATTTACAAGTGAGGAAAATTTATGGCTGGCTGTTCCTAAAAGGTCAAATCCGGCATTGCAAAAGGCTGATATTGAATGAAAAACGGCCATCCATATCCCTTTTCGGCCATAGTCATGAAAAAAAACTGGCAAAAGCATGACTGCGCCGATTGCTTCAATCAGAAAAGTGCCTTTAAGGATAAATCGGGTCAACCTGACGATACCACCAACCTTTGGGGCTGAAATGGCATCCTGGAGTGTACTTCGCTGCATCAGAGATATCTTTTTCCCAGAAAGCAAAGAAACAGATGCTGCAACCGTCACCACACCAAGTCCTCCAATTTGTATTAAAAGCAAAATAATCGTCTGCCCTGCTGCTGACCAATAACTGCCAGTATCCTTTAGAACCAGTCCCGTTACGCAGACTGCCGAGGTTGCCGTAAAAAGCGCCTCATCAAAAGGTGTAAACAGACCTTCTGCCGAAGAAACCGGCAGCATTAACAAAAGTGTTCCTATAAGTATGACTCCTGCAAATCCTAGAATAATCACTTGAAATGATGTCAAATGTTTTTTCCTGCGTTTATTTTCAGGCATACGAACTTCAACTCCCTATTAATCACTTTCCTAGCATTTCCTTAACGTTGCTTTTTATTATATCTGTCTGCTTAATAAGATGGTATAAGAGTATCTGATTTTGTATTAAGATTGTATAAAGAAATAAAACAGGCAGAAAAGAAACTGTGAAATCACAATTTCTTTTCTACCTGTTAAAAAGCATGCATATCGCTTTCCTATTTTTGCTTTTTTATTTTTGCAATTCATTTCTTTTATAAAAAACTGATGCAGACGCCATACTATAAATGCAAGAAATCCATCTAGTTCTTCCACAAATATTGTTTATCGAATTGCCAAAAAGATATTGTCTGAAAAGCAGTATTTATTATATCTCAGATTAGCCAAACTGTATATAGGGGATACAAGATTATTTTTCTAATTGAGGAAACCTATTTCTTGTTTTTTGCATTTTCAAACAATACTTTTTATTTCTTGTTTTTTCTTTCAAATAAGTAGGTATAATTGATTCTCATAGATAAAAAGAGTATAATTAAAAAAGCGAAAGAAAACATCTATTCAGCACACTTTTGCAACTTATTTCTTATCGCAATACCAGATCAAAGGATAATGGGTTATGAAAATAGATACCTTTCTAAAAGAAAACGAAAAAATCGAAAAAAGTCCGCTAGAAGAACAAATAGGCTTCTACAAACGGCTGATTAAAAATGAACCGATTGGTTCCAAAATCCGTCTGCATGCCTATTTTTATTATGCCAGAATTTTTTATCAAGCAGGAGATTTCAGAAAATCCAGGGAAATATTAGAACCTCTTCTGCTCAATTATCAGTGTTATGCATATGAGCCAAAGATCATCTCCTGCTTCAATCTGATGGGGGTATCCTGTCATTGTGAAGCAGAATATGAGCTGACCCGCTATTTTTATAAAAAAGCCCTGGAAATAGCAGAAGCTCATAATGACAGAACCTACTATTCTTATGAACATAACAACATTGCACTTACTTACATCGCAGAAGAGAACTTTAATGAAGCACTTGCATCTATTTTACTGGCAGAAAAATTTCTTCCGGACAGTGATAAAGAAATGGGCGCCTATGTGTACTTGAACAAAGCTATTATCTATCACAATCTAAATCTTTTGGAAGAATCCCTCCAGGCTTATACACTTTGTCTGAAACAGTATCATGGAGAGGAACTTCTTCCGGATGATGTACTGCTTTGCAGCACTTCACTTTTTTACAAACTGGGAAATAAAGAAAAGTATGAAACCGCAAAAAATACTGTGCGGAAGAACCTTAAACAAATGTATGCAGCGGAATTTATGGATGCCTGCCGGGTTTTGTTTGACTGCGGGTTGGATTCCGAAGACTTTGCACTGGTACAAGAAGTCATTGATTCTATGGAACAGTATCTGCAAAAATATCCACGAGAACTGCGTGTTGGTGTGAAAGTGGAAGAATTAAAATTCAGACTGGCTGAAAAACAAAATAATTCTCAGGCCATGCTTCTTGCTGTAGAAGAGAAAACCAGATACAAGCATCAGATCATCAAAATTTCAGAACAACAGCGTACAAGAACTTATGATCAGTTCCTTGCTATTAATAATGATCTGCGAAAAGCCATCGAAAGTAAAGAAAAAGCCAGTCAGGTAAAAACACAGTTTTTGTCCAACATGTCCCATGATATGCGAACTCCCTTCAATGGGATTATAGGAATGCTCAGCATCATCCAGAAGAACCGGGACGATGCTGCCCGGGTAGATGACTGTCTGGATAAAATCGCCTTATCAGCCGATCACCTGCTCTCCCTTGTTAACGATGTCCTGGAAATGACAAAGCTGGAAACAGATTCCATTACCATAGAAAATGAGCCCTTTGAGCTGGATCAGGTCTGTGCAGATGCAATGCATCTGATCACCTTCCAGGCCCAGGAAGCAGGATTGCACGTCCATGAAGAACACGATGACGTCAGAGGCATCCATCTTCTTGGAAGCCCGCTGTATCTGAAAAAGATCCTTCTTAATCTTTTCAGCAACAGTATCAAATATAATAAACCAGGCGGCCACATTTATACCAGTCTACATATTATAGAGCGCACAGAGGATGTAATTACCCTGAAATTCCAGATTCAGGATACCGGGATCGGAATGTCGGAGGATTTTATAAAAAATAAACTCTTTCAGCCTTTTGTGCAGGCAAAAGATTCCGCACGCTCCACTTATACCGGAACAGGACTTGGAATGGCGATTGTGGAACAGATCGTAAAGAAGCTTGGCGGTACCATGGACGTAAAAAGCAAACTGGGGGAAGGTTCCCATTTTACTGTAATCCTTCCTTTTGAAATCGATCAGAATCCGGAAATACCAGAGGATATGGCTCCGACGGAAGCAAACCTTCAAGGTATGCGTTTTCTGCTTGTCGAAGATAACGAACTGAATATGGAAATTGCAGAGTTTCTTTTAAAAGAAGACGGGGCTCTGATTGAAAAAGCGATAAACGGTCAGGAAGCGGTAGAACTTTTTGAAGCTGCTCCTGCTGGTACGTTTAACGCCATTCTCATGGATCTGATGATGCCGGTTATGGATGGCTACGAAGCAACCAAAAAGATACGTGCCTTGGGAAAACCAGACTCCAAAACAATTCCAATCATAGCCATGAGTGCCAAGGCATTTGCAGAAGATGTTTCTGAGAGTTTGGCCGCTGGAATGAATGCGCACTTGACGAAACCTTTGTTCCGTGAGGAGCTGATCAGCACTATTGCAAAATACTGCCATTAATAAAAAGGGCAAAAAACTTTTAACCCTAACCTAACATCACAATATCAATCCATATGTCTATAAAGGCAGAAAATTCTTTTTGGAATCTTCTGCCTTCTTTCTATTCAGCAAACTATTTTTCTACTGTACCATTTTCATTGCATCGGTTTTCATAATTATTTCCAGAATGCGCCGCAAGTTGAATCTCTATAATAAAATTGCCATCCAGTCAGATATTTTCAACCAGATGGCAATAACTTCGTTATTTATGCAGGCAGCAATTCCTCATTTTTAATAATTTCTTCAATCCGTTTTTCTTCCATTCCCGCTACATCAGCAATCTGAGCTCTTCCATTGGAATATCATATTCATTTCCATATAGCTTTTCCTTCTATCAATCAAATTTCAGAACCAGTTGTCCGTCGATCCAGCTTTTCTGATCTGCCTGATGTATTTTATCATCTGGTTTTAAATTTCCAATCAAAAACGGGGATTTCGAATCATGCAAAGCATAATTCTGACGAACCGTTTTGGTATCATAATTAGCATAACAATATTTGCATCCATGAAGACACGTATTATATGCTCCAATATCATTTCCCATAAAACAGGCACATTCTTTCCGTAGTGGCTGCTTTTTCGGTATATCCAGCGTGGTATGGAGGGCTTTTTCATATGTTTCCTGTGTCATACAGCCATTGCAATCTGCCCCATAACAGGCTAATTCGGTTCCTTCCCCACAGGGATATACTTTCATTCCATGTGCCGCGGCTATCTGTATCATGTTTTTCCCAAGTGACAGACGTTTTTCTTTTGGTACAGCTTGTGCTTCTGGAAAATTTCTTCTCACTTTCTGATACAGGTCGATGAAACTGATCACGCAGGTATGGGTATAGCCCTCAAGGGCCTGTGCGATCTGTGTAAACTTTTGGATATGGACCTCTGGCGTATAAGTCTCATTCAGGAATATAGGGTCATAACGCCATCCCATTGAATCCGGTCCTGTAATCTCAGCCAGTTGCCGAAATGTATCTATTACCGCTTCTACGTCTGGAACCAGAGGCTCTATTTCTCTTCCATAAGGGGTAATTGTAACGAACCAGTACATTCCATATGGTTTCAGTAAATCCATGTGTGAAAGCATAGGCGCTGGATTTTTCGAGCAAAACGCAATCAGATCTACCACAGAAGGCGAAAGGGTATATCTTGTTACCTGCTGCGGTTGATATGGATTCCGAACCATCACGTAGCCCTCTTTTATCCGGTTACACAGCCATTCGGAATAAAATGCCGGGATATCCGTCCGCATACCGGTCTGAATAATCATAACAAACTCACTTTATTACATTTTTGGATTGCATCCATCTTATTTCTTTTATAAAAGAATTGATGCAGACGCCATACCATAAATGCAAGGAATCCATTGATTCCCAAAACGATCACACACCACAGTACAGACATATACCAGGGCTGGGAATAAACCAGCAAAAAGAAATAAGGACCTTCTATGATCCTGCATAAATTAAGGATTATCGTAACCACCGCATAGATCAGTGTAGGAATCATAGCCTTTGCAATAGCTGTTCCCGGCAGTTTGTTTTCTATCTCAAATGCAAAAAAGGAAAAAACTGCCAGAATCGGGCAAAGCGTGTGCTGATAAAGCATGGAACCTCTATAAAGCATAGAAAGCGCATGTTCTCCCATTGCAGGCATTAGGATGAATATAACTACAAAAAAAGTCAGCATCAGGCAACTAACGGCTATGTAACGCAGGGTATGAATCCAGACTGGGCACCTGCCTTTTCCACGCAATTCTCCGACTACATATACACAAAACAACAGACTTACGATCATTGCCAGATAATTACTATCCTGTGTGTAAAACATGAAGTTTCCAACGCCTTGATCCGCCACGCTTAAAATAAGTGCAATTACTTCAAAAATCACAATAAGAATATTAACGCACAAAGCACCGATTAATCTGTTTTTATGTTTCATTTTATCTGTTCCTTTCAAAAATATCGTTTCACAAATCATCACGATTTATTTTTCTTTAATTCAAAGCTCCATTAAAAGAAATCCCTATGTTGTATCAAATGACCTGGCTCTGCTATCAGAAACTGCTCATCCCAGTTTCCAGAAACCAGTTTTTCCAGAATCCGATTACTTCCCTGCACATAATCCAACACGGCGTGGATCATATCGGCATTTTTCTGTGCCTGTTCTGCGTATGTTTCCTCGTAACAATCATTATATCCCGTATCAATAATATCCAGGAAACCATATTGGTCAAACCACATATGAAATAATGTCTCTTCATCCATTTTCTGAAATTCTCCAGCTGCTTTACAATAATCTTTCAAAAGTGACAATGCTGAAAATTTTTCAGGATCATCCTCATAAAGATACAGGTGCCCGGTTTCTTTTCGGTTCGGAATATACTGATCATCCGTAGCCAGAAGCAATGAAACACAATCATCTACTCTTGGAATTATGGTTTTCACCTGTGCTTGGACCTGATCCCATACTCCTCCACAAAATCCCATGGCAACCAGAATAGTTTCTGGCTCAATGTTTTTTCTATCAAATTCTTCCCTGATCACGGTTTTCATTTTTTCCGGCTCTACATGGTAAATCCGGTCAATCACCATAACAGGATGATTGGTATGCATCTTTTCCTGCGCCATTTTCACATAAGACTCTAATGAACTGCAGGTAAGAATCACAGTTTTCGTTTTCATGCCTATTACTCCATTATTTCAATCAGCTGACTAATAAGATAGTTACTTAAATCGTCACATAAAGATAATTAAATACCAGCTTTCTCTGATATTCATAATACTTCGCCTTTTTCTTTATCATCTCCATTACAGCCTGGTCAACTTCATCGCCTCGGAGGTCGAAGGGGTTGTAGGAATTGACGTTGTCGCGGATCCGCAGGATATATTCGCCGTCGTTGTCCATTACTTTTACGGATACATAATATTTCTTATCTGTTTCGCCGATACCGAATTTCATAATGTTCAAAAGCAGTTCTTCCACGATCAGATGGATAAAGAAGGACTGTTTAAAATCAAGCTCCCATTCGTCGCACAATCCTTCCAGATTCTCGGACATTTTTTCCATGCTGCCTTCTTCGATTGGATAATATTCTTCGAAAACACGGTTAGTAAAGCTGTATTTTTCTTTTATGTAGTCTTTTATTTTTCCAAATATCTGGATTGCCAAAACAAGCAGCAGACATACGGCTTCGCTTATTACATACACCAGAGCCAGCCCCACGATTCCCATTCTGCTGATCAGCAGGAATCCAGCCGCCAGCATAAGGATAAAGTTGCGCAAAAGGGATAAACCGGAAGCATACCTGGTCTTTCCAATTGTCTGCCAGAAGGAAGTAGTTACCACATTGATTCCTGCCAGAGCCACACTGACTGCGTAAACGCGAAAGGCTGCGGCTGCTGTTTCCAATGCCGGGCCGTCATTTAAGCCAAAGAAAAACAGTATCTGCTTTGCTCCCAACACAAAAAGCAAGGCAATGATAAGCCCTGCGGTTGCAACGATCCGCAATCCGTCATGGTACACGGCCACCATTCCTTTCCAGGCCTTTTCCCCTCCTAAAATGGAGATAACCGTAGAAGCAGCTGCTCCGGCTCCATCAAACATGGCGCTTGGAATGGTGCTCATGGTATAGATAACGCCAAATACTGCTACGGAAAAAGTACCGTCTTCTGAAGAGCCCTTTAACAGCATGGTATTAAACACCAGCATAACCACCGCCTGAAAAATAAAAGCAGAACCTACGCCAAATCCATTTTCCACATATTCTTTGATTTCATTCCAGGTGGGAATGTGAAAATGAAAGCTTAAAAGCGCCTGCTTGTTCCAAAAATGAGTAAGCAGCACCAGAGTTCCTACTGTTTCTGCAATACATAAAGACGCCGAAGCCCCAACAAGTCCCCAATTCAGCACTTTCATAAACAGCAGATCCAGGCTTAAATTTGTGACAATAACGCCAGCTGAAGAAATGGCAGCCAGCTTTGGCGCACCGTCTGTCCGTACTGCAATAGAGAGAATATTATATAACACATAGATCGGGGCAAAGGCAAACACCACGGTCAGATACTGCAAGGCCTGGGGCAGAAGCTCCGTTGTGGCGCCAAGCAGACTGCATAATGCGCTACGAAATACGAGAGATACTGCTGCGAAAAGTACACCTGTTACCAGTCCTGCACTTAATACAGAGCCGAAAATCCGATTTGCACCTTTCAGATCCGCTTCTCCAAGTTTTTTCCCAATTAAGACTCCTGCACCGCCGCCTAAGGTGATTCCCATAAGTAAATAAAGCAGAAATACCGGTGTGGCAATGTTCGCCACAGCCAGTCCGGTACTGCCTATAAAATTTCCCACCAGGGTTGCATCCACAAGGGTAGATACGGTAACTCCCAGAGAAGAACATACTCCCCAGAATAGAAAGGTTCGGTATGCACTTTTTGCGTAATTGTTTTCCATAATCATATTCCTCCTGCACTAGAGCGTGTTTGAAAAAGGCTTTCTGTAAGATGTGTCCCTCGCTTTTTCAATCTGTTTTACAGTTCATATCAAGATAATTTATTTCGTACTGTTTTAAGGACAAATCTTTCGGTATCCTTTAAATAATCGTCAAACCATATAAGGAAATTATATCTTTCATTCTCACTTAAAACAATACCATTTTCATAAATAACCTTTATATCATTCAAAAAGACGTCCTCTCTCTTTACCAGAAAAGAAAACGTCTCATTCTCTACCTTTTCCGAATGGTACAATACATACTGTTTTCCCTGTAACTTTCCAAAAATAATTGAAAAAGGACTGTTTCCAGCCCCTTTATTCCTGTAAATTTTCTTTCCTTCTTTCGTGCAGGTTGGAGGAATCGCTTCTTTTACCGCAGCATGATGTCTTGCTTTGGGAGTAGGAAGTTGGGCTTCCAGGATTTCTCCGCAGGTTTCACAGTATTTGCCCTCTGTTTTTCCGGCTGTCGAACAGGTTGCTTCTACTGCTTTATCTACTACTACTTTGTGACCTGGTGCCGGAATTTCTTCCTGGGTCTGAAGGACTTCATCACACAACTCACATCGAATAAAAGCTGTCCATCCTGGTTCTGTACAGGTTTCCGCTTTACCGTCCTCAGCCACATATCCTACATGTTTCTTTTGCGGAATCTCTTCTTTTGTATAGCCACAATTCTCACAGTGATAATACATTTTTCCAGGAGCCTGGCAGGTTGCTTCCTGGTCAATCTCCCCCGCCCCAAAATGGTGTACTTTGTCATCTGATTTCTCACAGACTGACTCATTAGCAGCAAATGTAATTACAGGTTGTGTCGGCATTAGCATAACTGTGGATAAAAAAATCGCAGTTGCATTTCTTTTATACTTATGTAATTTTCCAAATATTTACTTTTCTGCCAGAACTGCTTCAAATCCTTCTTCTGCTTTTTTTACAGTGTCTTCTATGATTTTTTCAGCAATCGGTTTCAGATTTATTTTTAAGATCTGTCCGATTACTTCCTCCTGTTTTGTTTCTGGTACTTTATATAAGGTAAAGCAGCATTTCAGGAATCTTCTTAATTTATCTTCCATAGTAAAATAGAGGTCACATTTTTTTGCCATAAATCCTCTGGTGATTCCGGCAGAAGCAATGTCCATTTCGTAAAAATCTTTCAATTCAGCATTTTCCATATATTTTGAAAAAATATGCTGAAGCTTCTGTGCTGTGCTCATATAAATATATTCTGAGGTAGTTGGAAGGGAATATCCTACCACATACAGTTCCCTCAACGGTTCTGACAGCTCCGCTATGTACATCTGTATTGAAGTTTCTACTCCATAGATAAGCAGCGGATCAGGATTTTCCCCTAATAATTTCTCTGTATTATCAAACTGGCTTCCAAACATTGTTTTGACCAGGGTAAGCAGCAAAGCTTCTTTATTATCAAATGCTGCAAAAAAGGAGGAAGGGGACATTCCAGCTGCCTTTGCAATAGAGGCAGTGGTAGTCTTCTCGTATCCATTTTCAAGAAATAGTTTTACGGCAGCATAGATCATTTTGTTTCTTCTAACAATTCCTTTATGTTGTAATCCTTTTGGCATTTTTACTTCAACCCATCCTTGCAATTATATTTTTGTATTTATTATTAACTATGCTCAATTATATATTGCTTTGATGGTTTTATCAATGATTATTTACATTTATAAGTATGACTACTTCTCCAGTTTTTTAACTTTTTTTGCTTTTCTTTTACGATTCAAACAGCTGCTTTGCCCTTTCCAGATTTCTTTTTCCATTTATTTTCAGAAACACTTTTGTAATATCCAGTTGTACATCGTTTTCCTGGCAAAGCTTTTGTGCCTGGGAAAATGGAATATAAATGGTATCCTTTTCTTTTTCTGAAACAGACACAACTTTGCAGGGGAGATAGGCATTCTTTTGGATGTGGCTGTCTGTATAAGAGAAAGACGAATTGGAACTGGCACTGCCTTCCTCGTTCCCTTCTGTCATCTGATAAGAAATATTTAGGCATTCCCCCTGTTTCATATATTTTTCCTGCTGTTTTTGAGAAATGGAATGTCCATTGGAATCTTTCATATTCTGAAGAGCCGATGTTCCAAGTAACAGCATGGGCGTATTCCCAAGGTTTTCCTGATCTGGATTACTTCCAAAGGCGTTAAAGTCAATTCCTAAAAAAGTGGTTTCTTCCGTATAGTCTTCAATCTTAATGTTCACCGGAATTTCCACAACCGGCCAGATTTCTTTGATTCCCTTTATCTTTGCTGCTTTTTTCAGGAAATCCTCGTCATACCTGAGGGCTCCAAGTGAAACCAGAGCTGTATACTGCTTTTTTTCTTCCTGCATACCTGCCAGTAACTGGATAAAAAAGAAAACAGCCATTGCAAAAAGAACAAGCACAAAAAAGAGAAAGCCATCCATTTTTTTCTTTTTCAATTGGAAGCCGCCTTTCTGGCCTCTTCCAGGAGAACACTTTTTTTATGAAGTTTTGCCAGAAGAAACAGGATAACAGACAGAAGCAGGACTGCTGCTACGGCAAAAATGGAATACCACCAGCTATTGGTTTCTTCCTGATCCTCTTCCACTTTTAAAGACTGAATCTGGGCTTCCTTTATTTCAGAATCAAAATCTGCCGCCTCTTCATAAGAGTTTCCTTCTGCGTCTTCATAGGTGAGAATCAGTTTTCCATGAATTTTACCGGGAGTCGTCTCTTTCTCTGTTGATTTTGCACTTTCTTCTGTTTCCTCCTGGCTTTCCTGCGTCTGATTACCTGTTTTTCCTTTCACATATACGCGCAGACTTCCCTGTGCAGCAGTTCCGGAATCCACGGTACCGAAAAATGCAGTTTCTTTTGATGTTAATCCATCTGCTTCCATTTTCACACTTGCATTATAAATCTTATCTCTTCCAAGATTCAGCGCCTTTACCGAAATCTCTACAGTATCCATGGTATAGAAAACGGAGGGAATTTCAGAGGCTTCCAGCTTTGCATGGGCAGGCTGGGTGATCTGAAAGGTCAGGCTTTCACTGCCAGTGGCACTGGTTGCCCTGGAATCTTCATAATCCAGTGCAAATACGATCTGCGCCGTTCCTGGCTCACAATCTTCTGTGAGAGTCATCTTCTGCTTCAATGTGATGGCTTCTCCTGGTGTCAGTCTCTGCACATAAAAGGAATTTCTTTCAAATTCAATTCCTTTCGTTTCGGTGGACAGGGAGATTTTCAGTCCGAATACATTCTGGCTGCGGCTTTTGTTCCGAAAGGTCACAGACAGTTCCATTGCAGAGCCTGCTTTTACAGACTGTCCCAAAAGATTATAATCTTCCAGCAGCACCTGGGGTTTGTGATAGATTTTTTCAGCAGAAGAACCGGAACTGGAATCTACACCACTATATCCGCCACCAAAAGCCTCTCCACTGTCTACAACCGGCTCATTCACAGAGCTATCTTGATTTTCTCCTGTAGTTCCATTTTCTATGATCACATGAAGCGGTTTATCGTTTCCCTCTTCCAAAGAATCATCCCCCGATATAAAGCCATCCAGATCAGAATCGGAAGGATTTTGTTCCGTATTTGGCTTCTCAGAATCTGTCGGTCCTTCTTCTATATCCTGGGCGCTTACAAAGGGCGTTTCTGTATCTTCTATATTTTGGGCCGCAACAGAGAATGGCAGAGAAAAAGTCAGAAGCAGAACCGGGAATATTATTTTTACCATTTTCCTTTTCATGGGCTCACCGTCCTTTCTCTTAACACTCCGCCATCCATCTCATATACGTGGTCACACAGGATCCGGATATCTTCCTCATTGTGACTGGCCAGAAGAATGGTTTTTCCCATACTTTTTAATTCCAGAAGAAGCTGGCGTATTTCTTCCACTCCATGTTTATCCAGTCCGTTAAAAGGCTCGTCCAAAATGAGGAACCTTGGATCCTCCATAATGGCCTGCGCAATCCCAAGGCGCTGGCGCATTCCAAGGGAATATTTTCCAACAGGCTTTTTCATATCCGGATCCAATCCCACCTTTTTCAGAACCAGCCGGATATCGGCTTTGGAGATCCTGCCATTCATATCTGCCAGGATTTCCAGATTCCTAATGCCGGTATGCCCGGTAAGGAATCCAGGAGTTTCAATGATCACCCCAAGGCTTTCCGGAAAATCCACCTCCCGGCCAATTTCCTTTCCAAATACCCGGATGGTTCCGGTAGTAGCCGGAAGAAACCCACAGATACATTTCATCAGCACTGTTTTTCCGGAACCATTGTTTCCTACAATTCCATAAACTTGTCCATAATCTAAGGTAAGATTCACTTCCTTTAAAACAAGGTCTTCCCCAAAGCACTTGGTAACGTGCTCAATCCTTACACAGGCAGCATTTCCAGGATAAGTATCAGTTTTGGAAATGCGTTTTGCATCAGTTCTATACTTCCTCCACTTTTCCATACATAACACCTCCCAGAATACCCATTAATGTCAGTAAAAAAAGGATAAGGAACAACCACAGACCAGCCTGGTTCATACCCCAGTTTCCCTCTGCCTGAATCCACTCCACCGGATAAAACCAGATCTGGTCTTTAAAATACCGGTCGTGAAGAATGATTCCAAAATAAAAACTTATAAAGGGAATCCCATAAGCCATGTAGGCTGAATTCCATAAGATCCCACAGATTCCGCCAAAAGTACTTAGCCCGCTTCCAATCAGTCCTGTTCGCAAGGCTTTTTGAAACAGTTCCAGAAGCTTCTCTTTTGGAAACGCCCCTGTTTTTTCCATAGGATAAAATATAACAAAATTAACAAATAGCATGGTAAAAATTGCAAATATCCATACCATAAAGCCTGATACCATAACAGAAAAGACTTTTCCTTCCACATAATGCCTGCGGTCCGTTCTTGGAAGAGTGGCTTTTAAAAATCCGCTTTTATATTCCTGTAAAAAAGAATCACTCCAGGGCAGCACAGAGGCAAATGGAAGGGCAAAGGTAACTGCCTGGCTTTTCAATGCGCTTTCCAGTAAAGTAAGAAAAGTTCCACATTCCAGTGCTTTTTTCAGGCTGGGATAAGTCGCTCCTATAGCCAGGGAAATACAGGCAGTCAACCAGGCTGCCAGGAAATTTTTACCAGTCAGCATACGTTTGGTTTCTTCATACATGGGTCATCCTCTTTTATAATTAGTCAACTTTTGGCTTATGCCTTTTCCCCCAGAAATTCAAATGGATACCGTTTCATCCGGCGAAGGGCAAGAACTGCAAGTACAAGCAGGACTACCCCGAAAAAGATACAGGACTGCCAGATTTTGGGGAGTAAAAGATCATAGCCAAGATCATGTTTTCCATATACTGCCTGGTTCAAAGGACTGATCCAGCAGATCAGCACGTTTATCTGATACATTTCGTACTTTTCTTTATGAAGAAGGGCTGCCAGCACATTGGGATCCAGTAAGAATCCAAAGATACTGTATAGCAGGCCCAGTACCATGCCTTTGGTTTTTCCCTTATAAAGGTTTCCAACCAGTATAACAAAACTTAAGGTCAGGGAGTAACAAAAAAGCAAAAGGAAGACCTGAACCATGCAGCCGTATGGAGAAATACTTTCCATAACCCTTACCGTAGAGGGCACCTGCAGATTTTTTCCAAGCTCTGAATAGCCCAGCATGGCAGCCGTTTCGCTCCAAAGATTGCCCGGATAGCTGTTCTTCATACACAGTACAGTGGTAAAAAGGAGCATAAAAACCGTATATAGAACCGTCACCAGAATCACATAAACAAATTGTCCAAACAGCCATTTTCTCTTTGTCGTACGGACAAGCTGATAAGGCGTCAGGGGTGTGAGTTTCGGAAGATCTGAAAACAGCAATAGCAAAAGCAGAGAACTTAAAAGCACTGCTGTTCCATCCCCAAAGGTCCATAAGAAAGGCTCGATAGCCTGCACCGGGGTATTATAATTTTCCATAACCGCCATAATCCTGCCAGTGAGCAGAAAGCTTAAGACAAATTCCAAAAGGAAGGTAAAAATTACTTTTGGTGTCTGGAAAAAGCCAGCGAAATTGTAATGTACGATTCCGCATATCTGCCTGATACCGTTTGACTTCCCTGCTAATCCAATCCGGGTAAATTTTCCTGTATGTGTGCTGTCTTCTGTTTTCAATTTTGAAAAGTTCATATCAGTATCCCAGGCTGCGGTCAATAATACTTCCATCTACTGCGTTGATGGTAAGGAAACTCCAGGTGGGATTATCAGTAGTATCGGAATAATTCTGGCCATCATATTCACTTTCTGTTTTTCTTGTTCCAAAGAAATCCCAGACCGGCACCAACAGCCCGGTATGAGCATCGTTAGAAGGTTCATAAATTCTGGCATAGCCCAGCACGATCCTGTCAATATCGTAAACTCTGGATTTTTCATATTCCATATTGTCGGCGTTGGTTACGATCATCATTTTTTCATAAGTTTTCATGATTTCAGAAAACGGCAGCAGACTTAGTTTGTCTGTTTTGGTTTCACCAATCATATAAGGATTGGAATAGTACATGCTTGCGATTCCATCTTTATCCACATAGAAATAAAGGCGTTCATAAGACCAGGTCTCCATGGTACTGTCCATATCTTCCAAAGCCCCTCCATCATCTATGGTAACGGTGATTGGAACCCCATTCACTGTACGTGTGTAAGAAATCAGGTAGCCATTTTCCAGGACATTCATGCTGTCATCATTTTCCAGATTTTTACATACTGCATAATTCCAGTCTGCAAACTGCAGGTCCGTAATCCCCAGTTCCTCTACTTTTTCCTGTACCATCTGTTTTGCCTCATCCAGGGAAATCCCAATAGAGTCTTCTGTAGGTTGTTCCCCATCCTCAGAACTGGCCCACTCAAACCAGGCGGCATCTGCAGGCAGTTTTCCCCCTCCTACATTTACTGTTCTCCGGATCTTAGCAGCGAAAGTGTCTGAGCCACTGGAAGTCGTCTGGTAATAATATTCAGAGCCATCTGTCATCTGTGCCACACCGGAAAATTCGTTGTTCCCATCTCCGATTACGTTTCCATCACTGTCTGTTTTCTGGCTTCCTGCAGTTGGTCTTGCCTCTACCAGTGTTTTGGTCTCCGGAGCTTTGTCGTATTCTTCCTCCCAGTATTCGATATCAGAATAAATATCATCGGTATAATTTCCATTCTCATCTGTCCCATAACCATATGGATCCAAATTTCCTTCTGCCACATCTTCTTTTAACTCATCCAGTGTCTGTTTGATTTCATTCTTTGTCTGAATATAATAGCTGTCGGAAGTGTACAGCTTGGCATCCTG
Organism: Blautia sp. HCP3S3_H10_2; assembly: GCF_052122375.1. Lineage (NCBI taxonomy): Bacteria > Bacillati > Bacillota > Clostridia > Lachnospirales > Lachnospiraceae > Blautia > Blautia sp. HCP3S3_H10_2. The sequence goes on from NZ_JBQKCL010000004.1 coordinate 173,237, forward strand.
GAAAAAAGCATCTGTAATATGATCCAGAAGCTCCTGGGTTACCTCTGCCGGAGTCACAGAAATGGCAGATATTTTTTCCACCTCTGGAACTTCTACCGTCGCATCTGTATTAACCACAAGTTTGGCGCTGTCGTCTGTTACCTGGCTTTTGTAAGTTTGAGGAGCATTCAACAAATCCCTGATCGTAACTGCTGTCGAAGCTCCCTTTTTTGTGTTCTCCTCAGAATCATCCGTATTTTGGGTGGAATCTTTTTCTATCATATCAGTGCTTTTTGTATCATCTGCTTCTTTATAAGCAGCTAATGCATTACTGCCCTTTTGCTTTACCAGGGAAGTTTCCGGTGTCTTAGCACATCCTGTCAGCATTCCCATGCAAAGAGTAAATCCAACCAGTGTTTTTATCATTTTTTTCATTCTTGGTAAGTTCTCCTTCCTTGATTCTGCCTTGATTATAACCTTTCCCATGACACCAAGTATTCCGCAAATTGTAACGGATTTGTAACTGTTACCATAGAACCGAAACGATGGTTCCCTCTCCCACTTTACTGGTAATTTCCAATTGAAATCCATGAATTTCTACTATTTTTTCACAAAGGGAAAGCCCAAGCCCTACGCTTCCTTTTGCCCGGGAACGGGATTTATCAACCATATAAAAGGCTTCTGTTACTTTCCCCAGATCTTCTTTTGGAATTCCTTTTCCAAAATCCTGAACAACAAGCTTCTCTTTCGTTGCTGTTATAACGATTCTGGAATCTTCCTCAGATGCTTTGACTGCATTATCAATAAAATTCGTCACTACACTTGTCATAAGATCCGGATCAAAGATTTTCATAAGTTCAGGTGGCTGGCAGATGATTTCAAGACTTATGTTTTTTTCCTTCAAACGATATGCGACAAGCTGCCTGACATTTTCCAGAAAGGAAGCTGCCTGAATCTCTTCCGGGGAAAAACGCGCTTCTCCGGTTTCATATAGTCCGGTAAGCTCCAGCATTTTCACAGAAAGTCTGGAAAGCCTGTGGCATTCATTTCCAATGTAAGAAAGTGCTTTCTCCTGCCGCGCTGGTGACAGGCGCATGGTAAGAAGGGTATCCGCATATCCGATGATAGCGGTCATCGGAGTTTTCAATTCATGGGCAAGACTTCCAAGGAGCTGGCGTTGCGCCTGGTTTACAGAAGAAAGCTCCTCAATCTGCTCTTTTACTTTGTCTGTCATTAAATTAAAGCTTTTCCCTACCTGTGCCAGTTCTGTATTTCCTTCTACCGGAACCTTCCTTTCATAATTTCCATTTGCCACACAAATAGCCGCTTCACTTAAACCGGCCAACGGTCTCATAATCTTTCGTAAACTTAGGAAAAGAAGAAGTGCTGTGAACAACAGCAGAAAAAGGGTCAGTCCTCCTGCCCGCCAGAACAGTAATTGATTTCGTTTTTGTACTTCTGTAATATCTTTATAAGTTACAATCTGGTATTTCGTATCTGTCCTATCATAATTAGTAGCGGAATAAAAAAGCAAAAGAGTTTTGCCATTTATTTTTGCGGTCAGGGGAGTGCCTCCATAGAGCTGCTCATCCATGGAATTTTCATTTTCCTGATTTTTCAGAAGTTTACAAATATCCTGAATTTCAAACTCATAAGAGGTTCCATTATATAGCTCTTTTCCCTCCTGATACAAAGCCGCAGTATCACGAAATACCTGTCGGAAAGCATATACCATCAATTCTTTTTGGATACTGTTATCCAAACTGACCGGCTGATTCTCCCAAAGTCTTAATTTATTCTCAAACTGCAAAAGATTGTTCTGAAATTTGCTTTCTTCATAACTATTTATGTCCTGAATACTTTGATTTTTCCAGCGGTAACTGGTATAAAAAAAGATAATGGATGACAACACGAATATGATACAGGCTACCTGCAAAAAAATCTTTGTGAAAAGCTTCAAAAATCCACCTCCAATCGGTAACCAATTCTTGGAATGGTCTTAATTCTATCCTGCCAGTCCAGTTTCTTCCGGATCCGTCCTACATGAGCATCCACCGTCCGGGTTTCCCCAGCAAAATCCTCGTTCCAGAGTTCCTGCAAAATCTGGGCTCTTGTCAGGGCTTTGTTGGGATTTTTCACAAAAGCCATAAGACAATTGTATTCCATTGGTTTTAAATAGATTTCTTCTCCATTACGGGTAACCGTACGGCTTTTTGTATCAATCGTGATATCTTCTATCTGGATCTGGTTCCGGACACTGCCATGGCGCTCTAACACTTTTTCCAGCCGCACCATCACTTCCAGCATTTCAAATGGTTTTACAATATAGTCTTCTGCCCCGTCTTTTAATCCTTTTACTTTGCTGGCTATATCTGCTTTTGCGGTAAGAAAAATTACCGGAATATTATAAGATTTTAGTTCCGGCAAAAGTGTATAGCCATCCTTTCCGGGAAGCATGATATCTACCAGGCACACTGGAAATCATGGTCACGTATGATTCCAGTGCTTGCTTCCTCTCCATCCAGATAGCTTACAGCATCATAGCCGGAAACTTCCAGATTCATACAGATCAGGTCATTGATAGTGATTTCGTCTTCTATTACAAGTATTCTGGCTTTCATAAGGGTATCCTTTCCTTTACTTTATGCAGATAATTACTCTGCAAATAATCTAGCGTGGTTCATTTAGATTATACATTATTTTTTGCCCATTAAATGTAACCGATTTGTAACAAAAAATCCTTCTTCTCCTTGAGAAATATGATTTCTCAACGAACAAGAAGGATTTTTTATTTTGATTTTTTAGATTTTATAATTTTTCTCTTCGTTTTCCCACGCTTTCCCGTAAAACCTTCAAAAGCTTTTTTTCTTCAAGAGGTTTGGAAAGATGCGTATTCATCCCGGAAAACCGGCTGTTGATGATATCTTCCGCAAATGCATTGGCACTCATGGCGATAATCGGGATACTGTCTGCATCTGCTCTTTTCATGGAGCGTATTTCACGTGTGGCATCCCAGCCATTTAACTCAGGCATCATAATGTCCATCAAAACTACATCGTAATATCCAGGTGCAGATTCCTTGAATTTCGTTACTGCTTCCAGTCCATTTGCTGCCTCATCCACATGGATACCATTATTTTCCAGCATAAAACTGACAATCTCCATATTTAATTCATTGTCTTCTGCTACCAGGGCATGCAAGCCTACTACTTTAATTTCGTCATAACTTGGCGCTATTATCGTTTTCTTTTCTTCTCCGATTTTAAATGGAACCGTTGTAATAACGGTTGTCCCCACTCCTTTTCGGCTCTTTATTTCAATGGTTCCGCCCATTCTGTCAGCAAGTTTCTTTGCAAGCGCAAGCCCCAGCCCGCTTCCTTCATAAGTTGACCGGCTTGTTTTATTTTCCTGGGAAAAAAGTTCAAACGCATGCTCTACAAACTCTTCACTCATACCTTGTCCGTTATCAGGACAGCCAAATTCATATACGATTTTTTTCTCGTCTGCAAACTTCTGGCCTCACCAGACCTGCACACTTCCACCGGAATCCGTAAATTTAACCGCATTATCTGCCACTATATTTAGTAATCGCTCCAGAAAGATGGGATTCCCAGTCAGATAGATTTCACTTAACTGGGCCCGGTTCCAATCTACAACATAAGAAACTCCCTTATCTAAAGTCTTTCTCTGGCTATTCGTATTAATTTTATTCAGCACCTCTGTAAGATCAAAGGAAAGCTCCTGCTCTATCAGCTCTCCTGTATCCAGTTTCGTGATATCCAGAATATCATTCACCAGAGAAACCAGATATCTGGATGATTCCATAATCTTATCCCTGCATTTTTGCTGCATCTGAAGATCATCCGGATAATGGTTTGCCAGATCAAGCATACCAATGATACCATTCATGGGCGTCCGGATGTCGTGGCTCATGTTCGACAGGAATCTGGTTTTCATGGCTGCATCCTGCTTTGCCTCTGCTACCTGATCGATCAGAATCTGCTCCTTTCTTTTGGAATCACTGATACTTCGGATCACACAAAGAACATGGGTCAGATTTCCATTTTCGTCCCGCTTTTTCTCAATAAAACGGAGCTTATGCCAGCTTCCGTCTTTCATCTTGTATTCCATTGCAATGGATTCTTCATTTCGCATTCTCTCCGGCAAAGTAAAAATATCGGAAAATCTGAAAAATGCTTCCTGATATTCTTCCGCTACCAGCTCCCGGCACACCTTTTTATTATTGGAGGATAAAACACCGGAATTGACAAACTTCAGGTGATCGGTATCCCGGTTTGCAATCTCCTCAAAGTAATCCGCTTTAATATCAATTCTGGAAATATACTGATACGTTTTTGCAATGGCTGCGATGATTTCATTTCCAAGCCTTGCTTCCTCCAACGCCTTTCGCAATTTTTCCTGGGTTTCTCTTTCTTTGTAAAGAATGCTGTCAATATTCCGATATCCCAGAAAGATGCTAAACTGCTCCTCATCCACCTTTCCTTTCACCGCATAAGCTTCATAATAACTGTGTTTCCCAGTTCTGGAAACACTATGATAGTAATAAGTGATTTTCTCCGTATCATTAAGCGCAGCCTTCAGGTTCCGACAGGAATGCCATTTTAAAAATTCCTCTTTATCCTCTTTCAAAATAAAAGAATCGGCATACTTTTTCGTGTATTCATCAAAGTTTACAAACGGATGAGGATTCTTTTCCGCAATCTGTCTGGCATTTGTATTTGCGACCAGCCGTAAGATTTCATATTTTCCAGAATTAAGTTCTATACGGTAAAGGGAAACATATTCCGGCAGCAGTTTATTTAAAACATACTTTTCTTTATCCAAAACCACTTCTTTCACTGCTTTATTTTCTGTTTTGTCCAAAGGCATACTATCCCCCTTTCTCTGTCTTATAAGAACACATATTGTTTCGCACTATCTCATTTCACATTGCTCTGATTATACGCCTTGTGCCTTTCTTTTTCAATGATTGAATGCGTGAAAGTTCCTTTTAGGATTAGAATTGGCTCTGAACAGCAGCTAGAGCGTGTTTGAAAAATCATTCCTGCAATCTGCACGCTATAGAACTTTTCTAAAAGAAAAATGACAAATATAGTAAGAAATATGATAAAATTAAAAAAACTTACTACTGGTCAGACCGTGAAAAGTAACAGATTGAATGACCAGCAGCTCGAGATGGGAGGAAAGATTGAAAATGAGAAACACTCATTTTTTATATTTCGCCAGAGTACAGTGAAGCTTTCCTGCATCAACCGGTTTCGTAAAGTGTTCGTTCATCCCTGCTTCAAACACTTTTTTCCGGTCTTCCTTAAAAGCATTTGCTGTCATAGCAATGATTGGAATCGTCCTGGCGTCTTCCCGTGAAAGCTGGCGGATAGCTTTTGTAGCTTCGATGCCATCCATGACAGGCATCATGATGTCCATTAAAATCGCATCAAACGTACCAGGCGCAGATTTTTCAAAAAGCTCTACGGCAGCCTTTCCATCCCCGGCAGATGTAACCAGAACACCATCGTCTTCCAGAATTGCCTGCGCGATCTCCAGATTCAGTTCGTTATCTTCCACAACAAGTACCCGCATGCCGCTGATATCCGCCAGAGGTTCTTCCTTCGGAGGTTCTGTTGCTTCCGGAGATGGATCAATATCAAATGTCAGGTGAATGGTAAAGGTGGTACCCACTCCAATAGTACTTTCTACTTCGATGGTGCCATTCATCATTTTTATCAGATTATGTACGATTGCCATGCCAAGCCCGGTGCCCTGGTAGACAGTGCGCACATTATCATTTTCCTGCACAAATGGCTGATAGAGCTGCTTCTGGACAAATTCCCGGCTCATACCGATACCGGTATCACTGACAAGGAATTGAATTTCTGCCTGTGTTCCATTGCTGGAGATTTCTTTAACTGTAAGATTTATCTGGCCATTTGGCTTATTGTACTTCTGGGCATTGCTGATCAGATTCAGAAGAATCCGGCGCAGATGCATGGGACTGCCAAGCAACTTCGGATGAGAAACCGAAGTATTCAATGAAAAAACAGTATTTTTTTCATTGGGCTGATCTTCTATGATCTGGCGTGTACGCAAAAGCTCTGCGTTCAGATCAAAAGGCTTATGTTCCAGACGGACTTCCCCATATTCCAGCTCGCTCATGTCAAGCACATCGTTTAAAAGAGAAAGCAGATGGGCAGAGGCACTGTCGATTTTTTGCAGACAACTGTCGATCAGCTCTGGATCTTGCTCATTTTTCCGGATCCGTTCTGCCATACCCATTATGCCATTGATCGGCGTACGGATATCGTGGCTCATATGGGACAGAAATCTGCTCTTAGCCTGGTTGGCGCGCTGTGCTTCTTCATTGGATTCTTTTAACTGCTTCTGATAAGAAAGCAGGGACTGAATGTAGGCAGCCTGACGGCGATCCATGATCTCCGCTGCAATACATAAGGAATAGGCAACGGCAAGGCCAAGGAAGAAAGTGACATAAAACAGCTGATAGTGCTGTAAAACATAGGAAAAAGAACGGTCTTTGGTAAAATTCGTCAGCCATTTCGTTTTCAGCTGTCCGATCGTTCCATCGATCGACATCTCCTGCAAAGCCGTGTTTACTTTTTCCTTCAGCTCTGGCCGGGAATCATCTACTGCCATAGCCGGAAAACTATTCGCGATCGCAACGCCCATTTTCAGGTCAAAATCATTACGGTCGATAATTTTGGATGCAACGGCGGCATGACAGATGCCATAGTCCACGTCCCCGTTTTCTACGGCCTGCAGGATTTCGGTATTGGTGTAATATTCCACATATTCGCATTGCAGATCATAAGTAGATTCAATAACAGAACGCGCCATCAGGGCAACCCTTTTCCCGGCAAGACCAGCAGCACTGTTAAGTGTTTTCTTTCCATAAACGCAAAGCTGGTCAGAGCACATGGGGATGGTGCGTAAAGTTCCCTCCATATTTGAGAAGATTTCAAGTCCCAAAAGAACATCGGCGGTTTTGTTTTCAAGCATAGCACGGCATTCCAGCCATTCACCCGTTTTAAACTCTAACCGCATGCCAAGCCGGTTGGCCACCTCTGTCATTATTTCAATATATAGCCCGGACAGATCTCCATTTTGATTGATATAAGAGTTCGGGCAAAAATCGTAATCTGTAGCTACCCGAAGAACAGAGGCTGTCGGGTCAGTAGTCATGACTTTTGTCTCCAGCACCGGCTCTTTTGCAAAAAAGCCCATCTGGAACGCTGTAAAAATAACCGGAACAAGAATGCCAGCCAAAGTCAGAAAAGCCACAAGTCTCACATAAATCTGATGCATGGATTTTTTTCGGTTCTCTGGAATCTTCATATTATATCCAATATCCTTTCTCAAACAGAACATAAAATCACATTTCTTCCCGAAACCCTTTCCCTAACAGGCTCTGGTAGCTTATGGAATTTTTTTCTTTATTATACTGTGCCTGGCACATCCGTGTCAATTTATTCTACACGATAAAACAACATTGTTTTTTTCCGTTCTTTCATATATAATAGATATATTATTGATATGAATGTCATATTGAAATTTCGCGGTTTTCGCAGAAATGGAGTGTCCGGATATGGAAATAAAAAACAGGACTTTATCAAATTTTGCAGAGCTGGTGCGCACCGGTGAATGCAAGAAATTCAAAGGCTGGTTGAAGGTAGGCGTGGATCTTGGTACTGCCAATACTGTTCTGGCTGTTGTAGATAGCACCAACCGGCCTATCGCAGGTGTCTCTGCCCCTTCCCACGCCATACGTGACGGCGTTATCGTAAACTATTTTGAATCCGTCCAGCTTGTTACCAGGTTAAAAGCCCAGCTGGAGGAGAAGCTGGATACAGAACTCCCCTATGCCGCTGCTGCCATTCCCCCGGGAGTTTCCGAAGGCAGTGTAAAGAGTATCGGCTATGTCCTGGAGGGCGCCGGCTTTGAGGTAACCAATATCATTGATGAGCCTACTGCCGCTGCTGCCGTACTTAAGATCACCGATGGTGCTGTAGTGGATGTAGGTGGCGGCACTACCGGCATCAGCATCCTGAAAGATGGGAAAGTTATATATACTGATGATGAAGCCACCGGCGGAAGTCATATGACTATGACAGTCGCAGGACATTACCACATTCCATACGAAGAAGCTGAGCTCTTAAAGACCACTCCCGAAAAAGAGGAAGAAATCTTCCCTGTGATCAAAGCCACCATCGAGAAAATGGCCTCCATCACCGAGAAGTTTCTTACAGGATACCAGGTACCGGCTGTTTATGTGGTAGGCGGCTCTGCAAGCTTCAAAGAATTCACAACCGTATTTGAGAAGAAGCTGGGACTTCCCGTTTACCGGCCTGTCCATCCTCTTCTTGTAACACCCCTTGGAATCGCATACAACTGTGAGCTTCCTCCCAGCCTGCCCAAAAAGAAATAACTATTTTAAAAAACTTCACAGACAAATGCAATCAGTAAACAACAAATGCCATCACCACATAAACAAGTATGGATACCAGGCAATACAATGAATTCGTGGTGGAAACATATGCGCTTCCATCCTCACTTTTCAGGAATGTCTGCATACTGAATGTAGCTGGTGAAGACATATAGCTGATTATGGCAAGATTCAGGATCAGATTGTCTCCTACTATGTAATGAACAGCCAGCAGCACACCCGCGATCATCACAGCCTGTAAAAGCACGCGCAGTACGATGGTCTTAATACATGGGGCAAACAGCTTCTTATCCAGCTCGATACTAAAGCCTACCACGATCAGGATAATCGCAGTTACGGAAGTGGTGAGAATATTCTCCACGCTTGTATAGGTACCTGCAAAAGGACCTGCCAGAAGCTTCTGTACCACGCCTGTAAGACCAGCAATAATGCCAAGGACACTGGCAATAAATGCCGGTGTCCGAAGCGCACTTGCAAACAGCTTCCGGGCATCGATCTTATCTCCGTTTTCTACCTGTCCTAACATTCCCATATACACGCTGAATCCAAACAACAGTCCCGCAATATCCAGTACTGCGATCTGGGAAAGATTTTCTGTTCCACAAAGGCTTGTGTAAAGAGGATACGCCATCAGCCCGCCTTCGTACACACTGACCATAAATGGCAGATATTTCCGGTAACGCTCATCCATAAATGGCTTAAGGGCAAATCCAATGCTAAAGGAGATCACAAGCATTACAAACATGATGCCAACCAGGATACCAGTCTCTTTATTATACTCTGCTGTGGCCAGCGCATGGAAAATAGCTACAGGAAGCATGATCTGGGTTACCAGGACCTTCATGTTATCAATTCCGTTCTGGTTCAGAAGCCTGAACTTCTTACAGGCCATTCCCAGAAGGATCATTACCAATACCGGCAAAACAATTTCCAATACTTTCATTTTAATGCACTCTTTCTGTATATGATTTTATTCATCAAAATCTGTCTCAAACACACCCTCCGGCGTCCGCATGGTAAGCACTCCCAGGTTAAAATCGTCATCCATTACGGTAATATGGTACTCAAAAACCACATCATCCTCAAACTTGGAAAGCAGAATATAGCTTCCATTCTCTTTTCCTTCAATCTGGTCACAGATATCATCATACACATCTGCCCCGGAGATCCGGCGTGGATAACCGGAATCTTTAATCTTCTTTTCAATTGCAGCGTATAATTCTTCCATTTTTATGATCTGCAGCATGACAGCTGCATACTCCCTTCCTTTTGTTATTTTAGGAGAAAACTCTGTTCCCCCTTTTCAACATGTAATTGTATAATAATAAGGTGTAGAATGTCAAATCAGATTTTGCCTATTATAGCGATTGTCAAGGGTTGATTTTTATTTTTTTCCAAGTATAATAGAAAAAGATGCGGACGCGAGAAAGGGTTGCCCTTGGCAGCCCTTTGTTCATGCCACTACTGGAAATCCTGCACGACTGCAGGATATTTTGTTGCGCACAGTAAAATTTCACATACGGAATAATGCTGATTATTTCACGCATTACAGGAATTTTATATATGGTGGAACTGGTTTTTTTCCAGGTCCTGCCCATAAAATTTCAGCACATTTCACAGATTTATAAAATCACAGGTTTTGACCTTGACTTTTCTGTAGAATCCTGTAATATTGATAGTGCACAACATCTAGTATGTTATTTGATTTACGAACACAATATATGGAGGGATTTTTAGATATGAGCACAGAGGTCAAGGCAAACGTCATTAAACGAAATGGCGTGGAAGTTATTTTTGATAAGGCGAAGATCATCAACGCCGTAGAAAAAGCGAATGAGGAGGTTCCCAAGCTCCACCGGCTGAGTCATTACCAGATTACGGCACTTGCTGACATGATTGCCACCCGTGCCCTTGAATCCTCCCACGCAGTAAATGTAGAAGATATTCAGGATATGGTAGAGACCGGCATCATGGAGATGCGTGGCTATGAGGTTGCGCAGAAGTACGTGCGTTACCGTTATAAGAGAGAGCTTACCCGTAAGTCTAATACCACAGATGACAGTATCCTCGCCCTTCTGGACCAGATCAATGAGAATGCCAAGCAGGAGAATTCCAACAAGAACCCTACCATCAATTCCACACAGCGTGATTATATGGCAGGCGAGGTCAGCAAAGACCTGACTATGCGTGTCCTTCTCCCAGAAGAGATCGTAAAGGCCCACGACGAGGGAATCATCCATTTCCACGATTCTGATTATTACGCACAGCGTGAGCATAACTGCGACCTTATCAACCTGCAGGATATGCTTCAGAATGGTACGGTTATCAGCCAGACACTGATCGAGAAGCCACACAGCTTCTTTACCGCATGTAACGTTACCACACAGATCGTTGCACAGGTAGCCAGCAACCAGTATGGCGGACAGTCCTTCTCTCTTGCCCACCTGGCTCCATTTGTAGATATCAGCCGCCAGAAGATCCGTAACAAAGTGATCGAGGAGCGTAAGGCCTGCGGCGAGCCACTGGATGATGAGATCATCCAGAAAGTATCCGAGCGCAGATTAAAGGACGAGATCCAGAGCGGTATCCAGACCATCCAGTACCAGCTGATCACTCTTATGACCTGTAACGGACAGGCACCTTTCGTAACTATTTTCATGTATCTGGATGAAGTTCCGGAGGGACGTACCCGTGATGACCTTGCACTCATTATTGAAGAAGTGATGAAGCAGCGTATGCAGGGTGTGAAGAATGAGCGCGGTGCATGGATCACACCTGCTTTCCCGAAGCTGATCTATGTTCTGGATGAGGATAACATCCATGAGGATTCCAAGTACTGGTACCTGACCGAGCTTGCTGCTAAATGTACCGCCAAGCGTATGGTTCCGGACTACATCTCAGCCAAGATCATGCGCCAGTTAAAGAATGGCAATGTTTACACCTGCATGGGATGCCGTTCTTTCCTTACCGTTGAGGAGAAACAGAAGAACCCGGATGGCTCTTATAAATTCTACGGCCGTTTCAACCAGGGCGTTGTTACCATCAACCTTGTGGACGTAGCATGCTCCTCAGAAGGTGATTTCGATAAATTCTGGGAGATCCTTGAGGAACGTCTGGAGCTTTGCCACAGAGCACTGCGCTGCAGACATGAGCGTCTCCTTGGCACAGTTTCCGATGTTGCCCCGATTCTGTGGCAGTATGGTGCTCTTGCACGTCTTAAGAAGGGTGAGACCATTGACAAACTCCTTTATGACGGCTACTCCACCATCTCCCTTGGATATGCAGGACTCCATGAAATGTGCATGAGAATGTACGGCAAACCTCATACAGACCCTGAGGTCCGCCCATTCGCCCTGAAGGTTATGCAGCGTCTTAATGACAAATGCGCCCAGTGGAAAGCTGCTGAGAACATCAGCTATTCCGTATATGGCACTCCAATGGAATCTACCACATATAAATTTGCCAAATGTCTCCAGAAGCGTTTCGGCATCATTCCTGGAGTTACCGATAAGAACTATATTACAAACAGCTACCACGTTCATGTTACAGAAGAGATCGATGCTTTCTCCAAGCTGAAATTCGAGTCCGAATTTCAGAAGCTTTCCCCAGGAGGAGCCATCAGCTACGTGGAAGTTCCGAATATGAAGCACAATATCCCGGCAGTTCTCTCTGTTATGAAATTCATCTATGATAACATCATGTATGCAGAGCTGAACACCAAAAGTGATTTCTGTGATGTCTGCGGATATGACGGGGAGATTCAGATCAAAGAGGACGAGAACGGCAAGCTGATCTGGGAATGCCCGAATTGCGGTAACCGCAACCAGGATAAGATGAGCGTTGCCAGAAGAACCTGCGGATACATCGGTACCCAGTTCTGGAACCAGGGACGTACCCAGGAAATTAAGGACCGTGTATTACATTTATAATTCGTTTCTTCTTTAACAGAACCTGACCTATAAGAAATATTCTGGGAACATTTTATCTACAGCTAATAACAAATAATCCGGACAGTTCTTATATTTCTGTCCGGATTTTCTTTTATATAATGAGGGTGATTGGTATGAACTACGGAAATATTAAATCTTATGACATTGCCGATGGTACAGGTGTACGTGTAAGCCTGTTCGTGTCCGGCTGCAGACACCACTGCAAAGGCTGTTTCAATGCCCCTACCTGGGATTTTGATTATGGGGAGCCTTATACAAAGGAAACCCAGGATAAAATATTAAACCTCCTCTCTCCGGACTATATCGAGGGCTTCTCCCTCCTTGGTGGAGAACCCTTTGAGCCGGAAAACCAGGAAGTGCTTGTAAATCTTCTGGAAGAGATCAGGCGCACCTATCCAGGAAAATCCATCTGGTGCTACACCGGTTATCTTTTTGACAAGGATCTGGTTCCCGGCGGCAGGGTTTACACCCCCTTTACAGACCGGATGCTCTCCTGCATCGATGTTCTGGTGGATGGGGAATTTATCCAGGAATTAAAGGACATTTCTCTTCAGTTCCGGGGAAGCAGCAATCAGAGGATTCTCCATCTGGAGAATGGGAAACTGGTGAAGGAAGGGCTGTGATTTTCATGCAGCCCTTTTTTCACTAATTACAGCATTATGCTGATTACCTTTCTTCCTGGAGTTTTTTCCTCTATAGTTTCATTTCTTACTAGAATTTCTTTTTTCTAAAGTTTCATTTCTCACTAGAATTCTTTTCCCCTTAATTTTCACTTTTCTTTAGAATTTTTCCCCTTGGAGCTTCTCTACTTCTGTCAGAATGCTATTCATCTCATATGCCTTCAACTGCTTTACCAGTTCTTCCATGTTAATATTCAACCGCATATCTTCCAGGCTTTCCTGGATCGGGATATCACGCTTCATGGTGGCAAGCTGTTCACTTAAATAAACCATTTCTTTGTTTGTTTTCAGTGCTTTTAAGGGGCTTCTGCCGATTCCAAGGCTTTCCTTCCAGAATGTATTTAATTCTTTCTCCTTTTTCGCAACTCCCTCACAGTCTTCAATAACTCCGTAAATCCCGTCCAAGGTCTTATACTCTTCTACCAGAGGGGCTGCCGCAGAGGAAACGCCTTTACATCCAGGGATTCCATCTCCCGGATCTCCGGTAATGGCAAGAAGCACCGGAATCTGCTCCGGGTAAACGCCCTCTTCGGAATAGACGATCTCGGGAGTATATTCAAATACGTTAGGGGGAAGTGCTTCGTAGCCGTCTTTTCCATAAAGGCCATAGGCATCCTTCAAGGCTTCCAGCTTATCCTTGGTAACCACACGCCACATACGGGTGTAAGGGCTTACCAGCTGGAAATAGTCGTGGTCCTTGGTAAGCACAAAGGTCTGAAGCTCTGGCCCCTGGAATTTCTCTACAAGGGAAGCTGCATAGTCATCTGCCTCATAGTCCGGACTCATAAATACAGGGCAGCCGATCACCTTCAGAAACGCTTCCATCTGAACGAACTGCTCCTTCAAAGGCTGGGCGGTCTCCTTTCGGTTCGCCTTATAGAAATCCGCTCCCAGCTGGGTGCGGCGGAAAGTATCCCTTGTCATATCAAAGGTAAACGCCACATATTCCGGCTTCACCTTCTTATAAACTGCCAGAAGGGTGCGGAGCATGGTGAACATGGCATTGGTATATTTCCCATCGGAGGTATGCAAGATCTCCGGGTAATGTCTCTCCTTCTCCTCGTCTGTCTTTGCAAAAAGAATGGATTTCGGCAGATTTCCATAATAGGACGTGGACAGCATGGAGGAGCCGTCAATGATCAAAAATTTCGGCATGGTAAGTCTCCTTTATTCTTGTAGCAGGCAAATGTTTCTTTTGCTCGCTTTTTATTTTTCATGGGCGCCAGAAACAACCTTTGTTTCTGACTTTCGGCTAAAACTTTTTCAAACATGCTTTAGTATACCATAAAATTACCCGTTCCGAAAAAAAATAGAAAAAATTTTCAAATTTCGTGTTATTTCTTCTTTCCAGATTCGTATATATAGTGAAGGGAGCAGGAAATAAAATTATTTCACAATCCCGTTTCTACGTAGAATGAGGAGGTCCATAATGAAAAAAATTATTTTAGCAATATTCGGTATCCTGTTTGTACTGATTACCGGATGTTCGCTGCTGATCTGTATGATTAGTGGAATTCCAACTTTTGATCAGCCAGCTGCGACCTTTTATCTGGTAAAAGCCATCGTTTTATCCTTTGGTTTTCCATTGATCGCCTTTGGCTTCTTTGCACATGACCTGTATCTGAGACACAAAATGGAGATGCGAAGCCAGATGATCCGGAAATTCAAGGAAAGCCTTATGGCATACCAGGAATCCAGCTGCGGGGACTCTACGGAAGCTTCCGAAGAGTTCAGAAATTCTCTTACCTGTCTGTTTTGCGCATTTGCTGAGGATGGAAAGCTCAGCGAAAATGAGCAGAAAGACCTGCTAGATTATATTGACAAACTTTAAGAGAGGGACTTGCATGCTTTTAATCTGTATGAGTATAGCAGGCACCATGCCATTACTGCTCTGTGTCCTGCTGATGTTGATCACGCGGAAAAGATTTAACTACCGGCTTGGCCGGAAACTGGTGTTTCTCAGTCTGGCGGGGTATCTGATACCCTTTCAGGTGGTGAAGTACTTGATGCCATTGGATGTGCTGGAGGAAACCAATTCTCTGAACGCCATCGTAGATTTTGTTAATTTGGACAACAAGGAAGCGATTTCCTACTCTGGAATCTCTGTCTGGATGTCTGACCAGGTACTTATGATCATCCTTTGCTGGTTATTCCTTATCACTGGCTTTAGTATTTATCAGATCATAAAGTACCAGCAGCTCACGCGAAAGCTGAAAAGGATTACCGACAGGAAACACTGTTTCTTATCTGGAATCGGAAACGTGGAATACCGCATTTCCCCTCAGATAGGTTCTCCCTACACCATTGGGTTTGCCAGCCCCTTTATTGTAGTACCAGAGAGCCTTGAAGAATCCAGACTGTCTGAAATGATACTGCGGCACGAATACTCGCACCTGCGCCATCATGACTCAGCTGTAAAGCTGCTCAGCCTATTAATCATTTGCCTTCATTTTTTTAATCCATTCGCCTGGCTGACACTTTACCTTTACACCAGATTTTCCGAGTACATTGCAGATGAAGCAGCTACCAAAGGCTTTACCAGGGAAGAATGTAAAGTCTATGCCTCCGCTCTCGTCGCTCAATCCGGCAAAACCAGACAGGTTCCTGTAGTCTGGAGAAGCAATCTCTTGGGAGGGAAATTTTCAATTAGAAGGAGAGTGGATTTCATTATGATGAAACATAAAAAAGCATCTAAAATTGGTACTGCAGCAGCGATTTTGGGATCTGTGATTTTAAGCGGAAGTACTGCTTTTGCGTATGCACCGGCACAGACAACAAGAACAGAATCAAATACTTCAATGACAACATTTGAATCTGTAAACTTTAGCAGTAATCAGGAAAGTAGTAATTTATGGACTGATTCTCGTATTATTTTTACTGACTCTAATGATTCTACTACACTTATAGATGCTAATAATTTGGAGACCAGAGCCATTATATGTACCCACGTATATGAAAGTGGTTACGCTGATACACATACCTCCAAAAGCAATGGTGGCTGTGTTGTCCGTACCTATAAAGCAAAGCGCTGTTTAAAGTGTAATGACATCGTTTTTGGAGAATTGCTCAACACGGTAACTTACGCCAAGTGCATCCACAAATAACCCACACCGCCTTGATGGGAGGAGGACGGCTGGGTTAATAAAAAAACAACTCAATTATATCATTATCTTTCGCAGAGCTCAGAGGGACCGAAAGTTAAAAGGAGCCAGGGAAGCGTTTCGCTTTCCCTGGCTCCTTGCCGTTATAAGAATATATTATCTCTCATTGCAACTATTAAGTCTCAACTCAGTTCAAACATCCCATGATACAACTGATAATACTTCCCCTTCTGTTCCAGCAGTTCCTCATGGTCCCCACGTTCCACAATCTTGCCCTGCTCCAGCACCATGATAGCATTGGAATTGCGTACCGTACTCAGCCTGTGGGCGATTACGAACACAGTACGTCCCTCCATCAGCTGATCCATGCCTTTCTCGATCAAAGCCTCTGTACGGGTGTCAACTGAGGAGGTAGCCTCGTCCAGGATCAGCACAGGCGGATCTGCGACGGCTGCCCTGGCAATGGCAAGAAGCTGACGCTGTCCCTGGGACAGATGGGCACCATCTGAAGTCACCATGGTATCGTAGCCCTGCGGCAGACGACGGATAAAGGAATCTGCATTGGCAATTTTCGCCGCCTTTACCACTTCCTCCATTGTGGCGTCCAGCTTGCCAAAGCGGATATTATCTGCCACAGTTCCAGTAAACAGATGGGTATCCTGAAGTACGATTCCAAGGGAATGGCGAAGGGACTCTTTGCTGATTTCCCGCACATCGATTCCATCGTAGATTACAGAGCCGCCCTGTACCTCATAAAAACGGTTGATCAGATTGGTAATGGTGGTCTTTCCAGCTCCTGTAGAGCCCACAAAAGCAATCTTCTGTCCTGGCTTTGCATAAAGACTGATATCCTTTAAAATCATCCGGTCCGGATCATAGCCAAAGTCCACATGCTCAAACCGCACATCTCCTTTTAAAGGAACCAGCTCCCCATCTGGCTTTTTCCAGGCCCAGGAGAAATTTTCCTTATTTTTCTCCGCTTCCTGAAATGCTTCCACTTTTCCAGCTTTTCCATTTGCCAGAAACTTTTCCCGTCTGCTCTCCCTCTCATTTGCCAGAATCTGTTCCAGCCTGCCATCTTTCTTCTTCGCCCGGACCAGCTCTACTTTTCCTTCGTCTACCTCCGGATCCAGATCCATTACTTTAAACACACGCTCTGCACCAGCCAGCGCCGCCAGCAGGAAGTTACTCTGCTGGGTAAACTGGTTAATGGGAAGAGCCGCCTGGCGCACAAACACCAGATAGCTGGCAAGGCTTCCCAGATCTGCTTTTCCCTGAAGGGCCAGAAGCCCGCCAAGTACTGCCACGATAGCGCAGTTGATATAGGAAATACTCACCACCACTGGAACCATGGTAGCCGCATACCCCTGTGCCCCGGTTCCCGCCTGGCGGAGTGCCTCGTTCTTCTCACAGAACTCCCGGAAGCTGGCATCTTCATGGTTAAACACCTTTACTACCTTCTGGCCGCTGATCATTTCTTCAATATAGCTGTTCAAGGCGCCAAGACTTCCCTGCTGCTTTGCATAGTAAGCCTTGCTCCTGCTGCCGCTGAACTTAATGTACCACAGCATAATTCCATAGCACACCGTCACGATAATGGAAAGCCGCCAGTTCAGCACATAAAGAATGGTCAGGGTTCCCACCATCTGGATAAAGCTCTGGATCACCATGGCAAAGCTGTTATTCAAAGCATCTGATATAGTATCAATATCATTGGTAAAAAGGCTCATAATATCCCCATGCCCGTTGCTGTCAAAAAACTTCAATGGCAGGGTCTGGATATGGGAAAACAGATCCCGTCTGATATCAAACAGAATCTTCTGGGAAGCCTTTACCATAGTCTGGGAATAGCCCCAGGCTGACAGTGCACCTATGGCAAATATCCCGGCAGCCAGAAGCACGCCCCGAAGAAGCGTTCCAACATTTCCATCTGCCAGGCCATTGACAACCGGACGGATCATATAAGTACCAAGAAGGTTACACAGAGCACTGGCTGATACCAGAACTGCCACCACAAACAGCATCCGCTTATGCCGTCCCATATAGGAAAGAAAATAGCCTACAGTCTTTTTCATGTTTTCCGGCTTTTTGCCACTATAGGTTCTCGCTGCCATTTATCTTCCCTCCTTTCCTCTAGAGCCCGGATTTATAACCAAATCTATAACAGAAGCCTGCTCTTTTCTGTCTGCAGCACTCTCTGTCTCCAGTGCGCCATTCATCTGCGACCTGTAAATCTCCTGATAAATCGGGTCATGTGCCAGCAGCTCACTGTGGGTTCCGGTACAATGCACCCTGCCATCCTCCAGGATCACGATCTGGTCTGTATTCATTACCGAAGTAATCCTCTGGGCAATGATAATCTTCGTCACATCCCTGCGCCGGGCAAGAGCCTCCCGGATTTTCTTCTCTGTTGCTGTATCCACAGCACTTGTAGAATCGTCAAAAATCAGTATTTTCGCCTTTCCAACCAGTGCACGGGCAATGCAAAGCCTCTGCTTCTGTCCTCCGGAGAGGTTGGCTGCGCCCTGCTCCAGCATGGTATCAAGACCCTCTGGCATACGGTTCAGGAACTCATCAGCACAGGCATCCCTGCACGCCTCCCAGATTTCTTCGTCTGTGGCATCTGGATTGCCCCACTTCAGATTATCCCGCACTGTGCCGGAAAACAGCACATTTTTTTGTAAAATAATCCCCACAGCGTCACGAAGCACATGAACGTCGTATTCTCTCACGTCGTGTCCTGCCACCCTGACAGAGCCCTTAGAAGCGTCATAAAGTCTTGGAATCAGCTGCACCAGGGTTGTCTTTGATGCACCTGTACCGCCCAGGATTCCCACAGTCTCACCAGAAGAAATGTGAAGGTTTACCCCGGACAGGGCATACTCTTTGGCTGCCTTATGGTATTTAAAGGAAACCTCCTGAAAATCAATCCTTCCATCTGTCACTTCCTGGATTCCATTTTCAGGGGAAATAAGCTCCACCTCTTCATCCAGCACCTGCGCGATCCGGTGGGCACTGGCAAGGGACCGGGTGAGAAGGAGAAATACATTTGCGATCATCATCAGGGAATTCATAACCTGCATGACATAGCTTAAAAAGCCGGTCAGGTCACCAACTGCCAGATCTGATTTCAGGATCATATTTCCCCCGAACCACATGATCAGCACAATGGCACTGTACATGACCGCCTGAAAAGCAGGAAGGTTCAGAACTGCATAATGAAACGTAGTCTCAGAAGAGCTGGTCAGGTCTTTATTTACCTCTGCAAATTTCTCCTCTTCATACTCACCCCTTACGAAAGCCTTTACCGCCCGGATAGCAGTTAATCCTTCCTGTACTACACGGTTCAGGCGGTCCATAATGCTCTGAAGCCTGGTATACATAGGTGCCACCTTCGTCACGATCCAGAACAGAATACAGCCAAGGACCGGAATGCATACCAGAAATACCACTGCCAGCTTCGGATTCATCCAGAAGGAAAGAAGGATTCCCATCACTAGAAGGGACGGTCCTCTTGTCACAGGACGGAACCCGGCATTTACCATATTCTGAAGCACCGTTACATCCGTGGTCATTCTGGTGATCAGAGAAGAGGTCTGGAAATGATCCAGATTGGAAAAGGCATACTGCTGCACCTTCCCATACTCTGCCTTCCGGATTTCAGCGCCCCAGCCATAAGAAGCCTTAGCTGCAAAATGGGCGTACAAAAGTCCTGTGAACAGCGCCATCAGGGCACAGAATATCATCTGCAGCCCTTTCCCGTAAATATAAGGAAGATCATGATTCGCCACACCTACATCGATCAGGTCTGCGATCATAATCGGGATAAACAATTCAAAACAGGTCTCTATGAGAACCAGCAAGGCTCCCAGGATCATATCTTTTTTATATGGGCCGGCATATTTAAGCAGCCGTTTCATGTCGTTCATTTTCCGTCACACTCCTCATATGTTATTTCATTGTCCTGGTTATTATAAGCCACATAAAAAAACTCCGTCAATCGTGAATTTGCCAAAAGTCAGCCAAAAATAATCCGTCAAAAGAATCAGCCCCATAAGCCGTTTCCTGTTATTTCTTCTCCCCAGATTTGCATATATAAAGGAATGAAAAAGACGGCCGTATTATAGACCGTCTTTTCATTTCACATTATATATGATTTCCCTTCAGCTGCCCATGCACCTTCCGTCTCACAAACACAAAGCACGCCACCTGCATCACAATAGTTATGATCCAGGATGCCGGATAGGAAATGAACAATGTATATAAGGATTTGTGCTCTGGGAAAACACCAAAGATCCACACGATTCTGGTACCTACTGTACCGATAATGGAAAGGATCATAGGTACACCGGAATGTCCCATTCCACGGAGGGCTCCCGGGAAAAGATCCATGATCCCGCAAAGGAAATACGGCACTGTAGTGATAGAAAGGATCTCAACACCGCAGCGGATAACCTCCGGATCCTCTGTATAAATCTTCAGAATCTCTCCACCGAAAATGTAAGATCCGCATCCCAGTACAAAAGCGATCACAAAGGACAGGATTCCGCAATCCAGCAACACTCTGTCCATACGTTTGTATTTCCCCACACCGTAATTCTGGCTGGTAAAACTCATACATGCCTGGGTAACTGCATTCACAGACGCATACAGAAATCCCAGTATATTATTGGCTGCGGTATAGCCTGCCATAGCCGTAGATCCAAAAGAATTTACCGAAGACTGCAACAGCGCATTGGAAAAATTGATCACCGTACTCTGCACACCTGCCGGGATTCCCACCTGAAAAATCTGTACCAGATAAAATTTCTTCATACAAAGC
Source organism: Blautia sp. HCP3S3_H10_2 (assembly GCF_052122375.1). Lineage (NCBI taxonomy): Bacteria > Bacillati > Bacillota > Clostridia > Lachnospirales > Lachnospiraceae > Blautia > Blautia sp. HCP3S3_H10_2. Next base: position 194,245 of record NZ_JBQKCL010000004.1, read on the forward strand.
TTTGAAAAACGAAGCTGATAGCTTCCCTCTGTCTTATACAGACACCGAAGAACCAGAATACAGGAGATCAGCTGGGAAATCACAGTCGCAATGGCAACACCAGCCACACCCATATGAAATGCGATCACCAGGAACATATTCAGTACCGCATTGATAATACCTGCTACGATCAGGAACATCAACGGACGCTTGGTATCCCCCACTGCACGCAGAATTGCCGCGCCATAGTTATACAGCATAAAGAAAGGCATCCCCAGAAAATAGATCCGCATATATAAAGCAGACTGGTCGATAACATCCGACGGGGTTCCCATAAGCTCCAGTGCCCATCTGGAAAAAAGCAGACCGATCACCGCCATGACCACACCACTTATCAATGCCAGCGTAATTGCCGTATGTACAGTCTCTGACATCTCCTTATGCTTCCCAGCCGCATAAAACCTGGCTGCCAGCACATTTGCCCCAAGTGATACACCAATAAAAAGATTGGTGAACACATTGATGAGCGCTGTGGTAGAACCAACTGCAGCCAGTGCCTGACTGCCGGAAAATCTTCCCACCACAATAATATCCACAGCATTAAACATCAGCTGCAAGATTCCGGAAACCATGAGTGGAAGGGCGAATGAAATCAGCTTATCCATAATGGTTCCGTTACACATATCAATTTCGTATTTATTCTTACTCAACTCTGTCGCTCCCTTACTGCTTCCAGCCTTCCATCCCATAACTTCCAGCCAGATAACTCTTCCCACACTCTAAACCCTAATCTATAGTCATACAGTTCCTAACCCTGCATCAGCGATTATAGTTCAAACCGGTTCCAAGCGTGCATCAGCGATTATAGTTCTTTGGAAGCCATTTTTCAAGCACGGAATAGATCACGTTCATATCGATCGGTTTGGTAATATAACCACTCATACCGCATTCTGCTGCCCGGCTTTCATCCTCCTGAAATACATTCGCCGTCATGGCAATCACCGGAAGCCCTTTCCAGTAATCACTCTCTTTTGCACGAATGCTCTTCGTCGCCTCATAGCCATTCATAACCGGCATCTGGATATCCATAAAGATCAGCTCATAATAGTATTCCGGCTGTTTTTCCAGAAGCTCAATCGCCTCACGGCCATTCTCCACAGCATCCACCAGAAGCCCTGCCTCTGACAAAAGCTCATAAGCGATCTCACGGTTCAGTGCATTGTCCTCAACCAGCATGATCCTGCGGCCTTTCAGGAAATCAAGATTTCTCTCATCCTCTCCATTTCGTCCTGTCTCACCCTCACTCTTTGTACTCTCGCCTTCCTGTGACACATTTTCCTCAGCTGCCAGAGTCAGATCCAGGCGTACTGAAAAGGTAGTACCCTCTCCCTGATGGCTTACCACCTCAATATTTCCGCCCATCTGGTTAATAATGGATTTGGCAATGGAAAGGCCAAGACCTGTTCCCTGGGTCACATTTGTCATGCTATTATCCTCACGGGAAAACGGCTCAAATAACCGCTTCTGGAATTCTTCCGACATACCGATTCCATTATCCTTTACCACAAAGGAATATCCCGCTTTGCCCGGCATCGGGCTGTTGCCCTGGGTCACCTTCACCTGGATCCGTCCATTTTCAGGCGTATATTTCACTGCATTGGAAATCAGATTGATCAGGATCTGACGCAGTCTCACCGGATCCGCCATTACATGATCATCCCGGATTCCTTCAATATCCATTTCCAGCGTCTGCCGCTTCTCCGCAGCCGCAGGCCGGCATACCCCATCCACCATCTCCATGGTCTTGCGCAGATATAATGGTTCTTCCTGAAGGGTCGTGCTGCCGCTTTCGATTTTTGACATATCCAGCACTTCATTGATCAGCCCAAGAAGATGCCGGGAAGAATCATCGATCTTCTGCAAGCAATCCAGGATACGTTCCGGTTCATTCAGATGTTTCATGGCGATCTGCGTCATACCGATGATTCCATTCATCGGGGTACGGATATCATGGGACATACTGCTCAGGAACACGCTCTTTGCTTTATTGGCCTCTTCTGCCGCTTTGTACGCATCCTTCAGGCTGTTCATCAGCTGTTCATTCCTGCTGTGAGTCTCCTGCACATCCGTTGCGATCATAGTCATCATTCTTGGCATGGCATTTTCGTCATCCAGGCGGATAAACTGGAAACGCACCCAGCGATAAGTATCCTTCTGCTTTACCCTGCCTTCGCATTCGAAGCTGCCATCCTGCTCCAGAAATGTATGGGAAAGCTCGGAAAGCTTTATCTTCAACCTGATCTTTTCCCAGTCAGACGGCTCAAAATCAGGGGCCAGATACTGCTTGAGAAAATCTGCATAAAAGCCATCCGGGATTTTTTTATCCAGAAGCTTCTGACTTCCACGGTAAGAAACCTTATATTCCCCCGACAGCATATCCACATACAGAATCACCAGGGAATTCCTGGCAAGTGCCTTCAGAAGCTGGCGGTTCTCACTGCCACTTTTATGCAGGAAATCAAGGATCGTGTCCCCATCATCACCCTGCTGGTCACTACTTTCCTCCCAATTCTCAATATCAATGGAAAGCCGCATTCCTTCCGCCTCATTTTGGTCTACAGCCCTTCCATACACAGAATAACAGGTACGGATCCTGCCCGCGCCGATCAGATAGGAAAGATCTGCCTGTAATTCCTCATCTTCTTCCATCAGCTCTACCAGCTCCGGACAGTAAATAGAGCCTTTCCCCCTGGAAAACTCCTCCAGGATCTGTGGCAGCTTTTTACTTTGTTTATAGCTTCGTCCTACAAAATCAGTTCCTGCATCCAGGCAGTCACTGATATGTAAGATTTCTATGAGCAGGCGGATTTTTGATTTCGTATTATCAAACTCTGCCGGATATCCCATTTTTCCGTCCCAGGACTTGTGGTGCCCAAGAACGGCTTCCCTATATTTGCAAAGAGAAGGAATCTCCTCCAGAAACTTCGCACCATCTGCCGCATGATGCAGAATATTCTTCTTCTCCCTGACCGTCAGCTGTCTGGACTGTTTGTTCACAATAGAAGCCAGCTGGATCATTCCGATGTCAAGCAGCTGTGCCGCCTGGGACACAAAATCCAGTATGTTCTCCTGATTTTCCAGCACCTCCACCACATTCTCATATCCGAAAGTTCCCACCAGCAGTTCCGGTCTTTTCTTGATCACTGCATTCAGGATACGTCTTGCAAGCTGCTCTACCATTGCACTGTGAAGAGCTGTACTTTCATCACGGCTGACCATGATCTGCATCAGGACAAGGGTATTCACTTCATCTTCGGAAGCATATTTCAGGATTTCCCCAAGGGACCGCCAGACCACATCATTTACAAAGGTATCATTCTCCGTTCTGGACAGGTTGCGGACCACCCGCACATAATTTGATACACAGAATTCCCGGATATCAGCCGGTCCATGATATTCATCCTTATATTTTTCTACCAGCTCCATAATGGTAGGCAGATGATTCACCACCACCTGGAAATACCGGCTGTCCGAAAATTCAACCCCTTCCTGACTATCCAGACTGTCATTTTCCATGCTGTACTCACAGAATTTCCTGTAATCTGTCAGTAACTCTGTACAGGTTATTTTCCCACTGTAAAACTGGCTTAGCTTGTAATTACAATAAATCTCATCCAGCATTTCATAGGGATTGGGGTTCTCTTCAAGCTGGCGCTGATAATACTCTCCCAACACCCTGGACGCACGGGCAAGAAGTGTCTGGTCAATCTCGTGTTTCGAATACCGTAATACAGAATTGCCAAGAAGATCGTAATTCAGCTCCTCGATCAGTCCGTCAAAGTCAAAACGCTCCCCATCCAGCGCCCGTACTCTTTCATCATTATAGAAAGCCAGGGCTTCGTCTATATATTTTAAAATATCCTTTCCTGTACCAAGATTAAAATTCATATTGATAACCGGGAAATTATAATAAGAATAAATGATTCGTTTCCTTACATCGAAATCCTTAATTTCAAAATAACGGGGTGTAAGTGCACGGATCCTGTCAAAATAAGCAGCCCCTTTCTTTCCATCTTCATCGCTGAAAGGGCGGTTGTGCAGATTTCCCAGAAGGTTCAATGTCCAGATATAAGAGTCCAGATCATCACTATTCTGAAAATATTCATCCAGAAGCTCCAGAATCTCCAGCATGGCAAGATTGTCCTCATATCCCTCATCATTGGCCATTCGGACCTGATGCAGAAATTCCCTCGCCAGATCGTCATTCAGCTTCGCTTCCCCCTCCAGGAAAGGACGGATGTACAGGTTCAGAAGTGCCTCATTCTCTATATAGAGTCTACGCATAACCCTGGATTTGTTCTTCAGATTCTCGATCCAGACTTCCTGGTCTTCTGCCTTCAAAAGCCCTTCCTGGATCTGATCCTCTGTTTTCAGATTCTCTTTATATTTTGTATAAAAATGAATAATATTATCCTGTGTGATCATTTGGTTTCGCCTCTTTCAAAAATCCGTCTGTGATTTTCTTTCTTACACTGGTACATTCTTCTGTCCGCTTCCTTTACCAGCTCCTCAATCTCTCTGGCCTCTTCCCGAAACGCTACAATTCCATAGGAAAAACTGATGTGATGCTTTCCTCCGTTTACCGGAAAATAGATCGGATTCGTTTCCAACGCGTTCTTCAATCTTTTCTCAGTCTCTTCTGTACCAGCCGCGGAAAGAATCAGGAACTCATCTCCTGCATACCGATACAGCCGGTCCCGCTCATCCATAAAGCCTGACAAATGGTTTACGAAATGAATCAGATACCGGTCTCCATTCTCATGTCCATAGCTGTCATTGATCAGTTTCAGATAATCCAGATCAATAAACACAAGACAGCCATCCTGATGATTGTGAATAAAACGTGCGCTGTTTTTTTCAAAAGCATTGCGGTTCAGACAGCCTGTCAGAGTGTCTTTCTTTAGGGATTCCCTGAGCTGGACAATCCGCAGTTCTTCCTTCGCTAGCATACGGACCATCTGATCGTAATTCTCCATCTCATGCTCCAGGGCATTTATGTACATTTTTTCAAATTCAGGTGCCTGCTTCCGGATCTCATCCCGGCTGCTCTTACCTGCTGCAGTACGCATAACCTTATAAACAGGGCAGAAGCTTCCGCTGAAATTCTTGGCACTCTGGATATAAGTTCCAATGCGCACAATATCCTCCCATCTTTCTTCCTCTGCCATAACCTGCAGAAATTCACCAAAATAGCGGACACAAAAGCTTAAAGTATCCCTGGCACCCTCCCCGGCTTCCATCTTCTTCATGTAATCGTTAAATTCCCCGGCGATCAACGATTTATCTTCCTGCTGGTACAGGCGGAGATACATATCTGTAAATTCTTTCTGTAAAAGGAAAAAGTTTCTTCCGTCCTCCGGAATATCCCTGGTAGATAAAATTTCCTCTGTTTTCTGCGTCGCCTGTCTGGCACCTTCAATATCCCCCAGTCCGATTTTTACATATACTTTGCTGTCATAGTAAACCAGTTCGTTCAAGATATCCGAATCCCAGAAATCCACATCCTGGCTGCAAGGAGTCTTTCTGGAAATATCCATCATTTTCTCCAGGTAGATATCTGCTTCTGAAAACAGACCGCAATCTGTAAATGCCGCTACGATCGTATTATAAACAGATTTCAGGGGAGATCTCATAGTGTAGCCGGAATTGGCGTATTTCAACCCATATTCCACGATCTTCGGTGGAAATCCAAGACAAAAATAGAGCCTTACAAGAGCCAGATAGATCCTTGCCTTAGCCTGTGACGCATCCAGATGTATTCCGGTCTCCCTGCAAATCTCGATCATAGGATAAGCATATTCCCGGAAGTTATAGGAAAAGATTCCATAGCTGACCGCATAAATTTCTTCTGTACAGACGGTAAGGTCTGATAATATTTTCAGCTCATCTATCGCTTTTTGCGTGTCCTCTCTTGTCCAGCCTCCTGTTGCGATCTTATTTTTTATTTCTTCCACCTTAAACATACCAGTCCGATTCTCCTGCCATATACTTTATAACTGTTTATCGCCATCTGCCTGTGATTTCTTTTACAGCCAGCACAGTACAGTTATCTTCTTATTCATAATAAAGAGTTTAAAGGATTCCAGGAATAAATGCAACCTTCATTTTCCTAGAGCGTGTTTGAAAAAGGCTTTCTGCAAGATGTGCGTCACAATTTGTGGGAGATTTTGTCCGATTGAGGGCGGCGTAGCGGGCTACACCGACTGAAAGAGGACAAAATATACCGCAAAGTGGGGCGTGCAGATTGCAGGAATGATTTTTCAAACACGCTCTAGGATGAAAAAACCAGGTCGATCTTAATAGATCACCCGGTCTCTTCCCTGTTTTTTTCCTATATAAAGTTTATCGTCTACATTCTTCAGAAGGGTATCAATGTTGGACTGGAAATCATTCTCCTCCACACCAAAAGTCATGGTGACCGGAATCCATTCTCCCTTCCAGTCAAATGGATCATTATCCAGCTTCATACGCAGCACATTCAGAATCGTGCAGACCTCGTCTCCATTCATGTCCGGGAAAAAGAAAATAAACTCTTCTCCACCCCAGCGGCACAGCTTGGCATGCTCTGATAATTCACGGCTCATGTGCTTCGTGATCCATACAAGAACCGCATCACCGCAGTCGTGTCCCCAATGGTCATTGATACGCTTAAAGAAATCAATATCTCCCATTCCAAGGGTAAAAGCCATTTTCGGATCCTTCTTATGCTTCTCTGTAATATACTGCATCATCTGGCGGCGATTCCACAGACCTGTAAGGGGATCCGTTCCTGCCTGTTTCTTCAGCTGCTCATTATACAATACCAGCTTCTTCTCAGCGGATTCCACATTGGAACTGAACGCTCCGCATGCGATTCCGATAAGCAGGAATGCCAGAACCATATTCACAACCTGTATCACAACTGTTGCCGTTTCTGAAAGAGGGAAATACGGCACATGGCTTCTGCAGTACATAAACAGACAAAAGCGCACGATAAACAGAAAAACCGTATATCCAATCTTATAGATCAAGGCATTATAAATGGAAAAATACAAAAGCACGATCATCTCGAACATCAGATGCTGGATGCCACAGTCCCATCCATACATCAGAACAAAAGCGATCACCCATGCCAGCTGCAGGGTTACACATATCAGCACACTGGTCTGTACCCTGACACGGTATGTCCCGTAAAAAGCTCCCAGGCTCAACACTGCAAATACAAGCGCTACCCATACCTCTGTCCTTGGTCCCACCAGACACATAACCGCCGGAAAAATCAAGAAATAAAGAGTCAGAAACAGCAGCATATTCCGCAAAAGGAACAGAATACGCTGGGGTTCATTCTCATGAACTGCTTCCTTTTTTAGTAATGCATAAAACTTCTTCAACAGACCTTTCACCATTTCAGGTGCCGCCTTTCTCACGAGTGGTTAATACCATAATTGTGCACTATTTTACACAAAAATGCAACCTTTTTTGCATATTTTATGTGCTTTTTCGCAAATTATATGTTACTATTCACGATCTTTACCGCAATGCGCTCCGCGATTCATAGATTTCATGTTTTCTCATAATTTCGCATCACAGGCTCCGTTTTTTCTAAGACATTTCGTCGCAGAAAAAATTTCCTCTTACACCCGTGTCCCCATATAATAGAAGCCTTTACAGGTATCCAGACGAACATTCACATATTTACCGAGCAGATCCGGAGTTCCCGGAAAATGAACCAGCAGATTATACTGGGTTCTTCCTGTGAAAATTCCCTTCTCCTTGCTCTCTGTCTCTACCAGAACCTCCTGCACTTCCCCCTGGAATCTGGAAGACACTTCTCTGCCCTTCTCCTGAACCAGCTTCAGAAGACGGTCAAAACGGTCTTTTACCACATCCTCCGGAATCTGATCCTCCATCTTCGCAGCAGGAGTCCCGCTTCTCTTGGAATAGATAAAGGTAAATGCTGTGTCAAAATCAGATTTCGCAACCACATCCAGTGTCTCCTGGAAATCCTCCTCTGTCTCACCAGGGAAGCCTACGATGATATCTGTAGTCAGGGAAATATCCGGCACTGCCTTACGGATCTTCGCTACCAGGTCAAGATATTTCTCCTTGTCATAATGACGGTTCATCACCTTCAGGATACGGCTGCTGCCTGACTGCATAGGAAGATGCAGATGATGGCAGACCTTCTTACTCTTGCCCATGTACTCGATCAGTTCATCGGAAAGATCCTTCGGATGGGAAGTCATAAAACGGATTCGCTTCAGTCCCTCTATTCCTTCTACCATTTCAAGAAGCTGGGCAAAAGTCACCGGATTCTTCAGTGTCTTTCCATAGGAATTTACATTCTGTCCAAGGAGCATAACCTCTGTGACGCCATCTGCAACCAGCGCCTTAATCTCTTTCACGATTGCCTCCGGCTCACGGCTTCTCTCACGTCCTCTTACATACGGTACAATACAATAGCTGCAGAAATTATTACAGCCAAACATAATGTTTACACCAGATTTAAAGGAATAATTACGCTCTGTAGGAAGCTCCTCCACAATCTTATCTGTGCCATCCCAGATATCGATCAGCTGGCCTTCCCGGTTCTCCATCTCATAAAAAAGCTCCGCAAATTTAAAAATATTATGGGTTCCAAATACCAGATTTACAAATGGATAATCCTTCTGGATCTTGTCCACAACCTGCTTCTCCTGCATCATGCAGCCAAACAGGGCAATCTTCATATCCGGGTTAGATTTCTTCAGACTGTGAAGCTTACCAAGGCGTCCATAAACCTTCAGATTCGCATTCTCACGGACAGTACAGGTATTATAGATCACAATATCCGCATCCTCAGACTCCTGTCTCTGAAATCCGATCTCGTCCATAATCCCTGCCACAACCTCAGACTGCTTCTCATTCATCTGACATCCAAAAGTCTGAAGACAATAAGTCACCGGCCGTCCCAGCTCCAGTGCCCTCTCCTTAACCATATCTGCAAGCTTGGCCATATAATAATACTGGCGCTCCGTATCATCCTGGGGCGGATTTCCACTGGTATCTATCTTACTGAAATCAATTTCGTTAAACATAATTTCCCTTTCTATCATCTATCGCAACAATCTATCTCAAAGCTTCCATTTCAAAAAAAGAACCCCGGAACCACGGGGTCATTCGCACTAAATATTTTATCCTATTTGTCCCCTTTTGTCCAGCTATTTCTTTCGCCCCCACCTCCCAACTCCCAGGCGCTGCTCCGCAGCCGCCGTCCCTTTTTTCCGCCAGCCAGCAACCAGTGAGAGGAAGTGTGTGCGCTTTGGGGCATTGGCAAAATGAGCCGTCTGGCGAGCATAGCGACATGAAAAATTGCACTGTCTGAGCCCTGCAAGGGCGAGTTTGCAATTTTTCATGTCACTAGGCGGCGCAGCCAGACGGCTCATTTTGACACAGCCCCAAAGCGCACACACTTCCTCTCACGTCCCCTCCCTGAACCAAAAAAGCCCCGGAAATCTGCTTTTACAGATCCCGGAGCCCCTTTTACAAGGATTCCCATTACAGCTCGATGTAATGTCCCTCAGCCTCACCGTTTACTACATAATAAGCCTTATTCTCTTCTGTCTTAACGTAAACTTTAATATCCTGGATGTCTTCTTCTTTCTTTCCGGTCATCTCTGTCCAAGCCTTCTTCACATCAGACACCAGATCCTTGGTAGTGAATTCCTTACCTGCATACTGAATGAAAACTTCCTCAGCTGCAACAGCTGCCTTCTTGGTAGTTCTTCTTACAGGCTTCTTAACCTCTGTCTTTGCAGCAGTAGTCTTAGCCGGAGCCTTTGCAGTCTCCTTAACAGCTTCCTTAGCTGTCTCTTTAACTGTCTCAGTAGCTGCCTTAACAGTTTCTGTAGCTGCTTTAACAGTCTCAACAACAGCAGTCTTAACAGCCTCTGCTTTAGATGGCTCTGCCTTTACTTCAGCTGCAGCTGTCGTCTTAACCTCAGCTGCCTTTGCTGCCTTCTTGGCTGCCATTGTCTCTGCTTTTTTTGTAGTTCTCTTTGTAGCCATTATAATAGCCTCCTTGACGGTGAAAATATTCTTCGATTTCGTTTCTAGGTTAGAATACTACGAATCAGATTTTTTTGCAAGTTTTGGTAATTTCCCCCTTGACAAGCTTTTTTCACAGCTTCATAGGTAAAAATTCACAAACAACGCCTGCCAATTTCAAGAAATCCCTGGGTCCAAATCCTAAAATCCTGATAATTTTGGTTTTCCCACACAGTTATTACCAAAAAAAGACGGATTTTCACTGTTTTTTTCGTCGTCTATTTCCCTATAAAACACTACAATCCAAGGTTTTCAAGGTCATATTTCATATAAGAATTTAATCTTTCCTTTAGTTTTTCATGCTGGGGCAGTTCCAGCTCCCGGTCCAGATCCAGGATTCCGCCTGCTGCATCACTGGCAGCTTTCAGCACATCTGAATCCTGATATATGTCACCGATCCGGAATTCCAGCTGTCCGCTCTGGCGGATTCCAAACAGATCCCCAGGGCCACGAAGTTTTAAATCCTCTCCGGCAATAAAAAATCCATCGTTAGATTTGTTTAGGATCTCCAGCCGTTTGGAAGTCTCCTCCTCTTCATTTCCCTGCATAAAAATACAATAAGACTGATATTCCCCACGTCCTACACGCCCTCTTAGCTGATGAAGCTGTGCCAGGCCAAAACGTTCCGCATTTTCTACCATCATCACAGTGGCATTTGGCACATTTACGCCAACCTCCACTACGGTGGTCGAAACCAGAATCTGAATTTCTCCTGCAGCAAACTGCTCCATAATCTGATTTTTTTCTTTTGCTTTCATTTTTCCATGGAGCATTCCAATGGAAATATCAGATGGGAAGATCTCACGGATGCGTGCTGTATAGTCTGTAACGTTTTCCCCGTCTGCGCCTTCGCTTTCCTCCACCATCGGACAGATGATATAAGCCTGACGGCCCTCCCGGATCTGTCTCTCAATAAACGAATATGCCTTAGGCCGGTAAGATGTACCAACCACACAATTCTTGATCGGCAGACGCATAGCGGGAAGCTCATCAATAATGGAAATGTCAAGATCTCCATATACAATGATAGCAAGTGTCCTCGGAATCGGTGTCGCACTCATAACCAGCACATGCGGGGCATTCCCACGGGTAGTCAACGCTTCCCTTTGCTTAACCCCAAACCGGTGCTGCTCATCTGTAATCACAAGGCCAAGATTTTCATATACTACTTTTTCCTGGATCAGTGCATGGGTACCAATGATCACATTCGCCTCCCCAGATGCAATCTCTCCATAGATTCTTCTTTTCTCCTTCTGGGTTGTGGAACCAGTAAGAAGGACCGGATGACAGGATGTGATTTCCTGCTCTTCCATAAGCTTCGTAAATGCTTCAAAGTGCTGGTTTGCCAGTACCTCTGTGGGCACCATCAGCGCTGCCTGGTAGCCATTTTCCACAGTCAGGATCATAGCCAGAAATGCCAGGATCGTCTTTCCGCTTCCAACGTCCCCCTGCACCAGCCTGGACATAAGGCTGTGACTGCAAAGATCCCTTTCTATCTCATGCCAGGCATTTAGCTGGGCCCCAGTCAGACGGTAGGGAAGTCCCTCCATAATCTGTTCCGTAGTCCAGACAGGCTTCATGGGAAATGCATTCGGCGCCTCCTCTGTTTTCCCTTTCAGGATCTGGACTGCCAGTATGAATAGCAGAAATTCATCAAATACCAGACGTTTTCTTGCTACCAGCAGTTCCTGCATATTCGCCGGAAAATGGATCGTGGAAATAGCATAATTATCGTCTGCCAGATGGTAGAATTCTTTTATTTCATCTGGCAGAAACTCCGCCTGCAGATTCTGTTCTTCAAGGATCTGGTGCACCAGTTTGATGATCAGTTTATTGGAAAGTCCGGCTGTAAGCCCATACACAGGCTGCATACTGTGAAGGATCTCCTCATATGCTGCCGGGGTAAAAATCTCCGGATGTTCCATTTCCAGCCGTCCTTTTTTCCTTGAAACCTTACCACGGAGAATGAAGCAGCTGCCTTTTTTCAGAATATTTTTCACATAGGGGGCATTGAACCACACCACCGGAAGCCTGCCGGTAGTATCCGCCACAGTAATGGAGATAACCTGGAGATTACGGATTTTGTTCGCATAAACTCCTGTGGTAACGGTCCCCCGGATAGCTGCAACCGAATTCTCCTTCAGGGAACCGATCTCTTCTGGCGCTTCATATGCGTCATAATTTCTTGGATAATAATGAAGCAGATCATCGGTTGTGGTGATTCCAAGCTTTCCAAATAATTTTTCTGTTTTTTCTCCTACGCCCTTCAGCTCCCGAAGAAGTTTCGTCACTGTTTTTCCCTCTTTTCATAAAACAAAAGGGCGGAACATTCCCGCCCTCTTAGTATTTTTATCTTTCATCTGCCACCACAAAATTGTGGCTATGACATCCTTATATTACGGATTTCCAGTATAATACTGCTTTATTACTCAACAGAAATAATATAATAGTAGATTGGCTGTCCGCCCATGTTCACCTCAACCTCGCAGTCTGGATATGCTTCCTCAAGATCTGCTGCAAGCTGCTGTGCATCCTCTTCTTTGGTATCCGCACCATAGTAAATACTGATCACTTCAGAGTCCTCATCTACCATAGCTGCCACCATCTCTTTGGCAACGCTCTCGCGTCCCTTACCTACTGCAAGGATTCCGTGATCTCCGATTCCCATAATGTCACCTTCGTGGATCTCTTTCTCATCCAGTCTGGTGTCGCGGACTGCATAAGTAACCTGGCCGGTCTTTACCATGGATACAGCCTCCATCATGCCCTCCAGATTCTCTTCTCCGGTCATCTCCGTCTGGAAGCTGATCAAGGCTGTGATTCCCTGTGGAATTGTCTTGGTAGGAACAACCACGATTTCTTTATCCTCAGTCAGGTCTCTTGCCTGATTTGCCGCAAGGACAATATTCTTATTATTCGGGAAAATATAAATCGTATCTGCATTTACCTTAGCAATGGCATTCAGCATGTCCTCTGTGCTGGGGTTCATGGTCTGTCCGCCCTCAATGATATAATCTACATTCAGCTCTTTAAACAGGCTGGAAAGACCCTCTCCAACGGAAACGCTGATGAAGCCGTATTTCTTACGCTCTTTTGCAGCCTTCGCAGCAGCCTCTTTCTTCTCCTGCTCTTCCTGCTCCTTCGCAAGCTTCTCGGCATCCTTGATCAGCTTCTCCTGATGCTCTTCACGCATGTTATCGATCTTCATACGGGAAAGCGCACCATAGGTAAGAGCTTTCTCGAATGCCTGGCCCGGATGATTGGTGTGTACATGCACTTTAACGATCTCATCATCAGCTACCAGAACAATGGAATCACCTATAGACATCAGAAATTCCTTAAAGCTGTGAAGCTCGTCATCTGGAAGTGGTTTCTCCAGAAGAATGATAAACTCTGTACAATATCCGAATTTAATATCAGCCTCTGCCTGTGCGGAAATCTTCGTCACTGCAGGCCCGGAAGAAGCCTTCTCAAATGCAGAATAATCGATTTCTTTACCAAGATAGCCGTCAAACGCTCCGCGGAAAACCTCCAGTAGTCCCTGTCCGCCAGAGTCAACTACACCTGCTTCCTTCAGAACCGGAAGCATCTCCGGAGTACGGGCAAGTGTCTTCTCTGCATGCTCAAAAACAGCACGGAAGAAAAGCTCCAGATTCGCGGACTCCTCTGCGATCTCAGCCGCCTTGACAGCAGCCTCCCGGGCTACCGTAAGGATCGTACCTTCCTTCGGCTTCATAACTGCCTTGTATGCAGTCTCCACAGCCTTCTCCATAGCGGCTGCGATCACTACTGCATCCATCTCATCGTATCCCTTGGTTCCCTTGGTAAAGCCTCGAAGAAGCTGGGAAAGGATAACACCGGAATTACCTCTGGCACCACGCAGGGAACCGGAAGAAATAGCCTTAGCCAGTGTCTCCATATCAGGATCTACAAGACTGCTTACCTCTGATGCAGCTGACATGATCGTCATCGTCATATTGGTACCGGTATCTCCATCCGGAACCGGAAATACATTCAGCTCGTTGATCCATTCTTTCTTCGCTTCCAGGTTCTTGGCTCCTGCCAGAAACATTCTGGAAAGTATCTTGGCATCTATGGTCTGTCTATCCACCACAAGTTTCCTCCTCTAATCCTAATCTATTGCACGAACGCCTTCTACATAAATGTTGATCTTTTCAATCTCCATTCCTGTAAAAGCCTCGACTTTATATTTCACGTTATTTACAAGATTATCTGCAATAGTACTGATATTCACACCATACGCCACGATCACATGAAAATCAAGACGGATCTTATTATCCTCTGTGATCTTAACATTTATACCATGCTGCAGAGAATCTCTTCTGAGCAATTTTACAAGGCCGTCCTTCATGCTGACAGCGGCCATGCCGATAATACCGAAACATTCTACTGCAACGCTTCCCGCATAAGTAGCTATTACATCCGTATCAATAATGATCTGGCCAAGACCGGAATCTATACGTCCCTTCATATGGTTTACCTCCATTAATTTGATTTTCAAAATGTATATACCATATTATACCCTTTTTCTTACCATAACACAACGACCAATTTTATCACGACTTTCGCGAAATAGCAAATTTATTTTCAAATTGTTTTAATTTTTTCCTTTTTTTGCTTGCAAAATGTATTTTCATCTGTTAGAATATGAACTGTTGAAAAAAAGCGTCAAGGAGGTGCTATCATGGCTAAATGCGCAATTTGTGAAAAAGGTGCTCATTTCGGAAATAATGTGAGTCATTCCCATAGAAGATCCAATAAGATGTGGAAATCAAACGTGAAATCCGTTAAAGTTAAAACTGAAGGCGGAGCTAAGAAAATGTACGTATGTACTTCCTGCTTAAGATCCGGAAACGTTGAAAGAGCCTAAGAAACACCTGCCCTCACAGTTATGTGGGGGCTGTTTTTTTGCCAAAACATAGGAATCCTGCTTTGCAGGATTCTTATGCTGTGACGGGGAGATTCCAACGGAATTTCCTATTACAAAAAAACAGAGCGTGAAAAGATCTCCTCTTCTCACGCCCATCTTATTTGCAAAACAAATGATATCCGCACATCAGACACAGGGCCGCTGCGATCAACAGTGCAACTGTCTCCGAGACCAGAATCCCGATTACCATCCCAAGTCCGATAAAAAACAGCATAAAACCAAGAGCTTTTCCCATATTTCATACCACTTCGCTTCTTTGGTTTAATATAGTTTATGCTGGATATTCCTGTCTGAACACTTCTGAAACAAAGCAAAAACTCTCTAAAGTATTTCTCTGCCTTTACAGCTTCTTTATTCCTCTTTACAATTTTTTATTCCTCAGGATCTACAGTTTCTTCTGTACTGTCATTTCCGCCAGGTGCAAAGCGGTTTACGAAATCCGGCACCATGTCCAGTACCTTCGTAAGTCCATCCTGGTTCTTTACATTTACCAGCTTGGTGGTGCCATTCTGAATAACAAGCACTGCACATGGAGTCATTTTACCAGCAAGACCTCCACCGCCATTGTTCTTCTTCTCGCCTGCAAATGCACCGGCGCCTACACCAAAGGATACATCCACCAGCGGAAGTATAATGGTATCACCTACATGAATTGCATCCCCCACTACTGTCTTGGCAGATACAAAGCCATCCATTCCCTTGAACAGAGAGCTTACGGTTTCTTTAAAGTTGTTTTCATTTTCCATTTTTAGTCCTCCTTATGCTTCCATCGGTTGATAACGTATTTTATATTTTTATTGATATAAATCTCAATTGCTGCTTTCACAAACATAATACCGTAAACACGGCCTTTCAGGGATATGTTTCCAGTCAGCCGGTTCTCCCCGTCAAAGAGCGGAGTTACCTGAACGCAGCTTTTGTGAAAAGGAAACGTCATTCCAAGTACTGCCAGTGCTGCTCCTGTGATAGATGGATCTTCACAGCCGAACGTCACCTGCCCCTCTACCTTCGTAGGAAGTACATGGCGAACCAGCTCCTTAGCATCTTTCCACACGAGGGAAACAGCTGCCTTCGTTCTTTCATCAGAAAGGAAATTTCTCCACCAGCCAAGCTTATCTGTTAATCCAGATACAGTTCGCTTAATGTCCTTTAGCTTCTGAACGATATTTTTCAAAAACGAAAGGATCCGATTCCACAGTTTTCCAGGAAGCCTGATGATTTTATTTAGTATTTCCATCATACGGGAAAATAAACTTTGCTTGCCGGTTAATTTTTCCTGGTCTGATGATTCCTGGAATGTTTCACTTTCAACAGTCTCACTTTGCGGCTGCTCTATTGATAGTATCTCATTATAAGGCTTTTCTTTCGGTGCTCTTTCTGTTTCGACTTTTTTTTCCTGAACCAGAAGTTTTTTTCGCTCCTGCGGCATATCCGTCGAAGCCTCCTTTTTAACAGGAATCTTCTCAACTTTTTCCTGTTTTACAGTTTTCTCCTGCTTCTTTGCCACAGTTGACGAAATTTTTTGGTTCCTGCCTTTCTGCTCTTTATCTTTTCGGTTCTTGTCCTTCTTATGCTTGCCTTTCTTCCGGCTGCCTTTTAGTCTCTCCAGCCAGCCCTTTATAGTTTCCAGCGAGATTCCAAAAAGCGTGAACACCAGCTTCCGTTCCCCATTACAAAAAGAGAAACCTGCTCCCACCGCATGAAAAAGCCATGTCACCTTAGCTTCCACTTCTGCTTCTTTGAAGCTTACCCCTTCCTTAACAGCCCTTGCCTGATACCGTACCGGGCAGAAAAGGATAAGGGCTACTGCCAAAAGCGCAAGTCCAAGCAGGATTCCCAGTATGATCAATATAAACTTTATGAGGATCCACAGTATATGTAACATGCGCTCACCTGTTCTTAAAATATTCTTTTACCTGAAATGCACCTGTCTCGCCATAAATATTCTTCACAATATCCACTGCCATATCAATGGCTTCATCTTTCCCTTTCGCCATGCCAATGATCTCAGGACATCGTGCGTAATAGCTTTTCTGGATCAGCATATAAGAAGGCACGATTTCCAGAAGGTTTCCCGGATTCTCAGATAATGTAACCAGATAAACCCCCAGTGCCATCTTCCCGGCATCAATCCGCTTCTGTGCTTTTGGTGCATCCTTGATTCCATCCCCCACATAATAATTTTCCCGCCATTTCAGCATATTCGGAACAACACTCCTTTGTTATCATAATGATTTCCCTTTCCCGGAAATTTTAAACATTATTGGTGCCTATTATACAATAAAGGCTGCGTAAATCAGCTACGCAGCCCTTATTCTCTGTGCATGGATCAGAAATATTTCTGCTGCCTGTCCCACAATCCGGCACTTCGCAGTTCCAGATATTCCTGGTACGCTTTCTCAACGATCTGCTTCTCATTTGCGAAACGGAGCAGATGATAAATTTCGTGGAATTTATAATATCCGGAATCCACGAAAAATTCCTCTCTTTGAGGCTTGCTATGATAATTATCCACCGTCATAAGATACCAGTGTACCTCTTTATTGACCATGTCCTCCGGCACTGTGAAATTATACTGGCTCTTACCCACATATTTCACAATGGAGGCTCTCACATCAGCTTCCTCCTTCACTTCCCGCAATGCGGTCTGCTCATGGGTCTCTCCAGGCTCTACGGTTCCTTTCGGTAAAACCCAGCCTTCGTAACGGTTTTTGTAAGATTTATATAATGCAAGAATCTTACCTCGATGAATTACCACACCGCCACAGCTAGTTGCTTCTATCATGCTGCAATCCTCCTGTAATGCGTGTGTTTTCTAAACTGTATATAGTATACCTCTTTTTCAGAAAACTGGCAACAGGAATATGAATGGATTTCACTTCGAATCATTCGTACTGATTCTGGTTCGCATAATATGCGTCAAAGATCTGTCCCGCGATTGGCACTGCAGCCTCGCTTCCAGAACCGCCATTCTCCACGATCACCGCAACCACCAGGTCCGGATCATCTACATTCGAATAACCGATAAACCAGGAATGGCTGTGTCCTTCTTCGTCGAACTCTGCAGAACCGGTTTTTCCTGCTACTGTGTAGCTTCTGCCGGAAAGAGCTGACGCTGTACCAGAGTCTACTACCTGCTTCATAAGCTTTCCAAGAAGATTTGCCTCATTTGAACTCATCAGTCTCTTATATTCCGCTGGCTCTGTTTTCTTCACAGAATCACCATTGTCATTAACCACCTCATCAACAAGATATGGCTTCATCAGAACACCGTCATTGGCAATGGCACAGGTGATCAGTGCCATATGCATAGGTGATACAAGGGTATTTCCCTGTCCAATGGCAGTCTGCATGATCAGAGGTGTGACAGAGTTTTTATCCAGGGAAAAGCTACTGGTCCTGTATGAAGTAAGTGGAAGGTTCTTATTAAACAAAAGGTCTTCTGCAGTCTCACGCAAGGATGCTCCGCCCAGTTTCACCCCGATATCTGCAAATGCACAGTTACAGGAATTTGCAAATGCAGAATAGAAATTCTCCTGTCCGTGAACGGTATTGTGGTAACAGTGAATGGTATGATCTTCCAGTGTAATGCTTCCCTCGCACAGATAATTATATCCTTCGAAAGTTCCTTTTTTACGGAAATAATCCAGTGCTGTCACCACCTTAAAGGTAGAACCAGGCGGATACGCGCCATTGGTAGCACGGTTCAGAAGACTGCTGTCATTCTCGTCATTTACCAGATACTGCCAGTTCTCTTCTATGGTATTCGGGTCAAAATCCGGTTTGCTTACCTCCACAAGCCGCTTGCCCGTAGATGGCTCGATTACCACAACTGCGCCTCTCCTGTCACCAAGTGCGTTATATGCAACACTCTGCAGGTTGGCATTCAAAGTAGAGATTACTGTATCTCCTGTATTCTTCTCATTCAGGAACTGGTTCTTCATCTGTGTCAGGAAAAAGGAATGGGAGGTCAGAAGTGTAAAATTCGCCTCGGATTCCAGACCACTTTTTCCATTGGAATCGTATCCCACCACATGGGAAAACATATTCGAATAAGGATAATTACGGGTCTCGGTTCCATCTTCACTTACATCTGTCTGTGCCAGCACCTGGCCGTCAGAAGACATGATCTTTCCCCTCACCACCCGGTCTGAGAAGGAATCCTGTCTGGTGTTATAGGGACTGTTAATAAAATCATCACTTTTAAAGCCGTCAAAATAAATCAGATACCCGATCATGCTGATAAAGATGATTCCAAAGAAGATGGAAACAAAGGTATATTCTTTATTTCTGGCTTTGCGCTTTTTAGTAATCTCTTTCTGCCGCAGCCTCAACAGCTCTCTGTCTCGCTCTCTTTGCCGCCTCTCGTCGATGTCTCTCAATTTCTTCGTCCTCGTCCTCTCTATAGATATACAAGCCCTGTATAATGGCAATCATCAGGATCATACACATAATGGAGCTTCCTCCATAGCTTACAAGAGGAAGGGTTACACCAGTCATAGGAATGAACTTGGTGGCTCCGCCTACGGTAAGAAATACCTGGAATGCATATTCTGTGCCAAGGCCAATGGCTATCAGTTTATAAAACGGATTCTTGATCTGCAGTGCGATTTCCACAATTGTCAGGAAAAAGCTCATGCATACAAGAATCAGGCAGATTGCAAAAATCCCTCCAAGCTCCTCGCAGATCGCACTGAAAATAAAGTCATTCTTAACAACCGGAATCTTCTCCGGAGATCCCTGGCAAAGGCCCATTCCAAACCAGCCTCCTGTACCAATAGCAAACAGGGACTGCACGATCTGATAGCCTTCATTCTGATAAACAGCCATCGGATCCTTCCACGCACTGACACGCTGTCTCACATGTCCAAACAGATGGTATGCCAGCACAGAACCTGCAGCACCGCCGGCAAGCCCGATGCAAAGATATGCTGGCTTCCTTGTGGATACATAGATCAGTACCAGATACGCCACAAAGAACACCACTGCACTTCCAAGATCCCTGGAAAGCACCAGGATTCCCACATGCAGGCCTGCCACGATCGTCGCCAGTACAACCTTCTTAAAGGTTACCTCTCTTGCAAGAAGTGATGCCATGAAGAATACAAAGGTAAGCTTGATCACCTCTGAGGGCTGGATTCCCATAAGGGAAAGCTTCGCTCCATAACTTGTCTGTGCCAGAACAAGAACCGCCCCAAGAAGGGCAACTCCAAGCCCTGCATACAGCCAGGTAAGATCCTTGAGAAATTTCATCTTCCGGATCATAACCGGGATCACCAGTGCCACTGCACTTCCACATGCTACGATCAGAAGCTGCTTATTTGCAGAAGAAATATCCAGCCTGCACAGCATAATAAATCCCACGCTTAAGAGCATACACATGTTATTTAACAGCAGCATGGATGCATTTCTGTAGATCCTGCGGTATAAGATCAGGATCATCGCAAAATACACCATCATCTCTGCATAAAATATAACCACCTTATAGTCAAAGGTTTTCAGAAATATTACCAGAAATGCGGTAAAATCAAGAAAAAAAGTTAACGTGATCTGACTTCGTAAAAGTCCTTTCCTGTCTGAAGCATGCTTCCCCACTACCAGATAGTAACACAAAACCGTGTAAACGATCATCAGTGTCAGGATCACATATTTGGATAATTCAACAACAATATTAATCATACGCCTTTACTCGGCTCCTCTTTTAAAATGACCTTTGGTAAATTCATATTCACAAGATACAGGGCTGCCCTGATATGCCTCCACAAAATCTTCTGTGATCTGCTTCGTCTCCTTAGCACTTTCTATGGTAAATGCCAGCCGGACTGCAGATACTCCAAGCGCCTTCACTCTGCCCGCTTCCTGAAGCAGACCGTAAGGGAGACTGTTGTAGATGATATTATAACAGGGGCCTGTCTTCTTTGTATTTCCCATTTTCCAGGGATCACAATAGCATTTTACCGGAAATTCCTTGTCATACCGGTCCTTTAATGTAAGCTGCTCCTCCTGTCCATTACAGCCGGTTGTGTTTTTGCGGACACACTGGGCACTGTGCATAAGAGGAAGTCTTCCATATACCACCATCTCACTTCCTGTATTCTCTCTGTGCCGCAGTTCTTTCTCATTTAATTCCAAAGGAACTGTATTTCTCAGGATCTTCTGGTACTTCCAGAAATGGATGGCTTCATCATTCCACGTATACATGGAATGATCCAACACACATTTATCTGAAAGTCCCATTCTGGCCAGCATACTGTATGTTTCCAGATTCCGCACCAGAAATCCGGTCATACCTGCCTGCAGCCATTTCTGTGCCTGCTGTATATAACCCTCTGGCGGATTTCCCCTTGTAATATGAGGAAGGGAAAGGTACATTTCTTTTCCTTTTTCCAAGCCCGTCTGCAAATATTTCTCCATAAGGGCATATGGCAGATAAATACCTTTGATTTCTTCCTGCTGGCAAAGGATTTCTGCCGCTTCCTCACTTTCACAGGACGCATAAACCGGAATATACTGTGTCTTTGTAAGAGGAACATTCTCACAGATTACAACGTCACTAATCTTTGGCGCAGGCTCTTTGGCAATCTTTTCGATCCATTCAGTTCCGGCATCCCGCCTGTATTTCTGCAAAATATTTTCTTCTAATCTCTCCAGTGCAAGGTGACGGACTTCGTTTAGCGTCTTCATAGGAACAAACAGATCATCTGGCATCCGGACATCCAGCTTCTCCCACACAAAAGGAGTATTTCCAAGCTTATCCATCTGTGAATAAACCCGTTCCCTGGTTACCGGCTGGTTCTTCGCATGTTGTACTTCACCTGTATAGGCGATTGCCTCTTCCCCCTGGCACGATACCTTTAAAAAGGCCGGCATCCCAGGGGTAAGATGAAGTTCTCCTGTTATTTTTTCCTTTGGCTGGATGGGTACAAATGACACCTCGCCAGTTTTCTTCTCATTGGTAAAAGCCATCATCCGGGGACCATTTCCCATCTTATAATAGCCTGTACAGGAACCACCTCTGTTAAACAGATCCAGCAGATATTTTTTATCTTTTTCCTCTACATGGTAATCCTTCGGACCATATTCATAAAGAAGATCCAGATATTTCCTGTACATTCCAGTCACACCTGCCGTATAAGCTGGCTGCTTCATTCTTCCTTCGATTTTCAGGGAAACAACTCCAGCCGCAATGATCTCAGGTAAGATCTCTATGGTACAGATATCTTTCAGACTTAATGGACAAAATTCTCCCTTTTTGTGCTCCCGGTTCTTAAAATTCTTCACCTGGTAAGGCAGACGGCATGGCTGGGCACACCTGCCTCTGTTTCCGCTTCTTCCACCAAGCAGACTGCTCATCAGGCACTGGCCGGAATAACTGTAGCAAAGAGCACCGTGTACAAAAGCTTCTATCTCAATGGGACAGGCCTTGTGCATTGCCGAAAGTTCTTGCAGGGAAAGCTCTCTCGCAGGTACCACACGGGTAGCCCCCTGCTCTGCCAGGAACTTCATTCCTTCTGGCCCTGTCACCGTCATCTGGGTGCTGGCATGAATATGAAGCTTAGGAAATTTCTCTCTTATAAGGGAAAATACGCCCATATCCTGCACGATCACAGCATCCAGTCCTGCGTTGTAATAAGGTTTCAGATAGGAAACCAGTTCTTCTTTTAGTTCTCTGTTCTTTAGAAGGGTATTAACTGTAAGGTACAGCTTCTTTCCATGAATATGGGCTACATCAATAGCACGAAGAAGCTCGTCCTCATCAAAATTCCGGGCATATGCCCTGGCGCCAAACATAGCCCCGCCTACATACACAGCATCTGCGCCTGCCCCCAGCGCCGCTTCAAACCCCTCATAGTAGCCGGCAGGCGCCAGCAATTCTATATTCCGCTCCAAAATAGTTCCTCCAATTTTTATTCTAAACAGACATATCTGCTTACACAGCCATCAACATGAATGAAAGTCTGTTATTTACAATCTTATAAATGAAAAGAGGAATCACCTAGGCAATCCCTCCTGCTTTTATTTCAGCATTTCATCCAGTTCTTTCTCAAGCTCCTTTACTTTCCCTTCCAGAAGATTCTTCTCATCAAGAGCTTCCTGCTCACTCTTCTGGGCTTCTTCGATCTGCATACGAAGGGAGATCAGCTCATGCTTCAGATCATACATCTCCTGATCCTTCTGCTGCAGATCAAGCTCATAAGTCTCTACCTGCTTCTTCGCCTTAAAATAATCGTCTGTAATATTCAGGCTGAGAAGCATATGCTTGGTCTCCATTGGCTGTCTGCCGTATCCTGGCACAGTCTCCAGCTCTCCTATCTTCTTATTCATATATGATGCTACCTGCTGGAAATATTCCTCTGATTCATATCCTCCAAGGGTAATGATCTTCCCCCCGATGATCACCTGTGCTGTATTCTTGACCGCCATCCGTTCAAGCCTCCTGTGTCTTTATACTCTTAAACTCCGGACGTTCCAGGGCCCGGTCTGTTTTCTCTTTTATATGTAAACAACCTTATTATAATCGAAAATTGTTGAAAAGTATAGGTTTTTTTATAAAACTTTATTTGCCTGTATCCGGAACAGGAAAACCAAGGTGTTCGTAGGCCAGTGCAGAAGCCATTCTTCCCCGTGGAGTACGGTTCAGAAAACCATTTTTCAACAGATATGGCTCATATACATCCTCCAGCGTACCGGAATCTTCTCCAATAGCAGCAGCCAGGGTATCAAGTCCCACAGGGCCTCCCTTAAAGTTCACGATCAGGGTGGTAAGGATCTGGCGGTCCAGCTTATCCAGTCCATACTGATCTACTTCCAGAAGATTCAAGGCAAAACATGCCACGTCATAGGTAATCCTGCCATCATACTTCACCTGGGCAAAATCACGTACCCGCTTCAGCAGACGGTTGGCCAGCCTGGGTGTTCCTCGGGAACGCATAGCGATTTCCCCGGCACCTTTGGCATCGATCTCCACTCCCAACACCTGGGCAGAACGCATAATAATGGTAGTCAGCTCTTTTTTACTGTAAAATTCCAGATGATGAATGACACCGAAGCGGTCACGCAAAGGAGCAGAAAGAAGTCCTGCCCTTGTAGTCGCTCCCACCAGAGTAAATCTCGGCAGGTCAAGACGGATGGATCTGGCAGAAGCACCCTTCCCGATCATAATATCAATGGCAAAATCTTCCATGGCAGGATAAAGCACCTCTTCCACCTGACGGTTCAGACGGTGAATCTCATCTACAAAAAGAATATCCCCTTCCTGAAGATTATTCAGAATGGCAGCCATCTCCCCCGGCTTCTCAATGGCCGGACCGGAAGTAACCTTCATATGCACTCCCATCTCATTGGCAATAATACCGGAAAGTGTGGTTTTACCAAGTCCCGGAGGGCCGTAAAAAAGCACATGGTCCAGGGAATCGTGGCGCTGCTTCGCTGCTTCTATATATATTTTTAATGTATTCTTGGTTTTTTCCTGACCAATATACTCGTCCAGGGTCTGGGGACGGAGATTTCCCTCCAGGGAAAAATCTTCCTCCATAACCTCAGTAGTTATAATACGATTATCCATTCTATACCTCTTAATTATGAATGTCTTACCTTATTTTTCTCAGAAATTCTTCAGCGCCGCTTTCAGGATTGCCTCTACATCTGCCGGATCCACATCCGTCACTTTACGCACAGCGCGAAGTGCATCTGTACTGCTGTATCCAAGAGCCACCAAGGCTTCCACAGCTTCCTGCTTCGCGTCTGTCATTCCAGCTGCGCCTTCTGCTGCAGCAGCCTGCGCCTGCTCATTCGCCAGTTTCTGTTCGAAGGCCTCCTCAAGGCTCAGCTTATCCTTCAACTCCAGGATCAGCTTCTGTGCTGTCTTTTTACCGATTCCAGGAGCCTTGGACAGCGTTTTTACATCATCTGAAAGAACTGCAAACCGAAGTTCATCTGCTGTGATCCCGGCAAGAACTCCCAGTGCAGCCTTCGGTCCCACTCCATTTACCCCCAGAAGGAGCTTAAACACCTGTAAATCATCCTTATTGAAAAAACCATAGAGAACCATGGCATCTTCCCTTACCTGGAAATAAGTGTGAATCTTCACTTCCTGGCCGATGTGGAGCTGGGCCAGGGCATTTCCTGTCATATTTATTTCAAATCCGATGTACCCCGATTCTATGATCACCGAATTTTCGGTAAGATCTGCTACAGTTCCTTTGACAAATGAGATCATGGGCTGCCTCCTGCTTATCTATATCAAATATATTTTCTCCGAAAGCTTAAAATCCTTGTACCTGTTCAAAATCAGACTCCAAAACATCTGGCTATGAACAGTTACAAATTCTTTGTCATCATATCATATTCATTTAAAAAAAGCAAACATTCATTCGGGTAATTTACAAGTAAATTTATATGCTCATTTTACAGATTATGGTTATTTTATAGATTACATCAGCGGGTAAACAATGCAATAAAGCAAAAAATATCCCTCCGCCAGGTATATAACGAAAGGATATTACAAAGCTCCTGCACTTTTCCATTTTTATTTTTCTATCTTTATTTTTCCATTTTCTATTTTCCCATGGTATAAAAAAGTACAGATCAGAACCGTAAGCGGCACCGAAAGAACAATTCCAAAGCTTCCTGCAAGCCCCTGCATAATGGCGATTCCGATATTGTTGGAATTGATGATCTGCTGATAAGGAAGGTCATACGCATAATCCAAAAGCAGCATGCTCACACTGCTGCCCGCAAAGGCAAGAATCAGGGTGTTGCTGTCCGTTCCCATCATATCACGGGCCACATGCATGCCGGCTTTGAAAAGCTCCCCGCGGCTCATGGACAGATTCTGCTGATAAATCTCATACATGGAACTGCACACCGACATTGCTACATCCATTACAGCTCCCAGACAGGATATCAGAAGTCCTGAAAAAAGAAGTCCGCCTACCTGAATTCCATTTGTATTCCAGAGTGTCATTAAGGTCTCAATATCCGAAACATTGTATCCGGTAATTCCGGAAGCCATACTGAACAGCTGGGCTGAAATTCCTGCGATTACTACACCGGCTACTGTTCCGATAGTTGCTGCGATTGTTTTTCTCGTAGCACCGCCGATCATATACATGGTCACCAGTGTTGTGATAAAGCAAACAAAAACAGCGGCTCCAAATGGAGATACATTCCGGTAGATCAATGGCAGATATACAAAGATCACACAGAAAAAGGTAAACACAAGACCGATACACCCTTTTATACCCTGGCGTCCGCCTATAGCGCACAGTGCCAGCAGATAAAGTCCTGCAAAAATGTAGATCACCCATTCCCTGTCCTGGGTATAGACACTGGCGATCGTCGTGTCACCAGCCACACTTTGCATGACGATTACTTTCATTCCCACTTTACAGGCAGCACCGAACAGATAACCGGAACTGCTGGTTATTTCAAGTTCTTCTCCCTTCCGGACACCGGTGAGCATTCTCACACGCACTTTCTGCTCTCCCACACGTGTTCCATTAGCATCCAGATTATCCTGAAGGATCTGGGTCACTTCTGCCTTTTCAAAAGTCTGTCCTGTGCGGACTACCAGTTCTGTTTTGTCCACCTGGTTCAGGCGGTAAACGAAAATCCCAAATATAACAATTAATAATCCTAAAATACAGCGCCAGACTGCTTTCCTGGAAAAGCGAAGTCCGGCGTTGTTTTTATTTTGTATCTGATTCATTTTTATTACTCATTTCCAATCGTTTTATTTCGCAGTCTTCTCAATGGTAAAGGTATCGTCAATTGCCTCTACGCTGCCATCATCTGTGATCTGGTAGGTATCAATTGAAAATTTATCTGCATCCATTGTAATGATAGAATAACTTGGAAGCCAGTTCTGGCTGCGGACTGCAATGTAATCCTGCTGTGTGGAAATAAGCTCATAGTACTTGGAACCGGAAGCTGAGTTTGCTGTCATATAAAGAGTTCCCTGGGGATCTGTAACTGTATTTCCATCCACATCCTCAATAGTATAGCACTGGTTATCTTCCTGGAATGCATCAAGTGCTGCCTTTGCCTCTTCATCCCCATCTTCTGGATTTAAAGTAATCTGCTCACCGGTTGCAATATTGGTAGCATGATCCCAGTCGTAGTCTGTTCCATCTGCATTCAGACTGAACTCATATCCTTCATGTGTCTGTCCATCACCATAAAGCATTTTGGAACGGCTGTAGGTATGATCATGTCCCTGAAGTACTACGTCAATGTCATTTGCATCAAAAATCGGAGTCAGCTGTGTACGAAGGATCATTCCATCTGTATCGGAGTGGTCAAGACCGGAACCGTAAATATCCTGGTGAATGGTTACAACACGCCATTTTGCATCCGGGTAAGCTTTTACTGCTTCCTCAATGGTATTCTGATGCTCAGCTACATTATAGTTATTGGTATTCAGAACAATGAAAAGTCCCTCGCCATAGCTGTAATAGTAATCACCGCCAGCTACTGTTTTACCATTTTCAGTATTGTTCGGGTTATTAAAATGATATGCATAATCCGGGTTCAGGGAATCGTGGTTTCCAATTGTAGTTGCTACCGGAAGACTTGCAAGAGCATCTGCGCTTAAATAAGAAGCATACTCTTCTTCCTTTGCTGCGCCAGTTTTGTTTACCTGGTCACCTGCGGAAATCACAAAGTTTACATCCGGATTTTGGGCAAGTGCTGTATTTAAAGTACGGTTCCAGGAAAAACCGTCGTTTCTTGCTGCTGTATTTGCTGCTCCGTCATCTGGTACCAGCTCTGCGCCATCCTGTGTCTGGCCTTTGGAAGCACCTACCTGCGGGTCACCAACATAGATCATTTTTACAGTATCTGTGCTTTTGGTTGTATATTCAACAGGCTCTGTCTGCTCACCATTTTTCTCAACTGTATAGTAATATGTGGTGTTTGGCTCAAGTCCTGTTACAGTTACATGGTTATATTCATAAGCTTTATCACCGGTGAGCTCCTGGTCTACATCTCCTGCTTCCCCTTCAAATGTATCCAGATTCTCTTTGTCTGTTCCGAAATGGACAACCGGTGTTGCGTCAAAATCTGTTTTCTCGCTATACCATGCAAAATTCAGTTCTGTGTCATCTTTTCCAGGTGTAAGGGATACCTTTGTAAAATCAGAAGCTGTCTCCTCCCAGTTTGCTACCCATTCATCCCATCCGGTTTCAGCACCAACAATACTGCTGTCTGTATAATGATCGGTAGAAGCAAAAGCTGTGGAACAAACGCTTGTCATTGCAAAAACGGTTAAAATTGCGGCGATATATTTTCTTTTCATAATAATAAAATACTCCTTTCAGATGTGGGGGAAGGAAACTTGTGGGCCCTTATTTCCATGTCCGAAAGGAGTATAACATTCTAATTTTCAGAAAACAATAGTGTTTCCTGTCTTTTGACGCACATTTAACATTTGTGATACATATGCAAATGGCTCTTTTTTCAGTTCTTTACACAGTTTACGTTATTTTAACAATTCCAGCTGCTCATTTCCGACGATAAATAAAATTTCCGTCTCTCTTACTTCTAAGAATCTTTGCCAAAATATTTTCCGCTATTTCGCCTCCGTCACAATTCGTGAAGTATCCACTTTCTTCGCCTTCGGGTAAACCTTCGCCATCCTGGCATCATCAAAGTTCTCATCCACCCAGCTCTCAAAGCTGTTTGACGCCTCTACGCCATTACTTCTGGCATTATAACGGGCAAGTGCAGCACTAGAGACGATTCCGTCAGCAAGCATGAAGATCAGCAGAAGCCAGGTGATAACCTTTCCAAATTTTATGGGAAGCTTCTCGATCAGCTTCGAAACCCTGGGATAAAGTATCTTAAACCAGGCCACTGCAGCAAAGCCCCAGAAAAAGCAATACAAAAGATTGATTCTTCCTCCAAGGTTAAAAGGAATATCACTGTAATCCCAGAATACGGTTCCAAACACAATTTCCGTAAACACACTACAGATATATTCATAAGCACCGCCAAGGAAGGTTCCCATCCAGAAAAGGAACTGTTCCGAACGATTCCGGTACCTGTAAAGAAGAGCAGTAACTGCTGCAATGGCAAGTCCCCATACAATGCTGAAATCTCCCCACACCACACTGCTGCGGCTCATCCACACGCCTGCTGTGATCCTGCAGAAAATCGTCTCCGTAATATCTCCAAGGAAAGCACCAATAAAAAACAGAAGCACAATTTTGTAAAAACTACAGCCATAGGCAAAAATCTCCGGATGGGATTCTTCTTTCTCTGTGTGCTGCTTCTGCGGATAGGCCTTGGTTATTCGACGGTTTACCACATCATCGATCTTCGCCCCAAGCTTCCAGGTTACAGAATCTATGTTCTTCTCTGTGGCAATCCACTTCTCCGGATTTTTGCTATGTCCGAAAAGGATCGTCAATGTAGCAATGGCATCCACTGCAAGAAGACCGAGCACAGCCAGGACAATGATCCGGCTTATCAGACCTGGAAGAAGATTATATAGATTGATACAAAGTCCATTCCCGATTCTGATTATAAATACGCCCAGAAGACCCCAGATACAGGATGTAGGAACACTGATATAACCATCCAGGTTCCATTTGAATTTCCGGTAATCCCACCATCTCTCGTGATACCACATTTCTATCAGATGACCGGCAATCCACTCTACTACAGATGCCACAATGGCACAGCCCATAAACAGCCAGATACCTGTCAGTTCTCCTGTAAATGCGGTGATAAAAATTCCGCCAAAGCCGTATATCAAACAAAATGGTCCGTTAATAATTCCGCGGTTCGCAAATTTCTTTTGTTTCAGGGATGCCAGAACTGTCTCTAAAACCCATCCTGCAAAGGAATAGATCAGAAACAGCCAAAGTAATTTCCAGATCATGCGCTAGTCTCCTCTTTTGTGTGTTATTTCGTAATGTTCAGTCCCTTCACAGTTACAAGCGAAAGCACCTTGCAAAATACTGCCGGCTGAATAGTTACGTTGCTGCAAAATAATAGTATTATCATATCATACCATTCAAAGGAAAAAAAGCCTGCATTCTGACTTAAATACAAATTATGTCAGAATACAGACTTCTTATCTCTTCCCATTAATTTTTATTTAATCAAATAATCAGGTTAAAAACCTTTATGTTACGGATATTTTTTCCTGGCTATTTTAAAACTTGGCGAATACTTCACGCTTCCCGGATAACCCCTCTCGGACAGGCTTCCTTACAAGCCCCACATCCTGTGCATTTCTCATAATCGATATGTGCACAGAAATCTTCTACTGTAACTGCCCCGTTCGGACAGGTCTTCTCACATTTCTTGCAGCCGATACAGCCGATCTCACAAGCTGTCATCACCTGTTTGCCTTTGTCATGGGAACTGCAGTCTACGACTACCTTCTGATCATACGGAATCAGCTCGATCAGATGTCGCGGACATTTGGCAACACATTTGCCACAGGCTTTGCACGCTTCTTTGTCCACCACTGCAATTCCATCCACAATATGAATCGCATTAAACGGACAGACCTTCACACAGCTTCCAAACCCGCAACAACCATATGTACAGGCTTTCGCACCACCATTTGGAACGAATGGGAGCATCTCACAATCTTCCACGCCTGTATATACATATTCTTCTTTCGCCTTTTCACAGGTACCAGAACATTTCACATGAGCTACCTGGCGGGCAGTCTCCACTACCTCCTGTCCCATGATTCCTGCAATAATTTTTCCAACAGGCTCACCGCCTACCGGGCAGCGGTTCACAGGCGCTTCTCCCTTTGCGATTGCCGCTGCCAGACCATCACAGCCCGGATAACCGCAGCCACCACAGTTATTGCCAGGAAGTGCTTCCCTTATGGCAACTTCCTTCTCATCAACTTCTACCGCAAACTTTTTTCCGGCTACTCCAAGGAAAACACCGATGAAGAGGCCTACTGCCGCAACCAGAATTGTTGCTGCTATAATCGCACTAATATTCATCCTGACGCCTCCTTAAATTAATCCTGAAAATCCAAAGAATGCAATTGCCATCAGACCAGCTGTCAGAAGAACAGTTGGAAATCCCTGGAATGACTCCGGAATATCATTGTAGGCAATTTTCTCACGGATTCCTGCCATCAGCACAATAGAGATGGAGAAACCAAATGCAGTTGCAAAACCGTTTACAGTACCTTCCAGAATGTTATAATCCTTCTGCACATTTGTCAGTGCCACACCAAGAACTGCACAGTTGGTGGTGATCAATGGCAGATACACGCCCAGCGCTTTGTAAAGAGAGGGCATGCTCTTTTTCAGGAACATTTCCACAAACTGCACCAGCGCTGCAATGATCAGAATAAACACGATCGTCTGAAGATAAGTCAGATCTAACGGCTGAAGAATCAGCTTATAGATCACACTGGTTACAAAGGAGGATAAAGTGATTACGAAAATAACCGCACCGCCCATACCAGCAGCTGTGTCAGTAGTCTTAGATACGCCAAGGAATGGGCAAAGTCCCATAAACTGGCTGAGGACTACGTTATTTACAAGCGCAGAGCTTACAATGATCAGCAATAATTCTTTCATCTTCCCTTACCCCCTTTTTCCTGAGCACATGGTGTTTCCGCAGGAAGCGCAGCCACCCTTGCAATCCGGGTTACTTGGATCAATGCCACGTTTGGCAGCGCCAAGTTTAAATCTGTTCTGGATCGCAGATAAAAACGCAAGGACAAAGAATGCGCCAGGTGCAAGAATAAAAATGGTTACAGGCTCATAGCCCATTTTTCCTGCTGCAGCGTCTGCAAGAGGAAGAATCTGTTTGCCGAAAATACTTCCGGCGCCGATCAGTTCACGTACCGCACCGATGCAGGTGATACTTAAAGTAAATCCAAGTCCCATGCCGATACCATCAAACAGAGAAGGAATCGGTTTATTCTTGGATGCATAGGCCTCTGCTCTTCCCAGGATGATACAGTTTACAACGATCAGCGGAATATAGATTCCAAGGGAAGAATACAGGAACGGAATAAATCCCTGAAGAAGCATCTGCACAATTGTTACAAAGGATGCTACGACAACAATATAAGCAGGCATACGCACACTGTCCGGAATAAAATTACGGAGCAGGGAAATCATCAGGTTGGACGCTGCAAGAATCACCGTTGTAGTAAGTCCCATTCCAATACCGTTGATGGCAGATGTGGTAATCGCCAGTGTAGGACACATACCAAGCATCAGCACAAAGGTAGGATTTTCTTTGATAATACCATTGATCAGCCGTTCAGAAGGTGTATTTTTTTTCATTGCTGACTGCCCCCTTTCTCATAACGAAATGCGGCAAGTCCTGCATTGACACCATTTGTCATAGCGTTTGTGGTAATCGTCGCACCGCTTAAAGCGTCAATCTCATCATCACTGGTGGCACCGGTTTTCGTATAAGTAAATTTTTCTACATTTTTATCCTTGAACTGATTCTTGAAATCATCTGTTGTCGCACGCATTCCAAGACCTGCTGTCTCACTGATAGACAAAATAGAGATTCCATTCAAAGTACCGTCATCCTGAATTCCCATTGCGAACTGGATATCCCCGCCATAGCCTTCTGCTGTGGTTACGGTAAATGCATAGCCCAGTTCATTTCCCTGGTCGTCCTTTGCCAGCATCACTTCATCAATATTCTGGGCTGTATAGCCGTTTTCATCCAGGTAACTTTCCAGATCAGCATCTTCCCCGCTTGTAACCACTTCAAAAGATGCAGCATCTGCAAATACAGCTTTATATGCCTCTTCCTTCTCTTTTGCTTGCTGGTTTGCGATCGGGCCTGCCGTAATATCATTTACCACACCAAGGAGCAGACCTGAGATCAATGTGATCACCGTCAGCGCAAGAGTATCTTTCACGATCTTATTTTTCATTTCTTCGCGCCTCCTTTTCCAAAAGCAACCGGACGGGTAAAGCGGTCGATCTGCGGTACCAGAAGGTTACAGAAAATGATCGCATAGGATACGCCCTCTGCAGAAGCTCCGAAAATACGGAAGATTCCGGTAAGCACACCAAGACAGACACCATATACATACTGTCCTTTCGGTGTGATCGGGCTTGTAACGTAATCCGTTGCCATAAACCATGCTCCAAGCATCAGTCCACCACCACAGATATGGGTAAACAGGTAATTCACATCAAAGCCTTTGCCTGACGCAAGCATATAGATGATCACGAAAACTGCAAAGCTGCCAATATAGGTAAGCGGAATCCTTGCACTGATCACCTTGTAGCAAAGTAAGATTGCTGCACCGATCAGGATTGCGATCACTGAGGTCTCACCAATGGTTCCCTGAACGTTACCGATGATCAGGTTTTTCACCGGCACAGATGCACCAGCCATATAGCCATGGTCACGAAGAGAAGCCAGCGCTGTCGCACCTGTCACTCCGTCAACAGCACCTTTAAACTTATCGGATACAGAAAAATCCGTCATCTTTCCGGCAAAGGAAATCATAAGAAAACAACGGGCAGCCAGCGCCGGGTTCATAAAGTTCTGGCCAAGGCCTCCGAAAAGCTGTTTTACCACAATGATTGCAAAAATACTTCCAAGCGCCGGAATCCAAAGGGGAATGCCAGCCGGCATATTCATGCCGATCAGAAGTCCTGTCACAACCGCGCTGAAATCCTTTATTGTATTCTTTTTGTGCATAAAGTGATCGTATAACCACTCAGAAAGCACAGCTGTACCGGTTGATACCACCATAACAGCCAGTGCCTTTAATCCAAAATTGTAAATTCCCACAATGGCAGCAGGCAAAAGTGCGATAGTAACCAGCTGCATGATCTTTGCAGTGGTCATCCTTGCCCGGACATGGGGATTAGATGATACGTTAAACATTTGTTCCATTCGTTTCTTCCCCCTTATTATTTCTTCTTCCTGCTTGCCAGCACCATTTTACGCATGGACTTGATACTCTGGGTCAGCGGTCGTTTGGCCGGACAGATGTAGCTGCAGCATCCGCATTCACAGCATTCCATTCCGTCAAACTTCTGGAAGTTCTCCATATCTCCCCGCTGTGCAAAAGTAGCAAGTCTGGCTGGGATCACATGTCCCGGACAGACACTTACACATCGTCCACAATTGATGCAGGCAGTCTCTTCTGCCTTTGCATCGGAGACTGGATCACTTTGCATACACAAAAGGGAAGAAGACGTCTTCACACACGGTACGTGTAAATCGTACATTGCAAATCCCATCATCGGACCGCCAGAGATTACTTTTCCGGCATTCTCTTTCAGTCCTCCTGCTGCTTCGATCAGCTCGGCCATATCCGTTCCTGTACAGACTTCAAAATGGGATGGCTTGTTGATTCCTTTGCCCGTTACAGTGAAAATACGTTTCATGATCGGTCTTCCAAGTGCCACCGCATCATAAATACTGCAAATTGTTTCAACATTATCTACAATACAGCCAGCATCTGCAGGAAGCATGGAAGAATTGATTTCTCTTCCGGTAACCGCATAGATCAGGGTACGCTCACCACCCTGGGGGTATTTGGTCACCATTTCCTTTACTTCAATTTTCGGGATACCTTCCGTCAGTGCTTTCATTTTTGCAATACAGTCAGGTTTGTTATCCTCAATGCAGATACAGCCTTTTGCATTTTTGAAAAGCCCTACAACGATTTTCAGGCCCTCTACCACTTTTTCCGGCTGATCCATCATGCGCCTGTAATCACTTGTCAGATAAGGCTCACATTCTGCACCATTTACCAGTATGTACTCGATCTTGTCTGGTTCCTTAGGGGAAAGCTTCACATGTGTAGGGAATCCCGCTCCTCCAAGACCTACCACTCCTCCGTCACGGATTCTGCCAATGATCTCCTCTCTGGTAAGTCCTGCCGGATCTGCCGGATGGAACTCCACCTCTTCATACAGTCCGTCATTTTCCACGATAATGACATCTGCCATACCTCCGGTAGCTGTCAGACGCTTCTCAATGCCTTTCACCGTACCGGATACAGAAGCATGAATAGGAGCCGATACAAATCCTCCTGCTTCCGCGATCATCTGTCCAGCCAGCACATGGTCGCCTTTTGCTACCACTGGTTTGGCCGGAGCACCAATGTGCTGGGACAATGGATACGCAAGATCTGCCTTGGGGAAATATTTCTCCACCGGACAGTCCTTTGACATTTCTTTTCCCTCGAATGGGTGTACACCGCCTTTAAAAGTTAACCGCACTTATCTTCACCGCCTTTATATTATTTGATCACTGACTCTTTTGTCTGCAGCAACCTGATTTCTTGTCTTTTTGATTTATATTCATTTTCTTTTTGTCTGACCTATACAGTCTCAGATGCTTATGCATCCTGTTTCAATACTTTTTAACGCCTTTTATTATTTGGCATCTTTGTTTTTCCGTCCAAAACCGTATCTCTTATGGAGCTTATAGCCACGGTTCAGGTTCGGGTATGCCTTTACGAAACGCTGCATGTTATAGCTGGTCTTTCCAGCCATTGCCTCTTTACGCTTCTGCAGCTCTTCTGAGATCTCCGCCATCATAGCGCTTCGCTTCTCATCCAGTTCCTTGATCAGAGCAACTTCATCAAGCCGTTCCAGCTTGCTCTCCAGCTGTTTTTTCAAACGGTCTCTGGAAAGTCCGCTGTTCTCTTCCAGTTTCTCCATCTTCTCACGGGTCTGCAAAAGCAGTTCTGCACGCATCTGATCCAGTGCCTGCTCCCATGCAGGGATACGCTCGTGGATATGGAACGCTGCTGCAGCGGAAAATGCAAAATCTACTATATAGACAACTGTGATCACACAGACTGCGATTTCCCCGGTTCTTCTTGTATACAACTCCGTGAAATCCTCCACTACCGGGTGAAGGATACGGAAAAGTCCTACTGTAAATAATCCCCAGCCAAGGGAACAGCCCAGGCAGATACGTCCCTGGAAATTAAACTTCTTATCACTGTAATCCCACCAGGACGTATGGAAGATGCTCTCCATCAATGCAGCTGTCACATATTCCAATGCGGTGGCAACTACGACTCCTCCCACAAACAAGAGCAACAGATTGTCGCTTACCGGGAGAAGGATCAGATATACTGCCAGTGCTCCGCATCCATAAATGGTGCACAAAGGACCGTTAATAAATCCACGGTTTACCAGCTTTCCCTTTCTCACCGATACAAAACAGGTTTCCCACAGCCAGCCAAGAAAACTGTATATGTAAAACCAATTGGCAATGTGATAGAAATCCACACCATTAATCATCAAATCCCACATATGTTTCTCCTTTTCTTTTATATATTCTGACTATTCTATATATTTTACTATACATCATTTTGTAAAAAAATTCACTACCTAAAAAGAAAAAAAATGTGTATAATTGAATACAATCCATGAAAGGAGTATAAGCATGCTGATTGTTAAAAAAATGCCGATTTTACAAGGGTTTCCAGACTTTGAGACTGTTAAAAATTTATCTGGAAACAACACTTGTGATGTCAATTTTTCGCCACTTTTTTATGATATCGAGACAACCGGACTGGGACGAAATTCCTCTTTTTTGTATTTAATTGGTGCAATTTGCTATGAAGACGATTCCTGGCAGCTGTATCAATGGCTTTCCCCTGATTTCCGGGATGAAAAAGCACTATTGGAGGTTTTTTCAGAATTTATAAAAAATTTTACCTGCACCATCCAGTACAATGGAGATTCGTTCGACCAGTCCTATTTACAGGCCCGCTGTCAGTTTCATGAGCTTTCGGATCCCTTCCAGGGAATTCCTTCTTTTGATCTTTATAAAGTTCTTCGTCCTCTAAAAGGGTTCCTGAAGCTTCCAGGCCTTAAGCAGGAACAGATGGAAACTTTTCTCGGGGAGCACAAGCGCGTATATTGTAACGGTGGCGAATGCATCAAAATATACAAGAAGTACGTGGCACATAGAAACCAGACCGATCTGGACACCATTGTGGGACATAATATGGAAGATCTTTTAGGACTTGGAGATGTTTTCAGAATGATGGGATATCTAAGGCTTAGAGATGGGGATTTCGATGTGAACGGAACAGATTCTGACGGGGAAAATCTGATTCTGCAGATGAAACTGCATTATCCTCTTCCCGCCCCCTTTTCAAACAACATCCAGGAGTTCTACATTATCGGCCAGGATCATCTTGTCAGTCTTCTTGTAAAGCCTGTAAATGGCCGTATCCGTCAGTATTACAGCAATTATAAAGATTATGACTATCTTCCCGGAGAAGATATGGCAGTGCCGAAATCCATCAGTAAATTTATGGAAAAGGGATTAAAAAAATCTTCCACAAGGGACACCTGCTATACCTGGTTTCCCTGTTCCGAAGAATTTCTGGAAAATACAGAAAAACAAAAGCAATATCTGGTACATACCATAGAATATTTATTCTGGAAGCTGAACCAACACAGAAGCTGACCCAGGTGCATCAGAATTTTCCTTTTACGCAAAAAAGGCATCATCCATATCAGACAATGCCTTTTGGCTAGAGCGTGTTTGAAAAAGGCTCTAATACCATATTCACGATACCAAAATCAACCGCCACTCACACAATCTGTGAATGGCGGTTATTTGTTCAATTATTCCTCTACAGGTGCTTCCTCTGCCGGAGCCTCAAGAGCTTTCATGCTCAGGCTGATCTTCTTGTCTTCGCCATTGAAGTCAACAACTTTTGCCTGAATCTCCTGTCCGATAGTAAGTACATCAGATGGTTTTGCAACGTGCTCTCTGGAAATCTGGGATACGTGAAGAAGTGCATCTACTCCAGGTGCAAGCTCTACAAATGCACCGAAGTCTGTCATACGAGCAACTTTACCAGTTACTACATTACCAACAGCGAAATCCTCAGCAGCTGTAAGCCATGGATTCTCCTCCGGGAATTTCATTGTAAGAGCAATCTTCTCGCCCTTGATATCTTTGATCATAACCTTAACAGTCTCACCAACTGTGAAGACTTTCTTCGGGTTCTCTACTCTGCCCCAGGACATCTCAGAGATGTGAAGCAGACCGTCAGCGCCGCCAAGATCGATGAATGCACCGAAATCTGTAACGTTCTTAACAACACCTTCTACTGTATCGCCAACATTGATACGCTCCATAAGCTCCTGCTGTTTCTTAGCTTTCTCAGCAACAAGAAGCTGTTTGCGGTTACCAATGATACGACGTCTTCTTGGATTGAACTCTGTGATAACGAACTCAATCTCCTGATCAGCATATTTGCTGAGATCTTTCTCATATGTGTCGGAAACAAGGCTTGCAGGAATGAATACACGTGTCTCCTCGACGTTAACACATAATCCACCATCAAGTACCTGAGTTACAGGAGCTTTTAATACTTCCTGATTCTCGAATGCTTCCTCAAGGCGTTTGTTGCCTTTCTCTGCAGCAAGTCTCTTGTAGGTTAAGATAACCTGGCCTTCGCCATCGTTTACCTTAAGCACTTTGGCTTCCATGGAGTCACCTACATGTACAGCGTCTGTGAGTACTACGGAAGGATCATTGCTATATTCGCTCTTAGTGATGATACCATCAGCCTTATAGCCAATATTCAGGATAATTTCATCTTCTTTCACATCGATGACCTTTCCCTGTACGATTTCTCCATTTCTGATTGTTTTTACGGAATCTTCCAGCATCTGTTCAAAACTTAATTCTGACATGTTCTTGAACCTCCTCAATAATTTTCTTTGGGGTTGAAGCCCCTGCTGTAATACCTACATAACTACTGCATTGGAACATATCTGAATCCAAGTCTACAGGTGTTTGTATATAGTAAGTATTTTCACATTCCTTTTTACATATTTCAAACAGCTTTTGAGTATTGGAACTATGCCGGCCACCTACGACTAACATAGTGTCTACCTCTCCGGCTATGCTCTTTGCTTCTCTCTGCCGTTCTTCGGTAGCATTACAAATAGTGTTTAAAATATTAAGAATATTTAAAACAGTATTATCATACCTCTTTTTGCGGAGAATTTCAACTAAATCTTTAAATTTATTATAATTAAATGTTGTCTGCGACACAATACACACATTTTTCCCCTGGGGAGGCACAAAATCCAGTGCATCCTGTTCGGTACGGATCACCGTATACGGGCCCATGCACCAGCCGCAGATTCCTACAACCTCCGGATGATCCGGATCTCCGATGATCACAATATGAGAACCAGCCTTACTCTCCTTCTCCACGATCCTGTGGATTTTCAGAACAAACGGACAAGTCACATCCACGTAAGAAAGTCCATATTCTTCCAGCTGGTCATAAA
Source organism: Blautia sp. HCP3S3_H10_2 (assembly GCF_052122375.1). NCBI lineage: Bacteria > Bacillati > Bacillota > Clostridia > Lachnospirales > Lachnospiraceae > Blautia > Blautia sp. HCP3S3_H10_2. The sequence goes on from NZ_JBQKCL010000004.1 coordinate 233,569, forward strand.
CCATCCTGCCTACGCCATGGGAACGGATCACCACAGTGCTTCCTTTGGGAAGTTTCTCCAGGTCTTCCTCTCCTGCCACACGGACACCTTTTTTCTCCAGGTCATTTACCACTTCTTCATTGTGAATAATGGGACCAAGAGTAAAAAGCTTGTCCGGACAGCTGTCGATCAGCTCATAAACCTTGTCTACTGCGCGCTGCACGCCAAAGCAGAAGCCTGCTGTTTTTGCGACCTTTACTTTCATGATTTATTTCACTTTCTCCTTGTAAATTGCAAGAATTGCAGCTACAACTTCATCAATATTCATAAGGGAAGAGTCCACAAGAACTGCATCATCAGCCTGGCGAAGTGGGGAAATCTCCCTCGTCATATCCTGGTGGTCACGGATTTCAATATCTTTCTTGATTTCCTCCAGATCCGCCTTCTCTCCCTTTGCCAGATATTCGTCATAGCGTCTTTTCGCTCTTGTCTCTACGCTGGCAGTCAGATAAATCTTCACCTGTGCGTCTGGAAGAACTGTCGTACCGATGTCACGTCCATCCATAACCACATCATTTCTGGCCGCCAGTTCTCTCTGCAGATTCAGAAGGTGTGCACGTACTGCCGGGTTGGCAGAGCTTTTGGACGCCATATTTCCAACCTCTTCTGTACGAAGATATGGATTTACATTTTCTCCATTTAAGATTACGATCTGTTCCCCGTTCTCATAACGGATAGAAACCTCTGCCATCTGGCAATTGTCCGCAATCGCCCTGGAATCATTTCCGTCAATCCCTTTCTTAAGCAGATACAATGCAACTGCACGATACATGGCACCTGTATCAACATAAATAAAAGAAAGCTCCTTTGCCACTCTTTTTGCAATGGTGCTTTTGCCGGCTCCTGCCGGTCCGTCAATGGCAATATTACATCCCATTTTCCCTGTTACCTCCTGGTACAATTCATCTTTTGCAACTGTTCAGAGCCTAGAGCCAGCCTCCTCAAATCATTTCTGCGATCTGTACGCCCCGCTTTGTGTGAGAAGTTGGACCTGAACCGTTACCTTTTTTATATTTTATAACAGATTTTCAGGCATTTTTCAACGCCATAGCTGCCAGATATGCAGTGGACCATGCAATCTGAAGATTATATCCACCAGTCACCGCATCCAGATCCAGAACCTCTCCGGCAAAATAAAGATCCTTTACTTTTTTTGATTCCATGGTGCCCGGCTGGATCTCTTTTACAGATACACCGCCTCTTGTAATAACAGCCTCCTTATATTCCCCCATTCCATTAACGGTAAATGGGAAGGCTTTTATCAGTTCTTCAAAATGGATTCTTTCTTCTCTGGAAATATCATGAATCTTTTTCTCCGGGGAAATACCTCCAAGCTCCAGCATAACGGGAGTCAGGGAAGATGGGAAAAGTACCCCGATCACATTTTTGAACTGTTTATTCTGGCCAGCTTCAAACTCCCTTAAGATTCTCCCATCCAGCTGTTCCATGGTAAGAGCAGGTTTCAGATCAAGATATGCCTGAAGCTCTCCTGATTTCTCCAGCTGTCTGCCAATATGGGCACTGGCAGACAGGATCATAGGTCCTGTTACCCCAAAGTGAGTGAACATCATTTCCCCAAAATCCTGGAAAAGCACTTTCTTACCAGATTTAATGGTAAGTTCTGTATTCTTAAGGGAAAGTCCCTGAAGCCTGGGAATATATTCCTCTTTCGTCCGAAGAGGAACAAGAGATGGGGAAAGCTCCGTCACTTTATGCCCCGTCTCCTTCGCAAACCGATATCCATCCCCGGTAGAACCTGTCGCCTGATAAGAAAGTCCTCCAGTGGCAACCAGCACCTGGTCACCTTCCATAAAGCTTCCGTCGGATAAGGTCACCCCGTTCACTTTATTATGATGTGCTTTCTTCTCCTCTACACCTGGTTCTTCAAAGGGTACTATATTTACAGCTTTCACTTCTGTCCGGAGATGAACATGCACGCCAGCCTTCTTAAGCTCCCGCTCCAGTCCCCGGATAATATCAGAAGAATGGTCTGACACTGGAAAGACACGGTTTCCTCTTTCTGTCTTCAACGGAACTCCCGCTTCTTCAAAGAATTCCATTACATCCTGTGGTGTAAAAGAATAAAAGGCACTGTACAGAAACTTGGGATTACTCATAACTGCCCTGAACAGCTCCTCTGTGTCACAGTTATTTGTAACATTACATCTGCCTTTTCCTGTAATATATACTTTCTTTCCCAGCTTTTCATTCTTTTCCAGGATATGGACCTCATGTCCTGCTCTTCCAAGAAATACACCAGCCATCATTCCGGCAGCTCCGCCGCCAATGATCAGTACTTTACTCATTTACATACCTTTCATAACTCTGTCTGACTGCAATTCCACTTAGAAATTCAAACAGATTTCACGTATATTTTTTAAAAAGACACGTGCAAATAATCTTTTCTGCACGTGTCTTTCATCATGTTTCTATCGGCACAGTTTCCAGGCCCACAGAAATATATTCATTACTGATTAAACCGGATATGCTCCGTTCTTTGTATCAGCAGCAGTCTCATCAACCTTTGTCTGCTGAGCCTGACGATACTTGAAGAAGTCAGTAGCAACCTGTGGGAACAGTGCATAGGACAGAACATCCTCATCCTGCTCTTTGTACTGAGCCATTTCGCCCTCAAGTTTATCCAGCTCGTTATCAAGAAGGTCTGCCGGACGGCAGGTGATCGGCACGGTGTCGCCGATACATTTCTTCTGTACTTCCGGATTGAATGGTTTGGCTGTTGCACCATATTTTCCGCTGAGAACATCTTTGGTCTCTTTGGTAACCATCTTGTATCTCTCGCCCATAAGAACGTTAAATACAGCCTGTGTACCAACGATCTGGGAAGACGGAGTAACAAGCGGCGGCTCACCAAGGTCTTTACGTACACGCGGAACTTCCTCAAGAACATCGTAGAATTTATCTTCTGCGTGCTGCTCTTTCAGCTGGGAAGTAAGGTTGGATAACATACCACCTGGTACCTGATACAGAAGAGTCTTGATATTAACACCAAGGTTCTTCGGATTCAGAAGACCGCTCTCAAGAGCCTCGTCACGCATTGGGCGGAAGTAGTCAGCGATCTCAGCAAGAAGCTGCTGGTCAAATCCTGTATCATATGGAGTACCCTTGAAGGTCTCAACCATAACCTCAGTTGCAGGCTGGGAAGTACCCAGTGCAAATGGAGACATTGCAGTATCAATGATATCAACACCAGCTTCAACAGCCTTTAAGTAAGTCATGGAAGCCACACCTGATGTGTAATGTGTATGAAGATCGATCGGGATCTTAACAGTCTCTTTTAAAGCTGTAACAAGCTCAGTTGCTTTATATGGAAGAAGAAGTCCTGCCATATCCTTGATACAGATGGAATCTGCACCCATTTCCTCGATACGCTTTGCAATGCTTGTCCAGTACTCAAGAGTATAAGCATCACCCAGTGTATAGGAAAGAGCAACCTGTGCATGACCATGCTCCTTATTTGCAGCATGTACAGCAGTCTGAAGGTTACGAAGATCGTTCATACAGTCAAAGATACGGATGATATCGATACCATTTGCCAGGGATTTCTGAACAAAGTATTCAACAACATCATCTGCGTATGGACGGTATCCAAGAATGTTCTGGCCACGGAAAAGCATCTGCAGCTTAGTGTTCTTGAATCCATCACGTAATTTACGAAGTCTTTCCCACGGATCCTCATGAAGGAAACGAAGGCTTGCATCGAAAGTAGCACCGCCCCAGCACTCAACTGCATGGTAGCCTACTTTATCAAGTTTATCAACGATTGGAAGCATCTGCTCTGTTGTCATACGGGTTGCAATCAGGGACTGATGTGCATCACGCAGAATGGTTTCCACAATTTTAACAGGTTTTTTTTCAATTTCTGCCATAATTGTTCTCCTTATTTATTTTATACGGGTTTCAAGGTCAATCGTCTTATCGTGCAGGCACGAACGGCTTTTCGACTTTGAAACCCTGGCATTATTAGATTCCGTAAATAGCCATGAATGCACCGGCAGCAACAGCTGTACCGATAACACCGGCAACGTTTGGTCCCATTGCGTGCATCAGAAGGAAGTTGGTCGGATCAGCCTCAGCACCAACCTTCTGGGAAACACGGGCTGCCATAGGTACCGCAGATACACCAGCGGAACCGATAAGCGGATTGATCTTGCCGCCTGTGAGCTTGCACATAAGCTTTCCAAGCATAACACCGCCAAAAGTACCACACGCAAATGCCACAAGACCTAATACAACGATTTTCAGAGTATCAACATTAAGGAATGCCTCTGCACTTGTGGAAGCACCAACAGATGTACCAAGAAGGATAACTACGATGTACATAAGTGCATTGGAAGCTGTCTCTGTAAGCTGTTTTACAACACCGCACTCTCTGAACAGGTTACCAAGCATAAGCATACCAACAAGAGGAGCTGTTGTAGGAAGGATCATGCAGACAACGATGGTGATCACAATCGGGAAAAGAATCTTCTCAAGCTTGGATACAGGACGAAGCTGCTCCATCTTGATCTTACGCTCTTTCTCAGTTGTGAACAGTTTCATGATCGGAGGCTGGATGATCGGAACCAGTGACATATAGGAATATGCCGCCACGGCGATCGGTCCCATAAGAGCTGTCTGTCCCAGCTTACCAGCAAGGAAAATGGAGGTCGGGCCGTCAGCTCCACCGATGATGGAAATCGCTGCGGCTGCCTTACCATTGAATCCAAGGAAGATTGCAAGGAAGTAAGCCATGTAGATACCAAGCTGTGCTGCAGCACCCATCAGGAAGCTCTTCGGGTTCGCGATCAGCGGACCGAAGTCTGTCATGGCACCTACACCCATGAAGATAAGGGAAGGAAGAATACTCCACTCATCAAGGATATAGAAGTAATGGAGGAGACCGCCAACACCATTGGACATGTCTTCCGGATTCGCCATAATGTCTGGATAAATATTAACAAGGAGCATACCAAATGCAATCGGAACAAGCAGAAGCGGCTCAAATCCTTTTGCAATGGCAAGATATAAGAATACACAAGCAACCACGATCATCAGGTAGTTACCCCATGTCAGGTTAAAGAATGCGGTCTGATGGATCAGGTTGGACAAAGTGTCTGCTACGTAAGACATCCTATTACCTCCCGACTTAGTTCATTGTTGCCAGGGTATCTCCATTTTCTACAGAGGCACCTTCTGCAACATCAATGCTTGCAACGGTTCCGTCCTGAGGAGCTACTACCGGGATCTCCATCTTCATGGACTCCAGGATTACAATGCTGTCACCAGCTTTTACAGCCTGTCCAACGCTTGCAGCGATTTTCAGAACCTTTCCAGGTACGGAAGCTGTAACTTTAACTGAACCTGCTCCAGCTGCTGCCTTAGGAGCTGCCTTCGGTGCAGGTGCTGCTTTCGGTGCTGCTGCAGGAGCTGCAGCTACTGGTGCGGAAACGCTTCCTGTCTCTTCAACAGTTACTTCATATGCTGTTCCGTTAACGGTAATTGTATAACTTTTCATTTTAGGATCCTCCTGTACTTATCTTTTTTTACGATTGATTTTGCGGATGGAACGAACAACAAATCCATCTGTAGTGGTTCCCTCAGCTGCTGCGATTGCTGCTGCGATAACCGCGATCAGTTCTGTATCATCTGCAGTCTCCTGTACTTCCACTGGTGCTGCCACCGGAGCAGGTGCAGGTGCTGCCTGTGCTTTTTTCTTCGCTTCCGGATTCGGGATAAATCTGAACAGATAGATCAGGAAGCTGAGGAAAATAAGAACAATGAATACAATTGCAATACCCATGATGGTATTCATAACGGCTCTTCTTAAGGTCTCTGCCATGGAGTACTGTACATCAACAGTAAGGGATGTAGGTGCTCCTGTAGAAGCGTCGAAAATATAAACAAAGTTTGCATCTGCTTTCTCAAAGGAAACCGGTACGGTAACGGTATAACCGTCATCAGAAGCTTTCACCTCTGTCTCGCCAGTTCTCTCCTTGAGAGCGCCAAGCTCAGACTTGGAACCTGCCCATGCAGACATTGCACCAACTGTAAACGCGTCAGATGACTGGGAATAATTGTCTATATCCTCATCACTGAGTGCGATGATCGTATCGGTAAGTCCCTCAGCAGTGGTAACCAGTGTCTGTTTCACAGTGTCGTCTACCTCTTCGGCCCATACAGAAGAAGCGCCGGTAAGAGTGAGCACTGCCATCATGAGAAGTACTGTGCAAAGGGAGGATACTTTCTTAAAAATCTGTTTCATATGCTCCACCTCGCTTAGACCGTGCCATGTTTCTTGGACGGACGTTCTTCCCTTTTTGTGAACAGCATTTCAAATGCTCCGATCACATATTTTCTTGTATCAGCCGGGCTGATAATGGTGTCAACATATCCTCTTGCTGCTGCGGAAGAAACAGAGTTCTGAAGCTCTCTATACTCTGCTGCTTTCTCAGAAAGAGAAGCGGCATTATCGCCTGCATACATGATCTTAGCTGCAAGATCAGCATCCATCATACCGATTTGGGCATTCTCCCATGCGTATACCATGTCTGCGCCGATTGCTTTGCTGTTCATAGCTGTGTAAGCTGTTCCAAATGCTTTGCCAATGATCACATTAACCTTCGGAACAGTAGCATCTGCAAATGCATGAACCAGTGCTCCAACAGATTTTGCCATCATCTTCTCACCACATACAGTAGCCTTGAAGCCGTTTACGTTAGTAAGAGTAAGTACCGGGATCTCGAAAGCATCACAGAATTTCACGAACTCTGCAGCTTTTCTTGCGCCTCTTGCGGAAAGACTTCCGTCAGATTCCCATACCTTATTGCCCTCAGCGTCATAGCTCTCGCTTCTGTTTGCAACAGCACCAACAGTTGCTCCGTTCAGTCTGATGAATCCAACAGCAACGCTCTTGCCGTAGTCAGCCTTTACTTCGAAGAACTGTCCGTTATCTGCGATTCTGGAAAGTGCGATAGCTGTATCACCTGTGCAGTTCTCAATGTCCTCACATACACGGTTCAGATCATCTGTGCATTCCATGTAGGAATCGGTGTCCTCACAGTTAGATGGCAGATATGTTACAAGCTCACGGATCTTTCCAAGGATCTCATCCTCAGTACCAACTCCGTCTACGAGACCTGTCTCTTCACTCTGGAATTTAGCAGCAGATGTATCACATTTGGAAATATTATTGCCTGCAAGGGCGTTCGGGGTGTTTACAAACAGTTTGCCTTTCTTCTCTTCAACAAAGGTAAAATCTGTCAGTGCTGGTACGAGAGCCATACCACCGCCACAGGTACCGAAAATGCCTGTGATCTGTGGGATCAGTCCGGATGCCAGAGTCTGCTTCATATAAATCTCACCGAATGCTTCCAGTGCATCAGTAGCCTCCTGAAGGCGGAGACCTGCGCAGTCGATCAGGCCGATCACCGGGGCACCGGTCTTCATAGCCATATCATAAAGTCTGGTAATCTTCTTGGCATGCATCTCACCAACAGTTCCGTTCAGTACGGAAACATCCTGGCTGTACACATACACCAGATTTCCATCAATTACACCATATCCGGTAATAACACCGTCTGAAGGTGCTTTTTTCTCAGTCATGTTGAAATCTGTATTTCTGGCTGTTACACTTTGGCCGATCTCAACAAAACTGTTCGCGTCAAGCAAAGAAGTGATTCTTGTGCCTGCTAAGCTTTGTGTTGCGTTACTCATTCTTTCTTGCCCTCCATTTTATAATAATTTAAAAGTATAACCAAAAAATCTGCCGATTCTAATTGTACATTTTTTCACACAATTTTTCAATAGTTTTCCGTGTTTTTATGCAAAAAAATCCCTCGTTTTTCGGGGGATTTTTTGGTATACCATACATATTCCATCTGGGTTTTTAGTGAAAAAAGTCATGAAACACTTTATTTACGCACCACAAATAGGTAATTTTGACGATATTGCGGTCTGCCACCAGATTATAGCGGGCCAGCACCAGTTCGCCCAGGCAAAACGTAACCTGTCCGATTTTCTGTCCTTTTTTTACAGGTGCTGTCAAATTTTCCTCATAGCGCAGATGACAGGTTACTTTTTCCCCGTTTTTTAGAAGAATCTGCTTTTCCCGGTCAGAAGCCGACGCCTCCACAATCCCATTTATATAGGCCGCCGATGGCTCCTCTTTCTGCACTTCTATAATCTTATTTCCGCTGTCAGTCTGATCTGTGCTTTCCAGACCAGGAGCTGCAACTCCATTTTGAACCGGTATCCTGGGAATCTTTGGTTCCTGCCAGTATGTCTCCTTATGGAAATTTTCCTTTCCATATTCCAGCAGCTTCATGGTATCTTTCCATTTATAGCTTTTATTATTGGGCCAGCCACAGCCAAGGAGGGAAATGATAAAGCTTCTCCCGTCATTTTCACAGGCAGCCACATAACAATAGCCTGCATTTCCTGTGAAACCGGTTTTTCCGGAAACTGCGTCTGGCGTCATATCCAGGAAAGCATTTGCATTATGGACTGAAAACTGTCTTTTTCCGGAAAGATCTGTAAAGGAATAATCCCTGGTCTGGGTAATATGGAGAAAAGTCTTATTTTTTACCGCGTAGCTCATGATCAAGGCCAGATCACGGGCTGTTGTCTGATGGACACCACCGGCATCTGCACTGTCCAGACCATTGGGGGTAACAAAATGGGTATTCGTGCAGCCGATTTCTTTTGCCTTTGCGTTCATCATTTTCGCAAAACCTTCTACAGAACCGCCGATATGTTCCGCAATCGCCACAGCGGTGTCATTGTGGCTTTTTAACATTAAAGAATAAAGAAGGTCTTCCAGATAATACTGCTCTCCTTCTTTCAGATTCAGCTTTACCTCTGGCTGGGAAGCAGCATTTTTCGATACCATAACATAATCATCGCCAGCGCCATTTTCCAGGGCGAGAATACAGGTCATCACTTTCGTGGTACTTGCATTAGGCCGGGCAGTATAGCCTTCTTTCTCATATAAGACCCTGCCGGAATCCCCATCCATGAGAACTGCAGATAAAGCATAAAGGTTTCCAGGTCCATCCGTCTCTTTCATATCAACAGCGGCAGGGATCATCTGCACTACCGGACTGACAGCCTGTGTACTGTTTTCTCTGCTGCTTCCAGTTGCCGGAACTGCTGCGGCAAAAATCTGCAAAGCAGCAAGTAGGAAAAGCCAATGTTTACCTCTGCCTTTCATGATTCACCTTTCCCTTCTTTTATAGCCATCTATACTTTACACCTTTTATCGTAGAAGCACGAACAGTATTCTGAACTTTTGTCCCTGGAGCGTGTTTGAAAAAGGCTCTGGCATCATCCTATTAATAATTTTACGCGGACCAGTCCGTAATATGCCAGCAGGGACAGATATCTTCTGAAAATACCTGTCCCTGTAAAAATTTTGTATTCAATTTTTCACCTCAGTTTTTTCACTAACCATTGTAAGTCAGATTCCACCGCGCTGACAACGGCTTATTCTCTTTGGAAAGCTGGTACAGTTCCAACAATTCTGCCGGAGCCTCTTCCACAGCTTTTTCAAACAGTGCATTCAATTTCTCCACCGGTTCTCTGCTTCCCCCTGCCGGCTGGGCCATCATATAATGGTCAATCAGTACGGACTGGGCTTTTCTTCCTCCAAGACTGGATATCCTGGACAGGCGCGCCCGCCTTGCACCGCCATCATCACAAACCAGCTGATTCGTCATAAATTTCATCAGCTTTAAGCTAAGGAGAATATCCCCTTTCCTGACCAGCGGAAATACCTTGTGGATCTCCTCTGCATTTTTCTTCTTCGCTTTAATGCAGTCAGAAGGATAATAGGAATAAGGATTTTTCCCATTTTCTTCCATAAGATACCGGTCGAATTCGATTTCAAGGAGACTGTGGGAAATGATGCCTTTGTCATTCATCTCATTGACAAAAGGATGACAGGAAGAATCCAGAAGGTAATGGCAGCCAAAACCAAGAAGATAGGCAAGAAGGGCCTCATCCCCGGTCTCCCTGACCTGTTCCATCCCCTGGACAAAAAATGCACAGGCTTTTTCCTTGTGCATACGGTATCCTACACGGCTTACATGATTTTGGAAAATAAAATAATAGAAGAAAATATCCGGTCCATGAAGACCGATCCGATACAGTTCCCCGTTTCTGCGGATGATCTTTTTCACCTCATCCGGCATCTGTCTGTATATCTTCTGACCAAACAAATCATGTGCATATGTTGTGGGCATTTTATCCTCTCCTGTCTTATACGCCGTAATTTATCTGCGGCTTACTCTTTTTTGTATCATAATGCGAAAAGCCTTAGAGCGTGTTTAAAAAAGGCTTTCTGGAAGATGTGCGTCACAATTTGTGGGAGATTTTGTCCGATTGAGGGAAGCGTAGCGGGCTACGCTGACTGAAAGAGGGCAAAATATACCGCAAAGTGGGGCGTGCAGATTGCAGGAATGATTTTTCAAACAGGCTCTAGAATCTCTTTTATATATTGGAACCTCTTACACATCCAGCTTCAACTGTACTTCTTCTTCCGCCTCAGCTTTAAAGTCTGCCATTTTCACCGGATCCACAGCTGGAAGCTCTTCCAGCCCCTGCACTCCGAAAGTCCGCAGGAATTCCTCTGTGGTACCAAAAAGGATCGGTCTTCCCGGTGCGTCCAGCCTTCCCAGCTCTTTTACCAGATTATATTCTACCAGCTTATTTACTGCATGATCACTTTTTACACCACGGATTTTCTCGATTTCTGCTTTCGTAACAGGCTGTTTATATGCAATGATAGATAAGGTCTCCAGCATAACATCTGTAAGGGCAGGCTTCTTGGGCTGCATGGCAATCCGGATCAGGCAACCATAATAATCCCGTTTGGTGCAAAGCTGATAAGAATCCTCCAGCTCAATGATCTGGATTCCTCTTCCCTCATCCTCATATTTATCCATCAGATTATGGATCAGCTTCTCTGTCGTAGGCTTATCCTGCTGGATTGCTTTCGCGATCTGCCCCAGCTCCACAGATTCCCCCATTGCAAACAGAATGGCCTCAATGGCACCTTCTAGTCGTTTAATTTCCATATATTATCCTTCTTCCTCTGCAAACTCTGTCAGATTCTTCCAGGTTTCCGGTTCTGTCACAACATCGATCTGGATGTCGTCAAAAATCTCCTCCTGGACCACGTGAATATGTCCCATTTTAATCAGCTCCAGCACTGAAAGGAAGGTAACGATCACCTGTACCTTGGAACACTGCTTTTTCAACAGTTCACGGAAGCTGAATTTTCTGTGAGTCTTTGCAAATTCTTTCATCTCAAGCATTTTATCAGAAAGGCTGACCTCTTCCTTCTCAATCTTGCCAAACTGGCTTCGGATGGGGTCCCGCCTGTCATCCTGCCGTCTTATGATTGACTGGTAAATCTCGTTCAATTTCTCCAGGGTAAGCCCGGCCAGAAGCTCAGAAGGGTCTACCGGCTCCCGGTATTGGAGCACCTCTTTGGGCACATCCGGCTCCCGGAAATATACGCCGCTGGCATCGTCCATTTTGTCCTTTAGCTCATAAGACATATATTTATACATCTTATACTCCAAAAGCTTCTGAACCAGCTCAGCTCTTGGGTCTTCCTCTTCGCCTTCCTCGTTCACCTCTTTCGGAAGAAGCATCCGGCATTTGATATCCAGAAGTGTGGCTGCCATGACCATAAATTCACTCATAACACCCAGATCTTCTTTTTCCATGGCGTGAATGTATTCCATGTACTGGTCTGTGATCTCCACGATCGGTATATCATAAATATCAATTTTATTCTTATCTATAAGGTGAAGGAGCAGGTCAAGCGGTCCTTCAAAAACATTCAGTTTTACGGGAATTGCCATGAACTTTCCTCTCTCCCTTAGAGCGTGTTTGAAAAAGGCTTTCTGCAAAATATACCGCAAAGCGGGGCGTGCAGATTGCAGGAATGATTTTTCAAACAAGCTCAGGGTTTCATATCAATAAAAACCAGTTCTCTCGGATTGTGGATCCGAATAGGAACTGTGTGTTCTCCAAGCCCGGCGCTTACGACCATGCACTGGTGTCCCTGGTAAAAATCACCGCAGCAGTATCTGGGAAATGGTATAAACTGGGAACTAATGGCACCTACATGCCTGGAAAAGCGAAGCACACCACCATGGTAATGTCCAGACAAGATCAGGTCTGCCCCCCAGTTAAAATAGGTTTTGCCATATTTCGGATTATGGGCTAACAGAATATTTATTGTATCCGAAGCTGCTTTTCCCATCAGTTCTTCCATCTTTTCTCCGGAAAGCTTTGGAGAAAAAGGTTTATGGTAATATTCCAGAGGCAGCTCCAATCCATTTATCATAAAAGAATTTCCAGCCAGGGAAACCGGTTTTTTCTCATTTGCCAGCACCTGAATTCCCTGCTGCCGCAGCGTCTTTTCATATTCCAGGTACTCATTCCGGTAAATATGCTCCTTTGCCTTCATTCTTGTTTCATGGTTTCCCATACCATAAAAAACAGGATATCTTTGAGCCAGCGTGCCCAACAGTTTGCCCGCTGTTCCAAGGGTAGCCGGTTCCATCCGTACCACCATATCTCCTGCGATGAGGATTGCATCCGGCGCATATTTTTCGATTTCTTCCAATAGCTGCTGGTTCTCTTTCCCAAATTCATTTCCATGAAGGTCTGCCAATACGGCAAAACTCACTCTGTTTTTTATTTTGGGGTTGTGGATTTCATAGGTTACTGTTTGGAATTTTTCCATAAATCTCCTTTTATTTTCAGGTTCCACAAGTGGCACACCGTTCGTTTACTTTCCGAATCCGCAGTTCGGGAATGTACAGACGCTGCAATTCAGGCAGAGACCGCCCTCTCCATACGCTGCCACCTCTTCTGCAAAGATCTCGTCATCTGCCATGATTCTGGGCAGAACCAGATCAAATACCGTACGTTTCGCATACATAACACAGCCCGGCAGACCAAGAATAGGAATCCGTTTTCCGTCTTTCTCAAAATATGCAATGAGAAGCATGGCTCCCGGCAATACCGGCGCACCGTATGTCACCACTCTGGCTCCAGTATCACGGATTCCTCCTGGGGTGCGGTCGTCAGGATCCACACTCATGCCACCACTGCAGACTACCATATCAGCACCCTGGCGGATGAATTCCATAATATCTGCGGTGATCTGTGCCTTGTCGTCTCCCGGAGTGGTCTGGCCGATCACCTCTGTAGGATACTCAGCAAGCTTTTCCCGAAGTACAGGAGTGAAGGTATCCTGGATCAGCCCCTTTTTTACCTCACTTCCAGTTGTTACAATCCCAACCTTTTTGAAATGGTAAGGAAGTATGGAAAAAACCGGTTCCGGGCCAGCTGCTTCCACAGCTTTGTCCATCTTTTCTTTTTCGATCACAAGAGGAATGATCCTGGTGCCCGCCAGCTTATCCCCCTTTTTCACCGGGAAATCTCCATGGCGGGAGGCGATCATCATCTCTCCCAGGGAATTCACAGCCAGAAGGGCATCCCTGCGTATTTTCAGCACACCGTCTTCATCCGCCACCAGTTCGATTTTTCCCTCTTTTACATCCGTTCCATGCATGGAATTTCCTGCACAGATTTTATATAAGATAGCAGCGCCTTCATTTTCATGAAGAATGCCCTCTTCCTTTTCCCAGACAAACAGATGCTCTTTTCCAACGGAAAGTAAAAGAGGGATATCCTCTTCTTTTACAATATGTCCTTTGGAAAACAGAACTCCTTTTTTCTTATCTTTGATGATCTGGGTTATGTCATGGCAAAGAATGTGACCTACTGCGTCTTCTGTTTTTATTTCTTTCATTGTATTGATTCCCTTCTAGTTTCGCCTCAGCGCGTATTCCCACAAAAATGATTCTTCATCTGCCGCAGACTCTGAAGCTCTTTTATAATCCTGCCTTGCAAAGCTTGGCGTAAACACCGTCTTTCTCCATCAATTCCTGGTGTGTGCCTTCTTCTGCAATTCCGTCTTCCGTCAGTACCAGGATTCTTCTGGCATTGCGGATCGTGGAAAGTCTGTGTGCGATCACAAATGTAGTCCTGTCCTTCGCCAGACGCTCCAGTGATTCCTGTACGACTTTCTCGCTCTCGTTATCCAGTGCGGAAGTGGCTTCATCAAAAATCAGGATTGGCGGATTCTTAAGGAATGCTCTCGCAATGGAAAGACGCTGTTTCTGTCCTCCGGACAGCTTCACACCACGCTGGCCGATATCGGTACCATAGTTGTCTGGCATTTCCATGATAAAATCATGGGCATTGGCCAGCTTCGCCGCCCGGATCACTTCCTCATCTGTGGCATCCGGCCGGCCATAACGGATATTTTCCATAATATTGCCTGCAAACAGGTAAACATCCTGCTGTACAATTCCAATCTGGCTGCGCAGATCCTTCAGCTTGATCTTACGGATATCTTTTCCGTCCAGATAGATTGCACCCTCTGTCACGTCATAAAATCTGGGGATCAGACTGCAAAGTGTGGTTTTTCCCGCACCGGAAGAACCTACAAGTGCCACATAATCTCCGGGCTTCACTTCCAGATTTACATGGGAAAGGACTTTCTCGTTATTATCCTCATAGTGGAAGGAAACATTTTCAAAACGGATATCGCCCTCTACATGATCCAGCCCTACTGCATCTGGTGCATCCTCAATATCCGGTGCAATGGACATCATTTCCAGGAAACGGTCATAGCCGCTGTAACCATTCTGGAACTGCTCGGTGAAGTTTACCAGCTTGGTAACAGGCTCTGTAAAATTATTAATATACAAAAGGAACGTGACAAGGTCTGTAGCACTTAAGCTTCCGGATGCCAGAAACATGGCGCCGGAAACCAATGCCACAACTGTGATCAAGGTCGTAAAGGCATCCATTCCGGCATGATATCCCGCCATATAGCGGTAAGTCACACGCTTGGCATCTACAAAGCGTTCGTTTCCTTTCCGGAATTTCTCAATTTCTCTCTTCTCATTTCCAAATGATTTCACCACACGGATTCCGGAAAGACTGTCTTCGATCTGGCTGTTGATCTCACCCATACGCACACGGTTTTCTTTAAAGGCACTTTTCATTTTCTTATTGTAGACAAGTGCATAAACCAGCATAATGATCACAACCGCGAAGCAAAGCAGTGCCATCTGGGGTTTCACGCTCAGAAGAATGATCAATGCTCCAAACAGCTTGATCACAGAAATCAGAATATCCTCTGGTCCGTGATGGAGAAGCTCTGTAATGTCAAAAAGGTCGCTTGTGATCCGTGAAAGCAGATGGCCTACCTTCTGGTTATCATAAAACGCAAAAGAAAGCTTCTGATAGTGGCTGAAGATCTCATTTCGCATGTCATGTTCAATGTAAGCCCCCATCATATGTCCGTAATAAGTGATAAAATAGCGGCTTCCCAGCTGTACCAGGATCAGTGCCAGCATTCCCACACCGATTTTCAGGATAACTGCCTTGGCTTCCTGCGCCGGCATCTCACTTACTGAATTCATAATATACCGGACAAGCAACGGAATAACCAGTGTTACTGCAGCACCCAGAAATGCAAAAAACAGATCTGCCAGGAACAGTCCTTTATATGGTTTATAATAGCCTGCCAGCATTTTCAGTCTGCCATGCTGTTTTTTCTCTTGTTTCATGTGATTCTCCTCCGCTTTTGCAGCCGTATTTTTGTATGACAGCTGCAAAAATTTTCATACAGAGTTTATTATAAACCGACGAGGACTGTTTTGTCAAAATGCTTCTGCAATTTGTACAACTATTTTTATTATAATTGTGAAAGCACCAAATGGCGGGTCGCAATCGACTTTCATTCATGGACATGTCTGCCTAAGCAGACATGTCCGTTCAGGGGCAAAGACAAAAATCAGGTTCTCCTGCCACACTACGTTCTTTACAATAACTTTAATAACTTTTCCAGACAATTTTTATAGGTAGCTTTTTCTATAGTCTCTGTAAAAAGAATATTGACCTCGCCAAGCTTCTGACCATTCTGGTAATACTCCAGGGTACCGGCAATATCGCCCTCTTTTATAGGGGCCTGAACCTGTGTTTCCAGATTCAGTTTCCGCTCCACTTCGTCTATGATTTTGCCGTCGGTGCTCAGATACTGGAAGTTCTTTTCATATTTTACTTCTGTGGTGGGCTTGGTTCCTTTCCGGATTTCTATAGACGGAAGCTTTTCAGGACTTTCATCAATGTAAAGACTGCATTTTGAAAAACCATAATTCAACATGGCCGCGGCGTCCTTGAAGCGGACTTTGTAATCGGGTGCTGCCATAACTACAGAAATCAAGGTAATGTTATTTCGAGACGCCACAGCAGATACGCAGTACTTTGCCAGACTGGTACTTCCTGTTTTTAATCCTACACAGCCATCGTAGCTGCGAAGAAGCTTGTTGGTGTTCGTTAATCCAAACTCTTTGGAACCTTGTCTGGTTACATGGGTGATATTTTCCATCCAGATAGAGGAATATTCCAGGATCTTCGGATATTTTGTGAGCAGTTCCCTGCTCATGAGGGCAATGTCACGGGCTGTTGTATAGTGATCCGTGGAGTCTGTCAGTCCGCAGCAGTCCACAAAATGGGTATTTTTCATTCCAAGGCCAGCTGCCCGTTCATTCATCTGCCGCACGAACTCCTGCTCGCTGCCTCCAATATGCTCTGCCATTGCTACACTGGCATCATTTCCAGAGGCGATCACAATGCACTTGATCATCGTCTCCACGTCCTGGGTTTCCCCTTCTTCCAAAAACACCTGGGAGCCACCCATAGATTTCGCGTAGGCGCTGGTGGTTACAATGTCATCCATTTTCAGTGTACCATTCTCCAACGCATCAAAAATCAAGATTAACGTCATAATCTTCGTAATACTCGCTGGGCTTCGCCTGGTATCCGGATCCTTTTCGTAAATTACAGTGCCTGTACTGGCTTCCATTAAAAGAGCAGAAGGTGCCTGCACAAGAGTATCATCTGTAGCCGCTGGCTCCTGCTCCACCACGGGCGCAGCTGTATTGCCACTTGTATTATCCTCTGTCCTTTTCTCCTGTTCTTCCCCATATGTAATCCGACAGCCAGCCCCCACCATGAGGGCGGCAAGCAAAATGGGTAAAACCACCTTTCTTATTGCCTTTCCAAGCATAGGATGTCTCCTCAAAAATAAGTTCTATTCTATTGTAAAACCTGTGTCCCTATTTTATTCCTCTTATCTTACACGAAAAAGCGGTGGATATACATTGTGAAAGCGCGTCCTGGAAACCACAGTCTCCCACTATTTCCAATAAGTCCCGTCCCCATTTTCATCATACGCATTCTGCAATTCTTCCTTCGTCATCTCCTGCACCTTAAATGTAGCAGTTCCATCCCCGCTTTCCCATGTAATATGCAGACAATTCTCACCTTCCGGCTTTACATCTCCATAAATAGTCAATCCCGCATCTCCAAACCAGATCGCATAAACTGGTTTTCCTTTCCACATCCAGGCTTTCTGCTCTTCATCATATTCCAGCCCTAGCGCATTATAAATATAACTATTCCCGTCCGCCATATAACCAACCTGGTCTGCAGCCGAATCCTGCGCAATCTCTATATCCGCCTTATCATCTGGATTCTGTCCATCCTGCACAACAGTTACGGAAAAATCCTCTGTAGCTGATTCTTTAGTAGATTCTGCATCATTTCCTGCTTCAACTGCTGTCACTTCATCCATCTCATCAGTCACAGTATCTGTGTCCCCATTTTGAAAAACTTTCGTCACACTCTTTCCGTCTGCATCCGTATAACTCTCTGCATACGCCCATACTACTGCCTGCGGTATACCTGCCACACCAACAGTTCCCAGAATTGCTGCACAGATTCCCAGTGCCAGCCCTTTTCCGTTTACTTTCAACCCTTTGTTTTTCTGCATTGTTTTCATAAAAAATGCTCCTTTCTTCTTTTTGATTACATTAAGAAGAATAGAGCATTTTCTTGTGTTCTATATGTAAGTTATTTGTGATTTTTGTGGAGTTTATAGTTAAACAACTCTGGGCCACGAAAACCAAATTCGGGTGAAACACACCGCAAAGTGAGGCGTGCAGATTGCAGGAATGATTTTAAGGGCAGGCTCCAGAGCACGTTGGAAACTTGCTCTAGTATTCTTATACCGTATTCTGCACAATCTTTTCGTCCGCCATAATCATTCTGGTTGCCTTCTTAATACAGTAGAAGCAAGTCGGTGCAATATAAAGGCTTGCAGTCACCCAGGCTGTCTGATCTGCGAAACAGATTGCCGTAAATCCAAAGGTGCCTACAAATCCCAGGCTGACAATGGTACGGGCGATCATTTCTGTCACACCGGAAAATACGGCTCTTGTGGAAAAACCAAGACCCTGGGTTACCATACGGGATACATTCAAAATACCAAGCGTCCAGTAGAAATATCCCATACAGCGCAGATATTTTGCAGACGCATCCAGCACATCTTGGGAGCCCTTGCTTACGAAAATCATAGATAATGGTCTTCCCGCAAAGATCAGGATCGATCCCGCAAAAACACCATATGCCACAGCAACCGCCATTCCCTGTTTCAGGCCCTTGCGGATACGATCCGGCTGTTTTGCCCCAAGATTCTGGCTGCAGAATACGGAAACTGCAGTGCCGATGGCATCAAAAGGACACATAGTAAACTGCTTGATCTTCATTCCCGCTGTAAATCCTGAAACATACACACTTCCAAGCCCGTTATTGGCAGACTGCATTACCATACTGCCGATAGCTGTAATAGAGAACTGGAGTCCTGTAGGAATTCCCATCATAAGAAGCTCGCTGGCTGCATTTTTATTTGCCACCCGATGAGCCTTGGAAAGCCAAAGAAGGTTCATCCTCTTCGCAATAAAAATAAGGCACAAAATTCCGCTGACTGCCTGCGCTGTGATGGTAGCAATAGCAGCACCTGCGCAGCCCCATTTCAGCACCACAATACAGAACAGATCCAGGAAAATATTCAGGATCGCAGACAGCGCCAAAAACATAAACGGGGTCCGGCTGTCTCCAACGGATCGTAAAATACTGGACAGATAATTGTACAATAAGGTAAAGGGCATACCCAGGAAAATGATCAGCAGATATGCGTAAGCATTGGCATAAATATCTTCCGGTACAGAAAGCATATGCAGAATCTGCGGGCAAAAAACAGAGCAGGCCGTAGTCAGGATCACGGCAATCCCTGCTGTGAGAAGCGCACCGTTAAACACATAGTTTTTCATCTGGTCTATCTTGCCAGCGCCAAAGTATTTCGCCACCGGCACACCAAACCCAGTACAGCTTCCCATACAAAAACCCAATACCAGAAACTGGATACTGCTGCTTGCCCCTACACTTGCAAGCGCCTTCGCCCCAAGGATCTGCCCTACAATCGCTGCGTCAATAATGTTATAAGTCTGCTGAAGAAGATTCCCAATCAGCAGTGGAAATGCAAACTGGAGCATCAGCTTCAGCGGATTTCCTTTTGTCATGGATGTTGACATTTTCTTTCACCTTCTACCCAAAAATCTTCCGCAATTATAACACCAATCAGCCAATAATTCCATTGTTTTTTCCTGCTTATATCAATTTCATCCGAAAAAGGACTCCCTTCTCCGTATTTTCCATTTTATACCCTGCCCCATGCTGTTCCAGAATTTCCCGTACAATATAAAGCCCCAGACCACTACCGCCGTTTTTACGGTTTCGGGAGGAATCTACGCGGTAAAAGGCGTCAAACAGACGGGGAAGGTCCTGTTCGTTTATGTGCACGCCTGTGTTTTCTACTTCCAGGAGTATCTTCTCTGTATCATCCATACTTTTCGTTTCTCTCGAATTTTGGCACTCTGAAATTTCTTCTAGAAAAGAGTTAGATGTGGAAAAATCCGCATTATAATCCTTGGATAATTTCACACTTATTCTCTCTTCAGCAGGTGAATACCGCACTGCATTTACCAGAATATTCCGGACTACGATCTCCATCAGTCCGGGATCTGCCATGCAAAGACACTTCTCTGGCAGGGAGATTTCCAACTCCATATTTTTCTGCTCAAAAAGCTCGTTCAGGTCTGCCAGCTGAAGCCTCACCAGTTCTGCCAGGTCCATCTCTTTTTTCTTTAATGAAAAACCGCAAAATTCCATTCTGTAAATCATCAGGATTTCCTGAACCATATTCTGCAAAGTGACCGTCACTTTTCTTGCCCGGGAAAGATATTTATCCCGGTCTTTGTAGACTCCCACATTCTGCTCCATGCCTTCAATCTGCCCTTTTAGTATGGTCACAGGAGTTTTCAGCTCATGGGACGCTGCTGAAAAAAACTCCATACGCCGCTGTTCCAGTCCCCGCTCCTGTTCCATTTCATCTCTTAATTTGGCATTAGCTTCCCGAAGTCCGGACAAAGCCTGCCCCAGGTTTTCCGCCAATGTATCAAGGCTTCTTGATAAAACTCCAAGTTCATCTGTGCGTTTCATATCCGTACGCACAGAAAAATCCAGATTCGCCATTTTATCAGAAGCCACACCCAGCTCCCGCACCGGCTTCGACAAATATCTGGAATAAAAAAGAGCAATCAGCAAAGAAACCACAAAAACAGTAATCAGCATCCACGGAAGGATCTGCCCCAACGCTTCCACTGCCTGATTCACAAGCTGGGTAGAGCCAAACACAAAAAGGGTATATTTATGATCTGTTCCTTTAAAATCAACCTCATAATGCCCCATAGCCTGCTGTTCCATCTGCTCCACCATGGAAACACCCTCTTCTGTCTGGACATTGTCTGCTTCCGTAGTTTCTATTGTACTGGCAGATTCTTCTACAGTTCCTTCACTGCTATCAACCTGAGAAGTTACAGTCCCTTCTATTGCCACACTCTCTGCTGCCAATTCATCTATGTTGGCTTTCGTAGAACTGCTCCAGTCATTCTCCTGCTCCCCTGTCCAGTTTTCATCGTTTTCTGATGCACTGCTTCCTTCCATCACTGAAGTTATCATCGGCGCGTCTTCAAGCCCATTCCACTCTCTGACGATTCCACCATTTTCATCAAGAAGAACCACTCTGGACTGATTCGCACTGCTAAATTCTTCCATAACAGATAATGCATTTTCCAAAGTATATCCGGACAAAGATTCTGCCAGCTGCTTCGTCCTTGCAGCCAGTGTCCGGTTCAGTGAATCGGAATAGCTGCGTGGCATAAAAGCAACCACAAAACCATAGGAAATCCCGGAGACAGCCATAAGGATCACCATGGTCAAAAGAAATATTTTTACACTAATCCTGCTTTTTATGTATTTTATCAATGCGATATCCCACCCCTCTGATGGTATCAATGTAATCTCCTGCCAGCTTTTTTCGAAGATTCTTAATGTGAGTGTCCACAATCCGATCTTCTCCGAAATAGTCAGCGCCCCACACGGCATCCAGAAGCTGATTTCTGGTTAGTACACGTCCCTGATTAAAAAGGAACTCCCTCAAAAGTTCAAACTCTTTTTGGGTAAGCTCCACTTTTCGCTCCGACTCCCACACCTGATAACCCGAAGGATCCAGCTTCAAATTTCCATACTGTAATATCTCAGGGTTCTTCTTATCTGATGAATATTTCCCACTGCGCCGCAACACTGCCCCTATTTTCCGCAGCAGTACCTGCGTGGAAAAAGGTTTCGTCACATACTCATCAACCTGTAAATCGTACCCTTTTATCTGGTAGGACTCATCATCCAAGGCGGTAAGCATGATCACCGGCACCAACGAGGATTTCCGGATCAGTTCCAACACCCCAAAGCCATCGATCTTAGGCAGCATCACGTCCAGAAGAACCAGATCAATCTTCTCTTTTTTCCTCTCATATAGATTGATGGCATCCACCCCGTCAGAGGCGCAAAGCACCTGGTATCCTGCTTCTTCCAGATAATTTTTCAACAATTCCTGTATATCAAATTCGTCTTCTACTATAAAAATAAAACCCATTTTTTCTCCCCATATCTGGCGTTTTTCATAAAAGCCGTATTTTTACTTGCAGTATAACATGTCTATGTGGAGTTTATATGAAGATTATGAATTTTCTTCCTCATCTTCCAGGATCCGCAGTCCAGCGGTGCTGGTTACGGGGAGAGAGAATACGATGGTTCCGGCTTTGGAGGTGAGACCGGCTTTTTCCATGATGGCTGTCATGATGGCATTTTTCTGCTCTGCTTTCGCCACGATGAAGATCACTTCTTTTTCTGAAACCAGGGATACCCCAAGAAACTGCTGGGCGCGTTTCATTCCTACGCCCTTTCCGTGAAGAACGGTTCCTCCGGTTGCGCCGCCCTCTTCTGCGGCTTTCATCACCTGGGTGTTATATCCATAATTGGCAATTGCCACGATCAGTTCATGCTTTGTCTCTTTCAATGTGCTTTCCTCCTCTCTTACAAACTCCTGTCCCTGAATGAGAAATCCCAGTTCTCGCTTGCCGCCAATGCTGCTCATGGGGATGGTAAATACGATCCCGGTTCCGGGTACGTCGATCCGCAGCTGGTTCTGCAAACCTTTTTTCACCTTTTTCCAGGTGGATGCTGTCACAAAGTGAAAGCAGATGCTTTTCTCGTCATCTTCCAGACCCATATAGTCAAGGATGGAGCTTGATGCCGTTCCCATACCAAGGGAAACCGTTCCTACTTCTATCTGATTTTCCCAGTAAAGTGCTGCAAATTTAGGCATGTATTTTCGGTTGGTGATGG
Organism: Blautia sp. HCP3S3_H10_2; assembly: GCF_052122375.1. NCBI lineage: Bacteria > Bacillati > Bacillota > Clostridia > Lachnospirales > Lachnospiraceae > Blautia > Blautia sp. HCP3S3_H10_2. Next base: position 256,348 of record NZ_JBQKCL010000004.1, read on the forward strand.
TAACCATCATGTATAATTCGCTCATAGATGATTCCTTTCTTTATAAAGTTCGTTCCTGTTCATAATCCTCCCAGAGTTTCACCGCTCTTTTGGCAAGTTGTGCATCACAATTTCATTTCTGCCTTACTCTTTATAATTCAATAATTTCTGCATCTCCCAGTTCTTCAAACATTTCCACCACCGAAATGGTTTCCACTGGCATTTTATCAGCAGAAAACTTCTTCTCCTTGCCTCCAAGTTCGCCGCCTTTTACCCGATAAACCAAGCCCAGCACCTGCAAGGTAATAAGTGGTGTCATGGCAACCATCGCCACCACTCCGAAGGCATCTGTCACAATATTTCCGCCCACAGCTTCACATGCCCCCTGCGCCAGAGGAAGGAGAAAGGTGGCCGTCATAGGTCCGGAGGCTACACCGCCGGAGTCAAATGCAATGGCGGTAAAGATTTTCGGCACAAACAAACTGAGAATCAAAGCAATGACATAGCCAGGCACCAGGAAATACAAAATAGAGATTCCAGTCAGCACCCGGAGCATGGATATTCCAACAGAAACTGCCACTCCCACAGACAGACTGGTCTGAATAGATTTCCCGGAAATGGCTCCGTCAGTCAGCTCTTCTACCTGCTTCATCAGCACGTACACTGCCGGCTCTGCTTTTACGATAAAATAACCGATCATCATTCCAAGGGGCACCAGGATCCAGTTGTAGGAAAGATTCCCAAGCACCATTCCAAGGTAATTTCCGGCGGGAATAAATCCTACATTTGCGCCGGTAAGGAACAACACAAGGCCTATATATGTATAAAATAAACCGATGCAGATTTTAATCAGCATAGTTTTATTCAGTTTTAGTGAAACAATTTGAAATATTCCAAAGAATGCTACAATCGGGAAAAGGGACACTGCGATCTCTTTGAAATATTTCGGTAGTGCAACAACAAATAATTTTCCCAGTTCTATGGAGTTTTCCACTTCGGAAACCACTTCCAGAGTGAAGCTACCCTCTGTGTGATACAAAAGTCCCAGGATCAGGACTGCCAGAATAGGGCCGATGGAACACAGGGCAACAAGACCGAAGCTGTCATCTCCAGCGTGTTTATCGTTACGGATAGCAGAAATACCAAAGCCCAACGCCATAATAAAGGGGACTGTCATTGGGCCTGTAGTTACGCCTCCAGAGTCAAATGCCACTGCCAGAAAATTTTCCGGAACAAGCATAGCCAATATAAAAACAAAAATGTAAAAGCCGAATAATAATGGCGGCAGCGCAATTCCAAAAAGGATGCGCAGTAATGCCACAACAAGAAATGTGCCAACGCCAAGTGCCACTGATAAGATCAGCACCAGATTGGGCACAGAAGAAACCTGTTCTGCAAGAACTTGCAGATCCGGTTCAGATATTGTGATAATGAATCCTAGAATAAAGCCGATGATTACAATAAATCCTAATTTCTTCGTGCGAAGCATGCTGCCTCCCACATGTTCTCCCATTGGGGTCATGGATAGTTCCGCGCCCATGGAGAAGAAAATCATCCCCATGATCACAAGTACCGATCCTACCAGGAATTCCACCAGAATGCCGGGAGATAAGGCTGCCACGGAAAAACCTAGTATCAGTACGATCAGCACTATGGGGAGCACTGCACTGATGGATTCTCTGGCTTTTTCCTGGGCTTTTTCTTTTAAGATGGTCTGGTGGGATTGAAGTTCTCTGATTAATTTTCTTTTTTCCACATATACCTCCGTTTCTGAAAATTTCACTGTAGTTGCCCTAGCTTCGCTGCCTGATATGGATTATTGTAACATTTTCACAGGGAGATAGTCATCTATAAAATGAAGATATATTCTTAACTTTTTGTAAACACAAAAACAGCCAGGAACATTATATTGGTTTCCTGACTGTTATATTACATTCTCATCCTACGATCACACCGCCGCCGATAACTACATCTCCATCATAAAGTACAGCTGCCTGACCCTTGGTAATGGCGCGCTGGGGCTCGTCGAAGGTGATGTGTACGCTTCGTTCTCCGGTGACTTTCACAGTGGCCCACTGCTCCTTCTGACGGTAGCGGACTTTTGCTTTGGCGCGGAATTCCGCAGGAGGAGTGTCGAAAGCGATGAAGTTAAAGTCTTCCACATCCAGTTCCCGGTGGAACAGATCCTCATTATCTCCAAGGATCACGCGATTCTCTGCAGGGCAGATCTTGGTAACATAGACTGGCCTGCCTGCTGCAATGCCCAGGCCTTTTCGCTGACCTACGGTGTAGCCGATGATTCCTTTATGCTGGCCAAGTACATTTCCATCTTTGTCTGTGAAATCGCCTGCCGGATAGTCTTTTCCGGTAAAACGGCGGATAAATCCAGCATAGTCTCCATCCGGGACAAAACAGATGTCCTGGCTGTCTGGCTTGTCAGCGTTATAGAAGTTCTGCTGGTCGGCAATCATACGGGTCTGATGTTTGTTCATGTCTCCAAGTGGGAACATGGTGTGTGCCAGTTGTTCCTGAGTAAGGGAATAGAGGACGTAACTCTGATCCTTCGCAGGGTCTGCTGCTTTTTTCAGAAGGTATCTGCCATCTTCCCGCTGTTCGATTCTGGCATAGTGGCCAGTTACTACATAATGACAGCCTAGCTCTTCTGCGCGGTGATAGAGACTATCAAATTTCAGATAACGGTTGCAGTCGATACAGGGGTTGGGGGTAGCGCCGTTTTCATAGGCGGCTACAAAGCGGTCCATAACCTGTTTCTTAAAATCTGCGGTAAAGTTAAATACATAATAAGGAATTCCCAGATTGTGTGCCACACTTCTGGCATCTTCCACATCATCCAGGGAGCAGCAGCTTTTCTTACGGCTCACCCCTGCATCTTCGTTCTGGAAAAGCTTCATGGTGACACCAATGCAGTCATATCCATGTTCTTTCATCAGGTAAGCGGCTACTGAAGAATCTACGCCGCCGCTCATGGCGATCAATGCTTTTTTCATGTTGTCTGATTCCATATCTATACCTCATAAAAATTGAAAAACTATTCTAAAAGTCATATCTTGTATCATACACGATTCTTTCAATCTTCGCAATGTTGTTTCTGCCAATCATCAGACATTGCACGGAGATGTTCTACCACCTGGGGGATTACTTCCAGCATGTAATCAATTTCTTCCTCGGTGTTGGAGGTGTCAAGGCTGATCCGGAGGGATCCCTGGGCGATTTCCGGGGTGAGACCGAGAGCTAAAAGAACATGGCTTGGATCAAGTGCGCCAGAGGCACAGGCGGAACCGGAGGAGGCGCAAATTCCCCTGCTGTCCAGAAGGAGAAGGAGACTTTCACCGGATACGCCTTCAAAGCAGAAATTTACATTTCCCGGAAGCCGATCTGCCCCAGGGCCATTTAAGATACTATAAGGAATCCGGGAAAGTCCCTGTATCAGGCGATCCCGCATGGCGGTAACCCTGGCAGCATTCTCTTCCATTAAAGCGCACTCTTCTTTCAGCGCAGCTGCCATTCCCATAATTGCAGGAACATTCTCTGTGCCCGGACGTTTTCCGCGTTCCTGTCCGCCGCCCTCCATAAGGGCAGTAAGTTCAATTCCTCTTTTTACATATAACGCCCCGATTCCCTTGGGGCCGTGAAATTTATGGGCAGAAAGTGATAACAGATCAATATTCTGCTTTTTTACATTTACCGGGATATGACCAGCTGCCTGCACCGCGTCCGTGTGAAAAAGAACTCCACGCGCACGGCATACCGCGCCGATTTCTGCAATTGGAAGAATGGAACCAATCTCATTATTGGCAAACATAGCCGTAACAAGACAAGTGTCCGGGCGAATGGCAGCCTCCACCTGGGATGCAGTAATGTTCCCCTCTGTTCCCACATCCAGAAGCTGAACCTCAAAGCCCTGGTCTTTTAACCTTCTTAATGTATGAAGCACCGCATGATGCTCGAACGCAGTAGAAATAATATGCTTCTTATTCTGCTTCGCCCCAAGCATAGCGGCTGATATGATTGCCTGGTTATCCGATTCTGTTCCACCGGATGTAAAAAATATCTCCTTCGGTGTACAGCCAAGACATCTTGCGATCTGTTCCCTTGCGGTCTGCATGGCATCATTTGCTTCCATACCGGTCTTGTGAAGGCTGGAAGGGTTCCCATAGGTATTTTCCATGGCCGAAACCATGGCTTCTATGGCTACAGGACTTATTTTCGTGGTTGCTGCATTGTCTGCATATATTCTTGTCATAAAGCTCTAAATCCTCTTTCACTGCTGTTGCTTTCCAAAAGACTCCCGCACAACACACTGGAATCTCTCTTTCAGAACACTATAAAACACTTTCTGCAAAGCATTCCTGTCAATTCCCAAGAAGCAGTACATTTCTCAGTTTCCTTGTCAGATCAAATGTCCCCGCATCCTTCTTCTGCAGCATCATAAGAATGGTCATATTCTGCTCTGGCAGGTTGGCAAAATAACAGCCAAGCCAGCCGTCCCAGCCATACTCTCCCTCACATGCCGCAAAAGGTGCCTTCCATGGATCTGTCATCACACGCATCAGATTTCCATAGGAAAATCCATTCATCTCCCACCATTTGTCAAACCATTCCTGTTGGCATGGCATCAGTTTATGGGTAGTCATATATTCCACTGTGGCAGGCTTAAGGATCTGTCTGCCCTGGAAATTGCCTTTGTTTAAAAGCATTGACGCAAATCTGGAATAATCATCAATCGTTGAAACCAGGCCTGCACCACCAGCTTCATAGGCCGGTGGAACATCCATTGACAAGCGGATTCCCAGACTGTTATCCCGGAATTCTTTCATTTCACCAGCAGTCTGCTCATAAGTTACTGCCAATCTGCCCAGTTTCCCGCTTGGGACATAGAAACCTGTATCTTTCATTCCCAAAGGCTCAAAAAGCTCTTTATTAAGAAATTCACCATATTTCATCCCGGAGGCTTTCTCAACCACAGCTGCCAGAATATCCGCGGACACGCCATATTTCCAGCGGTCGCCTGGCTGAAATTCTAATGGACATCTGCCAATCTTGTCAGCAAACTCCAGCGTAGTCATCGGATGATCCGTATCCAGACGTTCGTGAACCTCTTCCAGCACATTCCCAATGGCATATTCTGTAACACTGCTGTTCCCGCCGTATGTCAGACCACTGGTCATAGACAGCAGATGATACACCGTCACATTATGCCATACCGGTGCAAGTCCGCCTGGGACAGACACCACCTGGTCTGCAAATCCCGGAATATATCTGGACACCGGATCTGCCAGGTCAATAACACCTCTCTCAAACAAGATCATGGCTGCCGCTGCTGTAATGGGCTTTGTCATGGAAAAAAGCCGGAACATGGTATCTCTCTCAATAGTTTTCCCATTTGCCTTGTCCGCATAACCGCACTGGAGATACATCTCCTCCTGGCCGTCCTTTACCACCATCATGTTCATACCGGCAATCTGATTCTCCTTTACTGCCTGGTCCATCATCCTCTGAAGCTGTTTCTTTGTCTCCTCTCTCATGTCTGGCCTCCTGATTCATTCTGTAAAAAAGCCCATTGTTCCATCTGTATAGACAGAAATATTTTATAAAAAACTATCGGTAGGTCAATGCAGCGCCCATATTTCCATTTTGGAGCAAATTTACAACATGGGGGCAAACAGCCTGAGAATGCTCTGCATTGCCCGCACTGCAATATTTCTTCCGCGGCAGAATTCCAGAGATACCGGATTACAATATTCCAGAGTATCTGTGAAATCCTCTTTAATATCATAAATTACTTTATTCCGGTAAATCCATACTCCATCCTCAAAATGAAGGTACAGGCTTCTGTAATCCAGATTAATGGTTCCTACAACACCGATCTCATCATCGCATACAAAAGACTTGGCGTGTAAAAAGCCTGGCTGGTATTCGTATATTTTTACACCTGCTTCAAGCAGCTGCTCATAATAGGACTGGGTAAGAAGAAATACCAGCTTTTTATCCGGAATGCCCGGCGTCATCAGACGCACATCCACGCCGCTTTTTGCGGCAAGGCAAAGAGCCGTCATCATCTCGTTGTCAATAACAAGATAAGGAGTACAAATATATACATATTTTTTCGCCCGGTTGATAATATTCAGATAAACATTCTCTCCTACAGTCTCATTATCAAGAGGAGAATCGCAGAAGGGCTGTATATATCCATCACCCTCAAAGGTCTCCGGATGCCATACATGGGGAAGATATTCCTCAAGACTGTTATCCTGCCGGTTGTTGGTAATCACATTCCACATATGAAGGAACATGGCCGTCATATTCCAGACAGCCTCACCTTTCAGCATGACGGCTGTATCCTTCCAGTGACCGAAACGCTCCTTCTGGTTGATATACTCATCTGCCAGATTTACACCACCAGTAAAGCCTACATAACCATCGATGATACAGAATTTCCGGTGATCACGGTTATTCTGAATAATGTTCAGAATCGGCCGGAACGGATTAAACACCTGGCATTTGATTCCTTTCTCTCTCATTGTTTCGTAATATTTATGAGGAAGTGTGGTAAGGCAGCCCATATCATCATAAATCAGCCGGACATCCACCCCTTCCTTAACTTTCTTCTCCAGAATATCCAGAATGGTTCTCCACATAACCCCATCATGGATAATAAAATATTCAATAAAAATATAATGCTGTGCCTGCTCCAATTCTCTCACCAGAACAGGGAACATGTCATCTCCCACCTGAAAATATTCTGCTGTGGTATTTCCATGAATGGGATAACCAGCATTGCGATATATATAATCCGACTGGTTACACGCAGACTCATCCTCCGTCTCCAGCCGTTCATGTATTTCAGGATCTGTCTGTAACAGATTGCTGGACTTCTCCAGCATTTCATTAAAACGCTCCTGCATGTAAGTGGCGATTCTGGAACGTCCGAACACCAGGTACAATACAAGACCAAAAATTGGCATACACAGGATCAGCATTGTCCACGCCAGCTTATACGAGGGATTTATCTTTCGGTTTACGATTTTCAAAACAACCAGGATACTGATAACATCCAGGATCATAGACATATATCTGGAATATCCTGCAAGCCTGAAAAAAATGGTCAACAGCCAGCCAAGCTGAATCGCCATTGCAAATAACACATAAAAAACCCGGTTAAACAGAAGCTTGGCTATTTTTTTCAAAATCATCATAGGTTTTTCTTTTCCTCTCCTTCATACACCGGTCAAACCAAATACTCGAAACATTTTCGCTGGATTTAAAAATCCCTGACTGAATGCAGCCAGGGATTTTTGCGCACAATTAATTATATTTACGTTTTCTTGCGGCTTCAGATTTTTTCTTACGACGAACGCTTGGTTTCTCGTAATGCTCTCTTTTGCGGATTTCCTGCTGGATACCTGCTTTTGCACAGCTTCTCTTGAATCTGCGAAGAGCGCTATCTAAAGTCTCGTTTTCTTTTACGATAACGTTTGACATAGACTCACACCTAACCTCCCTCCAGTTGTAGATTGTGCTAAAATACAACTGTCTGGGTATTTTTCTTGCACGAACATTATTATATATCATACCCTCTGGGTTCGTCAACAACTTTTGGTTTAATTTTACAAAAAATTTTGACGAATTTTAAGAGGGGCTTTCTATATGTTTTTCACACAATTAATGAAGCTGTCCTTCTAAGATTCCGGCTACTGCTTCAATTGCTTCGCCAGCCTTTTCCGGATTCTTGCCGCCGGCCTGAGCCATGTTCGGGCGTCCACCGCCGCCACCGCCAACGATAGCAGCCACAGCCTTGATCAGGTTACCTGCATGTGCTCCTGCTTTCTGTGCAGAATCAGTAGCCATTGCAAGAAGGTTTACCTTGCCCTCATTTACTGCAACAAGGACAACAACGCCCTCGCCAAGCTTCTCCTTCAGCTGGTCACCAAGATCACGAAGTCCGTTCATGTCAACACCTTCCACCTTGGCAGCAAGGAGTTTCACACCCTTCACTTCTACTACCTGGTTCATAACATCACCAAGAGCACCCTGAGCCAGTTTGCTCTTCAGAGACTCGTTCTCGCTTGCAAGAGCCTTCACCTCACCCTGAAGGTGTGTGATCTTCTCAACGATCTCAGAAGGATTTGCCTTCAAAGCCTTGGATGCTTCGTGAAGAAGTGCTTCCTGTTTCTTATAGTATTCCAGAACACCATTTCCTGTCAGTGCCTCAATACGACGGACACCTGCTGCAATACCAGACTCAGAAACGATCTTGAATAACATGATGGAGCTTGTGTTTGCAACATGGGTACCACCACAAAGCTCCTTGGAGAAGTCGCCCATGGATACCACACGTACCTTCTGGGAATATTTCTCGCCGAACAGTGCCATAGCGCCGGATTTCTTAGCTTCCTCAACATCCATAATATCGGTATGAACATCAAGTGCTGCCTGGATCTGCTCATTTACGATCTGCTCTGCTTTCTCGATCTCTTCAGCGGTCATGGCTGTAAAGTGGGCAAAGTCAAAACGAAGTCTGTCTGCTGTAACAAGGGAACCCTTCTGCTCAACATGGGATCCAAGAACTTCCTTCAGGGCTTTCTGAAGAAGATGTGTAGCACTGTGATTCTTCTCGATATCTTTTCTTGCTGCTGTATTTACCTTCAGGGAAACAGTCTCGCCCTTGGAAATCATACCGGACTCCATATGTCCTACATGGCCGAACTTACCGCCGCGAAGCTTGATGGTATCTTCTACTACAAATTTCCCATTTGCAGTCTCAATCACACCAGTATCTCCAACCTGTCCACCCATGGTCGCATAGAATGGAGTTTTCTCAACGAAAATGGTACCCTTCTGGCCTTCCATCAGGGAATCTACCAGCTCGTCCTCTGTGGTGAGAACTGTAACCGGTGACTCAAAGGAAAGGTGATCATATCCTACGAATTCTGTAGTAACAGAAGTATCGATCTGATCATATACAGTAGCGTCAGCTCCCATATAGTTGGTTACTTCACGGGAAGAACGTGCTTTTTCTCTCTGCTCATCCATAGCAGCCTTAAAGCCTTCTTCATCGATCTCGTAACCCTTCTCCTCAAGGATCTCCTTGGTCAGGTCAAGAGGGAATCCGTAAGTATCATATAACTTAAATGCATTTTCACCGGAAAGAGTTTTCTCACCAGCTGCATTCATCGCCTCTTCCATATCGGAAAGGATACGAAGTCCCTGGTCGATGGTCTTACCGAACTGGTTCTCCTCATTTGTAAGAACATTAAAGATAAATTCTTTCTTCTCTTCCAGCTCCGGATATCCGTCCTTAGAACCGTCAATTACCTCAGCACTTAAGGTTGCAAGGAAATTGCCCTGGATTCCAAGAAGTCTTCCATGTCTTGCTGCACGGCGGATCAGACGACGTAGAACATATCCACGGCCCTCATTGGTAGGCATGATACCGTCAGAGATCATAAATGTAGCGGAACGGATATGATCTGTGATCAGACGGATGGAAACGTCATCCTCATGATGTACGCCATACTCCTTGCCGGAAATCTTACTTACCAGGTTACGAAGAGAGCAGATGGTATCTACGTCAAAAATAGAATCTACATCCTGAACAACAACTGCCAGACGCTCAAGTCCCATACCAGTATCAATGTTCTTCTGTTTCAGTGTGGTGTAATTGCCGTTACCGTCATTCTCAAACTGGGTAAATACGTTGTTCCATACTTCCATATAGCGGTCGCAGTCACAGCCTACTGTACAGCCTGGTTTGCCGCAGCCATATTTTCCCCCACGGTCATAGTAAATCTCTGAACATGGACCGCAAGGACCTGCGCCATGCTCCCAGAAGTTATCCTCTTTGCCAAATTTAAAAATACGCTCAGCAGGAATTCCAATTTCTTTGTTCCAGATGTCAAAAGCCTCATCATCCTCCAGATATACAGAAGGATAAAGGCGGTTCGGATCCAGGCCTACTACCTCCGTCAGGAATTCCCAGGACCAGTGGATCGCTTCTGTCTTGAAATAGTCTCCAAAAGAGAAGTTTCCAAGCATCTCAAAGAAAGTACCATGACGTGCTGTCTTACCTACATTCTCAATATCACCTGTACGGATACATTTCTGACAGGTGCTGACTCTTGTACGAGGCGGCTTCTCTGCTCCTGTAAAATATGGTTTCAGTGGTGTCATTCCTGCATTGATCAGCAGGACACTTTTATCGCCCTGTGGAACCAATGGAAAGCTTTTCAGAACAAGATGTCCCTTGCTCTCCATGAAATCCAGAAACATTTTTCGAAGCTCGTTTACTCCGTATTTCTTCATTTCAATTCTCCTCCTACGCAATAAAGAAGTGCATTCCTCTTATTGGAATGCTTGCATGGTTTATATGATATCATATATCTTTATTACGGTCAAAATATTTTTTCACTGTTATGGGTTCAGAGACCAAGGCCGCTGCCTTTTCACTCCATCGTGAATTGCTTTAACCTTGGTCCCCTTTTATAGTCTTATTTTACAAATACCTTATTGAATTTCTTCTTTCCTCTCTTCAGGACGACGCCGTCACCTGTAAGAGCATCTTTGGAAAGTACATGCTTAATATCTGTCACTTTCTCACCATCCACAGAAACACCGCCCTGCTCAATAGCTCTTCTTCCCTCGGAACGGGTTGTTACAAGAGCAGATTTTACAAGAAGGCTGATCAGGTCGATATTTCCCTCTTCGTCAAAATCTTCTGCTGCAAGCTCTGTAGCAGGCATGTGCTCTGTGTCAGCTCCACCTGCAAAAAGTGCCTTTGCGCCGGCTTCTGCTTTCTTAGCTTCCTCTGTTCCGTGAACAAGCTCGGTAAGCTGGAATGCAAGGATTTCTTTCGCCTTGTTCAGCTGGCTTCCTTCCCATTTCTCCATCTCCTGGATTTCCTCAAGCGGAAGGAAAGTAAGAAGCTTCATACATTTGATAACATCTGCATCATCTACATTTCTCCAATACTGATAGAAATCGAATGGAGATGTCTTATTCGGATCAAGCCAGACTGCACCAGACTGTGTTTTACCCATTTTCTTACCTTCAGAGTTCAGAAGAAGGGTGATTGTCATAGCGTAGGCGTCTTTGCCAAGCTTACGACGGATCAGCTCCGTACCACCAAGCATGTTGCTCCACTGGTCATCTCCTCCGAACTGCATGTTACAGCCGTATTTCTGGTACAGCATGTAGAAATCGTAACTCTGCATGATCATATAGTTAAATTCCAGAAAGCTTAAGCCTCTTTCCATACGCTGCTTGTAGCATTCAGCGGTAAGCATACGGTTAACAGAGAAGTGTGCTCCAACTTCACGTAAAAGCTCTACATAATTTAAGTTCATCAGCCATTCTGCATTGTTTACCATAAGTGCTTTTCCATCGGAAAAGTCAATGAAACGCTCCATCTGTTTCTTGAAGCAGTCAATATTGTGCTGGATGGTCTCTTTGGTCAGCATCTGACGCATGTCGGTTCTTCCGGATGGGTCACCGATCATACCGGTACCTCCGCCAAGAAGGGCGATCGGTCTGTTACCTGCCATCTGGAGACGCTTCATCAGGCAAAGAGCCATAAAGTGTCCTACATGAAGACTGTCTGCAGTAGGGTCAAATCCAATATAGAAAGTAGCCTTTCCATTATTTACCATCTCTTTGATCTCATCTTCGTCTGTTACCTGGGCGATCAGGCCTCTGGCTTTCAGTTCTTCCCAAACTGTCATTTTTTAATTCCTCCTGTAAATTTTATCAATATAAAAAGCCCGGTTCTACTGTCCCTTTAGGACGAGAACCGGGTCCCGCGATACCACCTAAATTCACAGAAAGCTCGCACTTCCTGCCTCGGTAAGTGACAATTCTGTTAAACTCCTTCACACCAGAAGGCGCTTCCAGATTCTGATCAGAACGATCACCCCAGCATGATAACGTATGCCACTCCGTTACAGCCTACTGAATATCTGGCATCGCAAGGTGCAACCCAACTATCGTTCGGTGTAAAGCTCCGGGATGTATTCACAATAGATTCCTATTTCCACATGTCCTGAAAAGTACCTTTTCAAGCATGCTCTGGCAATCCACCTGGTTCCTGCATGCGCCTCTCACCACCCGGCAACTCTCTGTACGCTCTTCCCAAGGCTACTTGTTCCCTTCAAAGCCTTTCTCATTTAATACTTGCAAGTATACAAAGGCATCCTGTTTTTGTCAAGGAATTTGCCTTTATTCTTTAACAACTTACTGTAATAAAGTACCGTTATTTATTCCCTTCACACAAAAGGATAAAAACTTCAAGGCCATGCTTTTATCATACCCAGTCCACAAAGAACGTATGATCTTTATAAGTCTCATACACAACCTTTTTAAAGTTTAGTGACTGATTCCAGAATGCGGAAGTCATCATAAAATACTTATATTTGAAGTCCTTTGTTTTCATACCACTGACTGTACGGGGCGTTCCATTGGCAACATAGGCATTAAAGCTGTCAAGTGCCTGCTGTGCAGCGGTATATGCACTTGTTCTGTCTTCAAACACTCCGTTGAGGCGCTTCTGAAGAGAACCATTTGTTACCACTGAATACTGTGCAAATTTCGTATTTCCCTCATAAACCACATAACGGACACTGGACGGGAAACCGCTGTCCAGAGTACGGTTCAGAATGCAAAGCGCAACTGCCTTCATCCCCGGGATTCCCTGGTCTCCTGCTTCCGCCTCACACATAGCTGCCAGAATATCAAGATCTGATTTGCTTCCATCGGCAATACCCGGATGGGTCTTAAACTGATTCATAATGGTATAATTACGTGCATGTTTCGCATCATACCAGGTGAAAACAGTACTGCTGCTGTTATTACTGCCAGTATTACTACTCTGTTTTTCTGTAGCAACGCCATTGGCATCAAAGGTGTATACCTTGCCTCCAATGGTCGCTGTGGTATTCATATACATAACACCACTGGTGTTAAAATAATAGCTCTTATCTCCCAGCTTCAGCCAGCCTGTCTGGGCTTTACCATCTGTGGGACTGAAATAGTATTTTTTCGTTCCAACTGTTCCGAAGCCCTTCTGGTAACGGGCACCGCTGCTCTTTGAAAAGTAATAGATGCTACCGTCAATTGTCTTAAGTCCCGTATACATATAACCCGTACTTGGATTAAAGTAGCGGGTATTCTTCTTGGAGTCCGTAAACCAGCCAGTCAGCATAACACCATTGCTCTTAAAGTAGCGTTTCTCACCTTTGCTGTTCTTAAGCCAGCCCTTTACCATAGCTCCTGAGCCACTGGTAAAATAATATTTCTTACCGTTTAGGGTCAGCCAGCCGCGTACCAGTTTACCAGTGGAGGGCTTGAAATATCTGGTGACACTGCCGCTTTTCAAAAAGCCGGTCACCATTACTCCCTTTCCTTTGGTAAAATAGCGGATATTTTTCCCCTTACTGTCTTTCTGCCAGCCTTTAAGCTGGACGCCTGTCTTGGTATTAAAATAATATTTCTTACCGTTTAAGGTCAGCCAGCCCTTTTTCTTAGCTCCGCTGGAGGTTATGTAATAGGTCTTGCCATTTATGGTCTTAAACCCGGCCTTCGCCGCCTGAACCTCTTTCGTCATCGCCGGTGCAAGCAATAGCGTCAAAAGGACAAGCAATATAAGTGCAAAACTTCTGCTGCTTCTTCTCTTTTCTCTGTTCATACCTTTTCCCTTTCTTAGCTGAATGAAACACTGCCCTTAACAATAAACAGTTATCTGGCGGCCAGTCATTAAATCCAGCCCTATTTCGTCAAATATATGTCAAAACGGTTTCAAAGATTACAAAAGTATTACATTTTCATTTATTATAACGAAATTGCCCTTTTCTGTCAACAGCTTTGTAACACCAGTCCTGTCCCCTCCATATGATGAACTGTAAACATTTTCTGGAGGTAACAGCATGAGTGACTTAGCTGCTACAAACTGTGGATGCGGTGAGGAAAGATCCGGATGCGGTAATTGCGGATGCAACAATGGATGTGGATGTGACAATGGCTGCGGGCTTTCCTTTGGAAACGGCTCCTGCGGATGCAACATTCTCTGGATCATCATTCTCCTTTGCGCATGCGGCGGCAACGGCATCGGCTGTAATAACGGCTGTGGTAATGGAAACGGGGACTGCTGCTGGATCATTATCATCCTTCTGCTGCTCTGCGGTGGATGGGGAAACGGCTGCGGATGCTGATGTAGCTCCACACAGGAAAAAGCCTGCAATAACAGGCTTTTTCCTACAGTTTCGGGACAGTGGAATATTTCCCTGTCCCGTTCTTAGTTTCACCAGATATTCTCTTTTCAGGTATTCTCCTGTTTTTGCCCATCTGTTGTAATATTTCCTTCTGCACCTTCTATTTTCCATTTCGCATTTTTCGCTTCCTGTTCCCGTTTCTTTCTCCTGACACATTCCATATCCAACTCATAAACTGCATTTCCATCTATGATCAGCTTTTCATTATTTCCACCCATAACATCCCTCCACTTAGACAATCCCAATACAGGAATACTTTTTCAAGCAGGCTCTAGAGCATGTTTGGAAAAGGCTTTCTGCAAGATGTGCGTCACAATTTGTGGGAGATTTTGTCCGATTGAGGGAGGCGTAGCGGGCTACGTCGACTGAAAGAGGGCAAAATATACTGCAAAATGGGGCGTACAGATTGCAGGAATGATTTTTCAAACAGGCTCTAATATAGAATATGTCAAAGAGCAGAACCCCGTCATATTTTAATAATAAAAACATAAGTTTAAAAAGGGATTCTTATGGAACCAGAATATATTGCCCAGACTACCCTGGATCAGATGGTGGCAACTGACCAGGGGCAGCTGTTAAAAGCCCTTATCCCCTATTTTCCACCGAGGCAGCAGCAATTCCTATCCGTGTTTGCAAAAGCAAAAGAGCTTTCCAATACGGTCGCCCTTTTCCAGAGTCAGACAAATTCCATGCAGATACAGGCTGCCGCTGTTTCTCCTGCTCCTCTTGATATGTTAAATGACCTGCGCCGTTACTGCTTTGGAAATACAAGAAAACAATTGGATCAGATCACCAATCTGATGACCGTCATAGAAATGATGAAAATAATGAATGAGCCTTCTCCTGCGGATAATTGTGAGGAGGAGCGCCAATAACAAATCAGAAAGGAGTGATTTCATATGGAAAACAACTGGCAGGATAATCCCAAGCTTGCAGGTATGGACCGCAGCAAACTCGACATGCTTCAGCAAATGGCCCAGCAGGGAGCCGGAAAATCTCCTGCAGACCTGCTTCCTTTTATTATGAATGCAGCTTCCCAGGGCAAAAATGCAGGTTTGAACTTCAATAACAATGAAATCAATACCATCATAGAAGTTCTGAAAATGGGAAAAAGTCCCCAGGAACGGGCAAAGCTCGACAAAGTGGTAAATCTGATGAAAATGATGCGATAGCACAAGCGTAAACAGGCCCCGCCACCATTGGCAGGGCCTGTCCTATTCATTCATACTAGAAGGGCTCACACTTTTGTGCAAAAGTCCCTTTCGTTTTCAACAGTCTCCATATTCTCTTCCATCATGCACTCACGAAGCAGCACCAGCGCACTGGCTACAGCCTGCTGACGGATCTTGGCACGGTTTCCAGAGAAATGATACTCTCTTGTGATGGTCTGGCCATTGTAACAGCAGCCCATAAATACAGTACCTACCGGAGTCTCCTTCGTTCCCCCATCCGGTCCTGCAAGTCCCGTAATGGAAAGACAGATATCCGCACCAGCCGCAGCGCAGCCACCTTTCGCCATCTGTTTTGCACACTTTGCTGAGACCGCACCTTCTGTCTTCAAGGTAGATTTCTTAACCCCCAGACATTCTCTCTTCGCACGATTGCTATAGGTCACAAAACCATGGGAAAACACCTGGGAAGCTCCTGGAACATTCACAATACGCGCTGCAATGGCACCACCTGTACAGGATTCTGCAAGCGCCAGTGTAAGCTCTTTTTCTTTCAACAGATCTACTACAGATTCTTCCAATGTTTTCTCCACATTCAGGGCAAACACATTTTTACCGAAACGGTTTTGAAGTTCCTTTACTACAGGCTTTATCAGCTTTTTACACTCTTTTTCTGTCTCACCCTTGGCAGTGATCCGAAGATGAACTTCTCCTGTTTTTGCATAAGGAGCAAGTGTAGGATTGGTCTGTGCTTCGATCATATCCTGAATGTCTGCTGCCACCTGGCTCTCCCCGATTCCACAGATCTTCACCACCTGGGAGCAGATGATCTCCGGCTGTTTCTTGCGAAGATAAGGAAAAACAGACTCCTCAAACATGGGAATCAGTTCATTTGGCGGTCCGGGAAGAAGGATGGCAGTCTTACCATTTTTCTCCAGGATCAGCCCCGGGGCAGTCCCGTTATGATTGTCGAGCACAATTGCCCCCTCCGGCACCTGTGCCTGTTTATAATTATTGGAGGTCACCCGTCTGTCCGGATGATTTTTCTTGTATTCCTTCATGTAACGCTCTATGCGCTTCCTGGAATGTGCATCCTCCGAAAGAGGCAGTTCCATCACTTCTGCGCACACTTCCTTGGTTAGGTCGTCCTCCGTCGGTCCAAGACCTCCTGTAAGAATCACCACATCCGATCTGTCAAGTGCGGAAGCAATAACCGCCTTCATCCTGTCATGATTATCCCCTACTACAGTCTCATAATAAACAGAAAGTCCAAGCTGGGCACATTTTTCAGAAAGATATGCGCTGTTGGTATTTACAATATTGCCAAGAAGGATCTCTGTTCCTACAGCTACAAGCTCTGCTATCATTTCTATACCTCTTTTCTGGTCTTTAATTTCTCTCTTTGCAAAACGGACATGACTAAAACAGCCATGTCCGATGTTATCAGCTCCACGCATCCTGTTATTTATTCCTGCATGGAAATCACACTCTTATTCTGAACAATATAAGTGATCAGGGAAATCACAGTCAGAGCCAGTGACAGCCATACGAAAACCTCTGTCAGGATCTCAAAGAAGCCCCCGAAGTTCAGGATCAGAAGAATGATCATGATCATCTGGGATACTGTTTTAAATTTCCCCCAGTAGTTTGCTGCAATCACCACGCCATTCTCGGCAGCGATCAGTCTGAAACCACTGATAATAAATTCTCTTGCAATGATAATGATAACAATCCATGCCGGCAGGCGGTCAAGCTCGATCATACAGATCAGTGCAGAGCACACAAGCAGCTTGTCAGCAAGGGGATCCATAAATTTGCCAAAATTGGTAACCAGGTTATTCTTACGGGCCAGATGACCGTCAAGCATATCTGTCAGACTTGCCACAACAAAAATCGCAAGGCAGATATAGCGGTTGGCATCGCCACCCCAGCTGGTCAGACTAAACAATACAAAAAACGGTACCATGATCATTCTGGCAACAGTCAGTTTATTCGGTGTATTCATCTTCCAGCTCTCCTATCAAATCGTACTCCAGAGCACCGGTCACCCGGACTCTCGCAAAATCTCCGGTCATGAGAAGCTCCCCGGTCTGTACAAAAATATATCCGTCTACCTTAGGTGCATCCCCATAAGTACGTCCGATATACGCACTTTCACCGGATACCTTACCCTCGATCATAACGGTCAGTACCTGACCTACACGGCTTTCACCCTTCTCAAGGGAAATCTCCTGCTGGAGCTCCATGATCTCGTCTCTTCTGGCTTCTTTGACTTCCTCAGGGATCTGATTCTCCATAGTCGCTGCAGGAGTGTCCTCCTCAGCAGAATATGGGAAAACCCCAAGACGGTCAAATTCGATCTCATCCACAAACTCCATCAGTTCTTCATGGTCTTCCTGGGTCTCCCCCGGGAAACCACTGATCAGACTGGTTCTAAGGAAAATATCCGGAATCTCCCGGCGCAGCTTACCGATAATATCCACCAGCTCCTGCTTGGTGGTACGGCGTCCCATACGCTTCAGCACACGGTCACTTGCATGCTGGATCGGAAGATCCAGGTAATGGCAGATCTTCTTCTCTTCCTTCATGGTCTGGATCAGTTCATCATAAATCTCTTCCGGATAGCAGTATAAAATACGGATCCAGCGGATTCCTTTGATCTTACAAAGCTCTTTCAGAAGGACATGGAGAGATTTCTTACCATATAAATCCTTCCCATACAGAGTCGTCTCCTGGGCAACCAGGATCAGCTCCTTTACGCCCTGCTCAGCCAGAGACTTGGCCTCTTTCACAAGCTGTTCCATAGGAACACTTCTGTAGCTACCGCGGAGCTTCGGGATAATACAATAAGTGCAGTGCTTGTCACAGCCCTCTGCGATTTTCAGATAAGCAAAATGTCCACCTGTGGTCAGCATACGCTTGCCGGAAATGTCCGGAAGGTAATCAATGCTCTTATATTCTTCGAAATGTCTGCCGGCCTCTGCCTCCTTAACAGCCTGAATGATATCGCCGTAAGAGGTTGTACCAAGAATGGCATCCACTTCCGGTATTTCCTCTGAAATCTCTTTCTTGTAACGCTGTGCCATACAGCCGGTAACGATCAGCACCTTACAGGTGCCTGCCTTTTTCTTCTCTGCCATCTCGAGGATGGTATTCACACTTTCCTCTTTGGCATCGCCAATAAAGCAACAGGTATTGACAATGATCACTTCAGCCTCATCTTCATCATCAACGATCTGATGGCCGTCTGCGGCAAGCATTCCAAGCATTTCCTCAGAATCTACCAGATTCTTATCACATCCAAGGGAAATGAACAGTAATTTCATATTATTCTGCACTCTCCCCAGATTCAGTACCCTCTGTTACAGCAGCTGTCTCTTCTGCAACAGCTTCCTCTGCTGTATGGCCTGCGATCTCTGCCAGATCTTCTTCCTCATGCTTACCTGGAAGGATTTTTACCTTGCCATGATATAATTCGTCAATGGCGATAGAAAGAGGTTTCTTACCTTTTACATTATCAGCTAACGGTTTCGCACCACCGATCAGCTGGCGTGCACGCTTGCTGGTTGCAAGGATCAGGGAATAACGGCTGTTGAGCACCATGCTCTCATCGTCGTCCTCATTATTTGTATTGATTGCTTCGATTAACTCTGAATATGATGGATGGATCATATAGATACTCCTTTCAAAAATTGTTATGATTGTTATATTTTTTATAAAGATTTACAGTTATTCGGTGTTTTCTGCACATATAGCCGTAAATCCATATTTCTTAGATTATTCCTGTACAAAGCCTGCTGCCTGTGTCTGGATCTCATGGATAAAATCAAGATTACGCTTCATCGCGAAATGCTCGCTCTGGATGATATCGTGAAGTCTGTCTACCGCCTCATCAAGCTGGTCATTCACCAGAAGGTAATCATATTCATCAACACCTTCTGCCTCCTTGGCAGCTCTTGCAAGACGCTGGTGGATCACCTCTGCCGTCTCAGTGCCTCTTCCTACAAGACGCCCTTTCAGCTCCTCCATAGATGGCGCAGTTACAAACACAAGTACTGCCTCCGGGAATTTCTTCTTGATCTTACGTGCCCCCTGGATCTCAATCTCCAGGATCACATCACGTCCCATGGAAAGCTGCTCTTCTACATATGCCTTCGGTGTGCCGTAGTAATTCTCCACATACTGGGCATATTCAATCAGCTGATCCTCACGGATCATCTGCTCAAACTCTTCTTTCGTACGGAAAAAATACTCTCTTCCGTCCTCTTCCCCTGGTCTGGGGTCTCTGGTGGTAGCGGATACCGACAACGCATAATTGTCGTACTTCGCCATCAGGCTCTTCATAATGGTACCTTTCCCTGCCCCGGAAAAACCGGAAACAACTACCAAAACTCCTCTACTCATGGTCCTCTCCCTTATTTTCCAAAACTTCTGCAAATCTGCGGGCAATGGTGTCCGGCTGGATCGCAGATAAGATCAGAATGTCGTCTGATGTGACGATTACGGATTTTGTCTTCCTTCCCTGTGTAGCGTCCACAAGGGAATTGGATCCCTTTACACTCTGAACCATTCGTTTCACCGGTGCGGCATCCGGGTTTACCACAGCTACGATTTTCTGGGAATTCACCACATTGCCGAATCCGATATTGATTAATTTTGCCATGTTTTCACCCTTCTGTCAATATAGAAAGTACGCAGGCGCACCGTAACCACAGATTACTGTTACTGTTCACTCCGTTCACAGCAACACGCTTCGCGATGCACAGAAATCATGCCTTCGCATGATTTCGCGCCACAAGTCTCGGGTTTTCTGTGACCTTTGGTCACAAAAAACACCTCGCGGAATACTACCAGTGAACAGAAACAGATTACTTCACTGCTTCACAGTTCCTGCAATTCTCCTGTCATCTGGAATCCACTGGATTACTCCACGTTCTGGACCTGCTCGCGGATCTTCTCGATCTCGGTTTTCAGATCGATTGCAATATTAGAAATCACCAGGTCATTGGACTTGGACAGGATCGTATTGGCTTCCCGGTTCATCTCCTGCGCCATAAAGTCAAGCTTGCGGCCAATTTCCTCTTTCTCCTCCAGCATCTTCTTCATTCCCTGGATATGACTGTGAAGGCGTACGGTCTCCTCATCATTGCAGATCTTATCAGAAAACAGGATCACCTCGGCTGCAATACGGGATTCCTCGATCTGGGAGTCCTCAAGAAGCTCATGCACCTTTGTCTCAAGCTTCTCCCTGTAAGCGTCCACAACCTCCGGGGAACGTGCCTCCACCTGGCATACCTTCTCATCAAGGGCATCCAGCTTGGCGATCAGATCATTCTTAAGGTGCTCGCCCTCTCTTGCACGGGTCTGGGCAAATTTCTCACAGGCCTCACGAAGGGGTCCCTCCAGGACAGCCCACAACGCCTCTTCGTCCACAGACTGCTCTTCCATGGTCAGCACCTCCGGATAACGGGAAAGTGCCCCTGCCTTCACATCATTCTCAATCCCGAACTCCTCTGCCATCTGGCGGATATAGGCAAGATACTCCCCGGCAAGCTCTTTATTATACTTTAACGCTCCGCAGCTTAAGGTGTAGTCCTCATAGGTGATAAATACATCCACCTTACCGCGCTGCATATATGTCTTCATAAGATTCCGGATAGCCCCTTCCAGGAAGCTGAGCTTCCTTGGCATCTTAATGCTCAGATCCAGATATCTGTGATTGACGGATTTTAATTCAACAGTGATCTTCCGTTCTTTTGTGATCACTTCGGCTCTTCCAAAGCCGGTCATGCTTTTTATCATAGTAATCTCTTTCTGTATTTTTATTCCGGATACTGCCACTCTCTGGTCTCTCATCAGATTGCACATCTGCATAAAGCTCCTTGTGACAGTACATCTACGCATACAGATTTATTATAGTTCATTCTAAAACCCTAGTCAAATCCTTTTTTTACTGTTATAATATTAGATACCACGGATTGTTCCGCAGCTACGCTGCTCCCACAATCCTTCAAACATTCGGAATCCGCTGATTTACTGCGTAAATCGCTACTTCCTCATGTTTGGCGGGTCCCAAGGTCAAAAGCTTTATCGTGCAAGCACGAACAGCTTTCTGACCTTTTGACCCTGGTATCATAATAATTCCTCTAATTGAAAGGAGTCTTTTTCATGGCTTTTGACGGAATCACCATTGCTGCAATGGTTTCTGAATTAAATAAAAATCTCACCGGCGGCCGTATCAACAAGATCGCACAGCCGGAGAATGACGAGCTGCTGATCACGGCAAAGGGTGCCGGCGGCCAGAAGCGTCTGCTTCTCTCTGCCAGTGCTTCCCTTCCTCTTATCTATTTCACAGGCAAAAACAGGATCAGTCCTTTAACTGCTCCCAATTTCTGTATGCTTCTGCGCAAGCATATCGGAAGCGCCAGGATCACCGAGATCCGCCAGCCAGGACTGGAACGAGTAGTGGAATTTGAGCTGGAGCATCTGAATGAGCTGGGTGACGTATGCCACAAGGTTCTGATCATGGAGCTGATGGGCAAGCACAGCAATATTATTTTCTGTGATGATACCGGTATGATTCTGGACAGCATCAAGCACGTATCCTGTAACGTAAGCTCCGTCCGCGAGGTTCTCCCCGGACGTCCTTACTTCATCCCTCACACCCAGGATAAACTGGATCCGCTTACTATATCCAGAGAAGCTTTTATGGAAAAAGTCTGCGGCAGTTCCAACGCTGTTTCCAAGGCACTTTATCAGACTCTCACCGGTCTTAGCCCTGTGATGGCCCAGGAGATCTGCTACCGTGCAGCGATTGATGGAAATGATGACGCGAAGGCTCTTGATACGCCATCCCAGGAGCGTCTCTACACCGAGTTTTCCAATATTATGGAACAGATCCGTAAAGAAGAATTTACCCCTGCGATCATTTTCAAAGGGGATGAACCGGTTGAATACGGGGTTCTTCCTTTTACCCAGTACGGGGAAGGCTTCACCAGCCAGACCTTTGACTCTGTGTCCGAAATGCTGGAAACCTACTATGCCTCCCGTGATGTGATCACCAGGATCCGCCAGAAGTCTGCTGACCTGCGTAAGATCGTCCAGACTGCCCTTGACCGCAACCGCAAGAAGCTGAGCCTTCAGCAAAAACAGATGAAGGATACCGGGAAAAAAGACAAATATAAGATTTACGGAGAGCTGATCAATACTTATGGCTACGGTCTGGAGGAAGGCTGCAAGTCTTTCAAAGCCGTGAACTATTATAATGGGGAAGAGATTACCATTCCACTTGACCCGACTCTCACCCCACAGGAAAATTCCAAGAAATACTTTGACCGTTACGGCAAGCTGAAGCGTACCCAGGAAGCTCTGGAAGTTCAGATCGCAGATACCACAAGTGAGATCGAGCATCTGGAATCCATTTCCAATGCCCTGGACATTGCTGCAGAAGAGAGTGACCTTTCCCAGATCAAAGAGGAGTTAATGGAATACGGCTACATAAAGCGCCACTATGGGAACAAAAAAGGTGCCAAAATGCAGATGAAATCCAAGCCCTTCCATTACATTTCCAGCGATGGCTATGACATTTATGTCGGAAAAAACAATTACCAGAACGATGAACTGACCTTCAAATTCGCCACTGGTAATGACTGGTGGTTCCACGCGAAGAAAATGCCGGGCTCACACGTTGTAGTCAAAACCAAAGACGGTACTCTTCCGGACCGCACCTTTGAAGAGGCAGGAAGCCTGGCAGCGTATTATTCCAAGGGCCGCACCGCACCAAAGGTTGAGATCGATTATCTCCAGAAAAAGAATGTAAAAAAGCCCGCCGGAGCCAAGCCTGGTTTTGTAGTTTATTACACCAACTACTCCCTGATGGCATCACCGGATATTGCCGGAATCCAGCAGTTATCATAATCCCACGCTTCCAACAGCCAAAGACAGAAATAATCAGAATCCATTTTATACTAAGAACAGGAGTTACCTATGAGTATTTTAAACGTTGAACACCTTACCCACGGCTTTGGTGACAGAGCCATTTTCCATGACGTGTCCTTCCGCCTTCTAAAAGGAGAACACATCGGCCTGGTAGGCGCCAACGGAGAAGGAAAATCCACCTTCTTCAATATTGTAACTGACAAATTAATGCCAGATGAGGGCAAGATCCAGTGGGCGAAAAATGTCCGGGTAGGCTATCTGGACCAGCATTCTGTCCTCTCTGAGGGCATGACCATCCGCGATGTACTGAAATCCGCATTTTCCTGGCTTTTCCAGCTGGAAGAACGGATGAACACCATCTGCGATTCCCTTGGGGAAGCTTCCCCGGAAGAAATGGAAGCCCTCATGGAAGAGCTTGGAACCATCCAGGATACTCTGACCATGCACGATTTCTATGTCATTGATTCCAAGGTAGAGGAAGTAGCCCGGGCACTTGGACTTCTTGACCTGGGACTTGACCGCGATGTCACAGATTTAAGCGGCGGTCAGCGTACCAAAGTACTTCTTGCCAAGCTTCTTCTGGAGAAGCCTGACATTCTTCTTCTGGACGAGCCTACCAACTATCTGGACGAAGAACACATTGCATGGCTGAAGCGTTATCTTACGGAGTACGAGAATGCCTTTATACTCATTTCCCATGACATTCCATTTCTCAATGATGTGATCAATATTGTTTACCATATGGAAAACCAGGAATTAAACCGTTATGTAGGAAACTACGATCATTTCCAGGAGGTTTATGAAGTAAAAAAGGCACAGCTGGAAGCCGCTTACCGCCGCCAGCAGCAGGAAATCAGTGAACTGAAGGATTTCGTTGCCAGAAACAAGGCCCGTGTTTCCACCCGAAATATGGCTATGTCCCGCCAGAAGAAGCTGGACAAAATGGATGTGATCGAACTGGCTGCCGAGAAGCCGAAACCGGAATTTCATTTCAAGCAGGGACGCACTCCTGGCAAATATATTTTCGAGACCAAGGATCTGGTGATCGGCTATGACGAACCCCTCTCCCGCCCTCTTACTCTTTCCATGGAAAGAGGCCAGAAAATCGCCCTTGTAGGTGCCAATGGAATTGGAAAAACCACTTTGCTAAAAAGCATTCTCGGCCTGATCCCAGCACTGAAAGGTACCCGTGAACTGGGTGATAACCTGCAGATCGGATATTTCGAACAGGAGGTAAAAGGGGATAACAAAACCACCTGTATTGACGAGATCTGGGCAGAATTCCCATCCTATACCCAGTATGAAGTCCGCTCTGCTCTTGCCAAATGCGGACTTACCACCAAGCACATCGAGAGCCAGGTCCGCGTACTCAGCGGTGGCGAACAGGCAAAGGTCCGTCTCTGTAAGCTTGTCAATAAAGAGACCAATGTTCTTCTTTTGGACGAGCCTACCAACCATCTGGATGTGGATGCCAAAGACGCCCTGAAGGAAGCCCTGAAAGAATACAGGGGCAGCGTACTTCTCATCTGCCATGAACCGGACTTTTACCAGGATGTGGTTTCACAGGTATGGGACTGCAGTAAGTGGACTACGAAGATCCTGTAATACTGGTCTAAAGGAATTCTGCATTTTTCCAGATAACATCTGCTAAATGTGAGATACTATATCTGGATATGCAAAAACAGCATTTCAACAGGAAATTTTATATTTCTTCCTGTCGAAATGCTGTTTTTATTTTCCTTTAGATGTGAAAAACTTTAGGTAAACTGGATAATTCCAGATACTTTATCATAAGCACTATCCCAGTCCTGACTGCTTGAAATGCCTTTAACAGTACCCTTGATTGCAATCCTTCCAACAGTAGAGAAGCCAGATACATCAGCTTTCATTCCCTTATTGGTAAGGAATGCATGCGTTCCCCATACCTTATCTGCAGAATAGGTGTGATCTTTCAGCTTAATGTTGCTGAATACTGCATTTACAGAATCCCCTTTCTTTCTGGCAGATCCTTCTACACGAAGAGCAAGGGTAGTATTGGCAAGATTTTTATTCTTTACTGATTTTACAAGCTTGCCATCAATATAGCACTTGCAGGTTCCATTTTTCTCAACTGCAAGCATCAGATGATAGGTTTTCTTTCTGGCGCCTTCTTTTACCCAGTAGTAATCCTGACCGCCCGGATTGTTGCTTCGTATATTCTCGATCATAAACATGGTCTTGCCTGTGTATGGAGCTCTTGCATAGGCATCATACTGGATACCAAAACTGATGGCAGAAGTCGGTGTGACAGCAACCAGTTTCGCATGATAGCCGGTACCGGAACCGGAAAGGTTCACATCTGTCTCAATGGTATAAGCAGAGGTGGTGTTTTCAATAGTTGCCTTGGCAGGAGCCGGCTTAGCAGCTGGAACCTTGTAGAGAATCTTCTTTCCTGTTTTGTTATAAGAGCTTGTTTTCTTTCCCTTATAGGCTCTAACTGTGTAAGAATAAGTCGTTCCGCTTACTACCTTCTTATCAGTATAAGAAGTCTTGGAACCGCCTTTCACTGTGGCAAGCTTCTTCCAGGAGCCGCTGCCAGTCTTACGGTAAACATAATAGCCAGATGCGCCGCTGCTCTTTTTCCAGGTGAATTTCACACTCTTATTCACACGTACAGCGCTTACAAGCTTCGGTGCCTTTAAGGCTGCTGCCTGAACCTGCTCTGCTTTTCCAAAAGAATACACCGGAAATACCAGCATAAAAGCAAGTAAAAACAGCATGATTTTTTTGATGCTTTTTCTGTTCATTTTTCTCCTCCCTTTATATAAAATACAGGCGGAGAACTCCTCTCTGGAAATTCTCCGCCCCTTATTATACTACTTATTCGTCAGCAGCGTCAACCTTACTTGCGCGTGCTTCGATCTCTTTCTGCTGGATATCTCCAGGAGCCTGCTCATAGCGGGCAAATTCATAGGAGAAGTCACCACTTCCACCAGTCATGGAACGAAGATCTGTGGAATATCCATAGATTTCAAGCTGCGGAACATCGGCTTCGATGATGGTATTGCCGTTGTGATCCGGATTCATACCAAGAACACGGCCACGACGCTTATTCAGATCACCCATAACGTCACCGGTATATTTATCCGGAACAGTGACCTTCATGGAAACGATCGGCTCTAACAGTACAGGGGAAGCATCCATGAAGCCCTTCTTGAATGCGAGGATCGTTGCCATCTTAAATGCCATCTCAGAAGAATCTACCGGATGGTAGGAGCCATCATAGAGAGTTGCTTTCACACCAACTACCGGATATGCGGCAAGAGGTCCCTTCTGGACGCATTCCTGAAGTCCCTTCTCAACTGCCGGGAAGTAGTTCTTCGGAACTGCACCGCCAACAACAACCTGCTCAAATACATATGGAGTCTCCATGTCGCCAGACGGCTCAAAGCGCATCTTAACATGTCCATACTGTCCATGTCCACCGGACTGTTTCTTATGTTTCCCTTCCACATCAGAGTTCTTACGGATGGTCTCACGGAACGGAACCTTCGGTTTGGAAAGCTCTACATCCACTTTATAACGCTCTTTCAGCATGCTGACGATCACATCAAGATGCTGGTCGCCCATACCATAAATAAGGCTTTGGCGGTTAGCACCGTCATTCTCAATGCGGATTGTCTTATCTTCGCTTGCAATCTTGGCAAGAGCCTGGGAAATTTTATCCTCATCGCCCTTATTCACAGCCTTAAATCTCTTATAGGTATAAGGTGTGGAAAGGATTGCCTTCGGATAAAGAACCGGATTTGCCTTAGTTGCAAGGCTGTCACCTGTCTGTACGCTGGCTAATTTGGCAATGGCGCCGATATCGCCTGCGTGAAGCTCTGGAACCTCGATTGGCTTGGAGCCCTGGAGAACATATAATTTGTTCAGACGCTCTTCTGTGCCTTTCTCAACATTGAGAAGGGTATCGTCTGATTTGATAACACCGGAGCAAACCTTGATCAGGGAATATTTGCCAAGGAATGGATCCACGATGGATTTCCATACATATGCAGATTTCGCTTTGGCGAAGTCATAATTTGCTTCAAAAATCTCATTGGTCTTCTGGGAAATACCGTTGCAGGAACGCTTATCCGGGCTTGGGAAATATCCGCAGATGTCATCCAGAAGGTTGGATACGCCGCGAAGATTGATCGGGGATCCCATGCATACCGGAACAATACTTGCATCCTGTACATTGGTAGCAAGTGCTGCGGAAACTTCTGTTACGGAGAACTCATCTCCCTCAAAGTAACGATCCATGAATTCCTCACTGGTCTCTGCTACAGATTCCATCAGGATATCATGGTATTTCTCAAGGTATTCATCCAGATAGGAAGGAATCTCGCACTCTTCCTTCTGTCCCTTGTCGATATATTTTCTTCCGGCCTGCTTCACAACGTTTACATATCCCACAAACTTGCCATCTTCACGGATTGGGAAATGCAGCGGGGCAATCTTCTTGCCATAGAGTTCGGTAAGCTGGTCTACTACCTTACGGTAACTAACATCGTCCACGTCCATATCGGTAACAAAGATCATACGCGGAAGTTTATACTTCTCGCAGAGATTCCATGCCTTCTGTGTACCAACCTGTACACCGGCCTTACCTGATACTACGATGATTGCTGCGTCTGCAGCGCTGACAGCTTCCTCAACTTCTCCTACGAAGTCAAAATATCCGGGAGTGTCCAGAATGTTTACCTTGTTCTTCTGCCACGGAACCGGAATCAGAGATGTGGTGATGGAGAAATGTCGTTTGATTTCTTCTTTATCATAATCACTGACAGTGTTGCCATCTTCTACACGACCTAAACGGTTGGTCAAGCCTGCAAGATATGCCATTGCTTCTGCCAGAGTTGTCTTTCCAGCCCCACCGTGACCTAATAGGACTACATTTCTGATTCGGTCAGTTCTAAAAACGTCCATATGTAATACCTCCCTGTTTGTCTGATATGTTCATATTTTACTAAATATTCAGAAGAATTTCAAGTATTTTCTGGGATTTTGACGGTATTTTTTCAAAAAAGTTTAGATTATTTTGTCATTTCTGTAGGAATTGACAATTTGCAAGGAATCTCGTACAATAGCAGAAGACAGTTTTTCACTTTAACGAAGGAAAGGAAACACAATATATTATGAAGACAATCGGTTTTATCGGTCTCGGTCTGATCGGTGGTTCTATTGCCAAAGCAATCCGGAAATACCATCCGGACTACCATATTCTGGCCTACAACCGCAGCAAGGATGCACTTGCATCTGCGATCAGCAGCGGCATTATAGATGGAGTCTGTGAGGAAATGAAGGATCCCCGTTTCGGCTCCTGCGATTATGTATTTTTATGCGCTCCGGTAGAGATCAATCTGGAATGTCTTTCTTATCTGAAAGAAATCCGTCAGCCAGGCTGTATCATTACAGATGTAGGAAGTGTAAAGGGAATCATCCACCAGAAGGTGGAAGAGCTTGGCATGACAGACTGCTTTATCGGTGGTCACCCTATGGCAGGTTCTGAGAAGACCGGATTTAACCATTCCAATGAGCGCATCCTGGAAAATGCTTACTATATTCTTACGCCAGGCGGAGAAGTGGGTCTGGAATATATTTCAGATTTCACAGAGCTGGTCAGCTCCCTTGGGGCCATTCCTATGGTCCTGACTGCGGAGGAACACGATTTCATCACAGCAGGGGTCAGCCATCTGCCACACATTATCGCCTCTGCCCTTGTAAACCTGGTAAAAACACTGGATAATGACGCAGAATACATGAAGACTATCGCAGCAGGCGGTTTCCGCGATATTACCAGAATCGCCTCTTCTTCCCCTGTTATGTGGCAGCAGATCTGCATGGAAAACCATGAGAATATCTCCAATGTCCTTGACGATTATATCCGCATGCTGATCCAGATCCGCTGTTCGGTAGACAACTGCGCTACTGACGGCAAGGAGGCAGATGCCATTTACCAGATGTTTGCAAGCTCCAGGGATTACCGTGACTCCATTGACGTTGTTGATAACGGCCCTATCCGTAAAGCATATGTACTTTATCTGGATATTGCCGATGAGGCCGGTGGAATTGCCACTATCGCAACCATTCTTGCCATGGATAAAATCAGTATTAAGAACATCGGGATCATTCACAACCGTGAATTCGAACAGGGTGTTCTGAAGATTGAATTTTACGAGCAGGATGCTATGGAGCGGGGCATTGCGCTTCTTAAGAAACGTAATTATATAGTATATGAACGTTAATTCTAACGGGAATATTTTTCAGAATGCACCCTGACGTATGCAACGAAGCTACAGCTATTCAACAACAATTATTGATTATAGGACTAATTACTATGGAAATTAAAAAACTTACCAATCTCCACGGCGAAGTCACCGTACCGGGGGATAAATCCATCTCCCATCGTGCCGTCATGTTTGGTTCCCTTGCCAAGGGAACCACTAAGATCACCCATTTTCTGGAAGGAGCTGACTGCCTTTCCACCATCTCCTGTTTTCGCAAAATGGGCATCGAAATTGAAAATCATAAAGGAGAAATCCTGGTTCATGGAAAAGGACTTCACGGGCTTTTGCCTCCCACAGATATTCTGGATGTGGGAAACAGCGGTACCACTACCCGCCTGATTTCCGGAATTCTTGCAGGACAGGATTTTGTATCAGAACTTACAGGTGACGACTCTATCCAGAGCCGTCCCATGAAGCGGATCATGACTCCCCTTCTTTCTATGGGCGCTGATATTACCAGTATAAAGGGGAACAACTGCGTCCCCTTGCGGATTGCCGGACATCCGCTGAAGGGCATCCACTATGATTCCCCGGTTGCCTCCGCACAGGTAAAATCCTGCGTACTTCTGGCCGGAATGTATGCTGATGATATTACCAGCGTCACAGAGCCGGTTCTTTCCAGGAATCATACTGAGATCATGCTGAACTATTTCGGCGCAAAGGTAACCTCTGAGGGAACCACCGCTTCCATCCTTCCAGAGCCTTCCCTTTTTGCAAGGGAAATTACTGTACCTGGGGATATTTCTTCCGCTGCTTATTTCATTGCTGCCGGTCTGCTTGTTCCAGGAAGTGAGATTCTTCTGAAAAACGTAGGCATTAATCCTACAAGAGACGGACTGCTCCGCGTCTGCAAGGATATGGGAGCTGACATTACCATGCTGAACACAAACATGGATGGAGAACCTACTGCCGATCTTCTGATCCGCACCAGTTCTCTCCATGGCACAACTGTAGGAGGTGAAATCGTTCCTACACTTATTGATGAAATCCCGATGATTGCTATTATGGCTGCTTTTGCAGAGGGCACCACTGTGATCAAGGATGCAAAAGAGCTGAAAGTAAAAGAATCCGACCGCATTCTGGTCATGGCCGAAAACCTTTCCCGCATGGGTGCCGATATCACCCCTACTGATGACGGCATGATCATATATGGCGGCAGGCCGCTTCATGGAGCTACCATTGACCCACATCTGGATCACCGTATCGCTATGTCTTTTGCAGTTGCAGGTCTGCTCTGCGACGGCCCACTCTTTATCAAAGACGGAGACTGCGTGAGGATTTCTTATCCTGAATTTTATGAAGATCTGTATAGATTAGGGGAATAACAGGAACTAAAAAGCCAGGAATTAAGATAAGTATTTACAGCTTCTGTTTAGTTCCTGGCTTTTTGGTTTTATATTTCTTCTTTTTCTCTTTTGTTTTATCTTCTTATTCTATTTTTTCCATTCTGGTTCACTTGTTATTTCGTCTTCTATATGTTAAATAATAGTCAATTTCTTTTCTCTGTTTTTATTAATTATGCACTATTTTTCTTGTTTCTTGTTTCTCTATTTTTGCATTTTTAACATTATATTTCTTTTTGTTCATTTTTATTTTATTATTCGCTTTATTTTTCTGTTGTAGTTTGATATTTTTTTAACGTATTTACCAAAGTTAAAAAACTTTTCCTTTTCCTCTTTTTTTCTTCTGGGAAATAACGTATAATCTGCCTGTAAGTTGAGCAACACTAAATCATAAATACGAATAAAGCAAAAGAGATCAGCCCAGACAAAAGAGCGGCTGATACAGGAAAGGAGCCAGAAATTATGAAGATTTTATTTTACGGAACAAAAAATTATGACGAACAGTTTTTTGACAAGCTTCTGCCTGAATTTCCAGGTATTGAGATTAAATTTATTGAGGCCAATATTCATGAAGAGACCGCTTCCCTTGCAAAAGGATACGAAGCCATCTGTGCATTCGTAAATGCAGATCTTGGCTCTAAGGTTATTGAAGAACTTCATCAGCAGGGCGTGAAGTTGATTCTCATGCGCTGCGCAGGTTATAACAACGTAGATCTGAAAACCGCACAAAAATACGGAATCAAAGTTCTCCGCGTACCAGGCTACTCCCCGGAGGCGGTTGCTGAACATGCAATGGCACTTGCCCTTACCGCCAACCGCCACACACACAAGGCTTACATCAAATGCCGTGAGAACAACTTCACCTTGAACGGTCTTATGGGTGTGAATCTCTATAAGAAAACAGCCGGAATCATCGGTACCGGTAAAATCGGCCAGGCAATGGCGCGGATCTGCAAGGGCTTCGGCATGCGTGTTATCGCATATGATCTTTTCCCGAATAAAAGCCTGGATTTCCTGGAATATGTTTCTCTCGACGAACTGCTTGCCACCAGCGATCTGATCAGTCTGCACTGCCCGCTCACTGACGAGACGAAACATATCATTAATGAAAAAACCATTGCACAGATGAAGGATGGAGTTATTCTGGTAAACACCTCCCGCGGCGGTCTGATCAAAACAGAGGATCTGATTTCCGGTATCCGCGACCACAAGTTCTTTGCCGTTGGCCTGGATGTTTACGAGGAAGAATCCGACTATGTATTCGAGGATCTGTCTGAAAGCATCATGCAGACTTCCCTGATCCAGCGTCTTCTCTCCTTCCCGAACGTAACCATGACTTCCCACCAGGGATTCTTTACAGAAGAAGCCCTCACGAACATTGCCGAGACAACCATGGAGAATGCACGGGCATATATGAATGGAGAAGAACTGAGAAATGAGGTTCTGTCATAAAAGCAAAAACTGGCTTTCGCGCATGTTTTTTATAACGCGCGAAAGCCAGTCTTTTTTCTTTGCATAGAGCAATATTTTTTTACACCTTATTTATAAAATCAGCATAGCATCCCCAAAGGAAAAAAATCGATATCTCTCCTGCACTGCCACTTCATAGGCATGCATAATATTCTCTTTTCCAGCAAGTGCCGATACCAGCATCACTAAGGTAGACTCTGGCAGATGGAAATTGGTAATCAGGCCATCGATCATTTTGAACTTATAGCCCGGATAAATAAAAATCTCTGTCCAGCCATTTCCAGCCTTCAGGATTCTATCTTCGCCAGTGGCAGATTCCAGGGTACGGCAGCTGGTGGTTCCTACTGCGATCACACGTCCGCCATTTTTCTTCGTATCATTGATCAGCTTTGCCTGATCTTCTTCCACAATATAGAATTCCGAATGCATATGGTGCTGTTCCACATCATCCACCTTAACCGGGCGGAAAGTTCCAAGGCCTACATGAAGAGTCACATGGGCAATATTTACCCCCTTTGCCTTCACCTGCTCCAGAAGCTCTTTGGTAAAATGAAGTCCCGCTGTGGGAGCTGCTGCAGAGCCCTCATTCTTGGCATAAACGGTCTGATATCGGTTCTTATCCTTTAATTTATGGGTGATATAAGGAGGCAGCGGCATTTCGCCCAGCTGATCCAGGATTTCTTCAAAAATACCCTCATAATGAAACTGGATCAGACGGTTGCCCTCGTCCACCACATCAATGATCTCACCTTTTAAAATGCCGTCTCCAAATGTGATCTTCGCGCCGGGGCGGGCCTTCTTCCCCGGTTTTACCAAGCACTCCCAGATATCATTTTCTCTTCTTTTCAGAAGCAGAATCTCGATCACTGCCCCTGTTTCTTCCTTATGTCCATAAAGTCTTGCCGGGATAACCTTGGTATCATTGATAACCAGAGTATCACCCTTGTTCAAATAGTCCAGTATATCCCTGAAATGGCGATGTTCAATACTTCCATCTGCCATAGAAAGATGCATAAGT
Source organism: Blautia sp. HCP3S3_H10_2 (assembly GCF_052122375.1). NCBI lineage: Bacteria > Bacillati > Bacillota > Clostridia > Lachnospirales > Lachnospiraceae > Blautia > Blautia sp. HCP3S3_H10_2. The sequence continues at coordinate 289,855 of NZ_JBQKCL010000004.1, forward strand.
CTGGAAGAGCTTCTGTCCTCCAGCGGGTCCTGGGCAATCAGCTCCTGAGGGAGCTCATAGTAAAAATCAGATGTTCTCATCTTTGGATTCCTCCTCTTTCCACTGCTTTTTCAGCTGCCGCACAAAATTCCATTCTTTATTGGTAAGATCCGCCTTTTTCAGCAGATCCGGGCGTCTTTTCGCAGTACGAATGATAGACTGCTCTCTCCGCCACTTTTCGATATTCGCATGATGACCGGACATCAAAACCTCCGGGACCTTTTTGCCATGCCATTCTTCCGGCCGGCTATACTGGGGATATTCCAGCAGATTTCCTGCAAAAGACTCTGTCTCACCGGATTCCTGATTACTAAGCACTCCCGGAACCATTCTGGAAATAGAATCCATCATGACCATCGCCGGAAGTTCGCCCCCTGTGAGCACATAATCACCGATTGACACATAATCTGTAACGATTTCTTCCAGGACTCTCTCATCAATTCCCTCATAATGACCGCAGAGGAAAACCAGGTCTTCTTCTTTCGCCATATCCCGGGCCATCTGCTGATTAAATACCTGTCCCTGAGGGGTCAGATACACCACCCGGGGACGTTTCCCCGCTTTTTGGACAATTGCTTCATAAGCCAGATAAACCGGCTCTGCCTGCATCAGCATTCCAGCTCCGCCGCCGTAAGTATAATCATCCACCTTCTGATGCTTGTTAAATGCATAGTCCCGGATATTCACAGCTTCCACAGAAAGAATCCCGGCATTGATCGCCCGTCCTGTGATACTGGTGTTCATCCCATTCTGGATCATTTCCGGAAAAAGGGTCAAAACATGGAAATTCATTTATAAAAGTCCTTTCATCAAATGTACCGTCATCACATTCTCCTCCAGATCCACATCAAGGATACATTCCTTGATTGCAGGAAGAAGCACCTCCTGGTGATCCGGAAGCTCTACCACGTAAACATCATTGGCACCTGTCTCCATAACATCCTTCAAAGTTCCAAAATGGGTATTGTCCTCCAGGACAACCTCCATACCGATCAGATCGCCAATGTAATATTCATCTTCATCCAGCTCCTGGGCTTCCTCTCTTGGAACCCACAGGTCTCTTCCTTTGTACATTTCAATATCATTTATATTATCGATCCCGTTAAATTTCAGGATCACAAGATTCTTAAAAAATTTCACATTCCGGATTTCCAGCTTTTTCATCTCTCTGCCGGCATCCAGAAGCACATATTCCAGATCCAGGAACCGTTCTGGGTCAGTGGTAGGAAAAACCTTCACTTCGCCTCTTACACCGTGAGTAGTGGTAATTACTCCAACCTTCAATAAATCTTCCATTCAAAACTCCTTTACAGTCTAGCCTGTGCGATATCCATAAATCCATCATGCAAGCATGCTGGATTCATGGCTGCCGCACAGGACTTTCATAGTAAAAACAGGAGCCATGTCTCCACAGCTCCTGCCATATATCTTGCTTATTATTGCAGAATATCTACAATCACTTTTTTGCTGCTTTTGGAAGAAGCCGCTTTCACTACGGTACGGATTGCCTTGGCGATTCTGCCCTGGCGACCGATTACCTTACCCATATCAGATGCTCCCACCTTCAATTCAACGACAACAGCATCGTCCTTCTCTGTTTCGGTAACGACTACTTCATCCGGATTTTCAACAAGAGATTTTGCAATTACTTCTACTAATTCTTTCATTACACACCTCCCTGGCCTGCAAGATAATTCGATTATTTCTCGATTCCGGCCTGTTTCAGGATCTTAGCAACAACTTCTGTAGGCTGAGCACCGTTTGCAAGCCATTTCTTAGCTGCTTCTTCGTCAACCTTGCATACGCTTGGCTCCTGGTTCGGATCATAAGTACCGATCTCTTCGATACATCTTCCATCACGTTTGCTGCGGGAATCTGCAACAACGATTCTATAGTAAGGTGCTTTCTTCTGTCCCATTCTTCTTAATCTGATCTTAACTGCCATTTTAATTTTCCTCCAATTTACTTTCTCTTTATTAGTTTAATTTGATTATTATATGTTAAAAAGGAAGCTTGAAGCCGCCTCTTTTACCACCCATTTTGCCGCCGCCCATCAGGCCCGGCATCTGCTTCATCATCTTCTTGCTCTGCTCAAACTGCTTCACAAGGCGATTGACTTCTGCAACATCCACACCAGCACCTCTAGCAATTCTGTTCTTACGGGAAATATTCAGGATTCCCGGATTGGAGCGCTCCTGTGGAGTCATGGAAAGGATAATGGACTTCGTTCTGTCCATTGCTTTCTCATCGATCATACTCTCCACATCCTTCATCTTGCTTCCCATTCCCGGGAGCATATTCAGGATACTGGAAATACCGCCCATTTTATTCATCTGCTCAAGGCTGGTAAGATAGTCATTGAAATCAAAATCCATCTTCTTCAGCTTCTTGGACATCTCCTGAGCTGCTTCCTGATCAACAGCTGCCTCAGCTTTCTCGATCAGGCTCATTACATCTCCCATACCAAGGATACGGGATGCCATTCTCTCTGGATAAAACTGCTCCAGATCGGATAATTTCTCACCCATACCTACATACAGGATCGGCTTGCCTGTCACGGCTTTGATGGAAAGGGCTGCACCACCTCTTGTGTCACCATCCATCTTGGTCAGGATCACACCGTCAATTCCAACCTTCTCTGAAAAGGTCTGGGCTACATTGACTGCATCCTGTCCTGTCATGGCGTCTACTACAAGAACTGTAGCATCCACCTCAATATTAGACTTAATATCAGCAAGCTCCTGCATCATGTCCTCGTCAACATGAAGACGTCCTGCTGTATCAATAATCACTACATTCTGCTGATTCGCCTTGGCATGGGCTACTGCTGCCTTGGCAATGTCCACCGGGCTCTGCTTGTCACCCATGGTAAAGACTTCCACGCCCTGTTTCTCACCATTTACCTGCAGCTGTGTGATCGCTGCCGGTCTGTATACATCACAGGCTACCAGAAGAGGTCTCTTACCCTTGGATTTGATCTTACCTGCAAGCTTGGCTGCGGTAGTCGTCTTACCAGCACCCTGGAGACCTGCCATCATGATAACAGTCAGATCATTTCCCTGCTTAATCGGAAGCTCTGTAGTCTCGCTTCCCATAAGATTAACCAGCTCTTCATTAACAATCTTGATGACCATCTGGCCTGGGTTCAGTCCGTTCATCACGTCCTGTCCAACTGCACGTTCCTGTACAGACTTTGTGAACTGCTTCACAACTCTGAAGTTAACGTCCGCTTCAAGGAGTGCCATCTTAACTTCCTTAAGAGCGATCTTAACATCCTCTTCTGTCAGACGGCCTTTACTTCTAAGCTTCTTGAATACATTCTGAAGTTTATCTGTCAAGCTTTCAAATGCCATGAATTATAACTCCTCTAAAATAACATTGGATATTGCCACTATATCATCAGCGTGATATCCGGATGCAAGCTCATGTATCTTCCGTACCTGTCCCCGGATATTCACAAACTTCTCTACCAAATGCAGCTTCTCTTCATATCCCTCTAATGCCTTGTCACAGCGTCTAATCATATCATGCACGCCCTGACGGCTGATATTCAGTTCCTCTGCAACCTCACTTAAAGAATAATCCTCCAGAACCACGCTCTCGTAGATCTGCTGCTGTCTCTTCGTAAGAAGCTCTCCGTAAAAATCATAGAGTAAAGTACGTTCTACAAACTTTTCCATTCGTTATCACCTTGGGTATCATAACGTATTTTGCAAGCTGTGTCAAGTATTTTTTCTTTACAAAGTAAAACATCTTACTGGATCAGGCTGTCATCATCAAAATAATTGATTCTCATAGATGCCTTCACATCTTTAAGAGTCTCAGCTGCTTTCGCTTCTGCCACTTTGCTGCCCTCTCTTAAGATATCGTAAACATCCGGAATACGCTGCTCCCACATTTTACGGCGCTCACGGATCGGGCCAAGTTCAGCCTGGAGAACATTGTTCAGGAACTTCTTTACCTTAACATCCCCAAGTCCGCCTCTCTTATAATGATCCTTCAACTCATCCAGATTCTGGTAATCCGGAAGGAATTCCGGGAAATACTCCGGCTTGCAGAACGCATCCAGGTAAATAAATACCGGATTGCCATCTACATTTCCAGGGTCCTGTACCCGAAGATGATTCGGGTCTGTAAACATGGACATGACTTTCTTCTTCACTTCGTCTGCCTCATCAGAAAGATAGATACAGTTTCCAAGGGATTTACTCATTTTCGCCTTGCCATCAATACCCGGCAGACGCAGGCAGGCCTTGTTAGATGGAAGCACGATCTCAGGCTCAGTAAGAGTCTCTCCATATACGGTATTAAACTTGTGTACGATTTCCTTACACTGCTCCAGCATCGGAAGCTGATCCTCTCCAACCGGAACCTGGGTAGCACGGAAAGCTGTGATATCTGCCGCCTGACTGATCGGGTAACAGAAGAAACCAACCGGAATGCTTGCTTCAAAATTACGCTGCTGGATCTCGGATTTTACGGTAGGGTTACGCTGTACACGGGCAACCGTAACCAGATTCATATAATAGAACGTAAGCTCTGTAAGCTCTGGAACCATGGACTGAATAAAAATGGTGGATTTCTCCGGATCAATCCCACATGCCAGATAGTCAAGTGCTACCTGGATGATATTCTGGCGCACCTTCTCCGGATGCTCTGCATTGTCAGTCAGGGCCTGGGCATCTGCGATCATAATGTAAATCTCATCATAATCTCCAGAATTCTGAAGCTTCACACGCTCCGATAAGGAACCTACATAATGTCCCACATGAAGACGTCCGGTAGGACGGTCTCCTGTTAAAATTACCTTCTTCATAGTTTGTTTGCTACTCCTTATATTTACACTGTATCATTTTTTATTAAAGACTTGCACGGATCACCTTCGGTCTGCAGCCTGCAGTCTCAAGTGCCTTCACGATCTGATTCTTATGATCGGTACCAAATGCCTCCAAAGTGATCTTCAGCTCTACTGCCGCGTTACGGTTGGTGCTTACAAACTGGTTATGATCCAGCTTGATTACATTGCCCTGTTTTTCCGCAATAATAGAAGCAACACGTACCAGCTCACCTGGCTTATCCGGGATCAGTACAGATACTGTGAAGATTCTGTCCCGTTGGATCAGACCATGCTGTACTACAGAAGACATTGTGATAACATCCATATTTCCACCGCTTAAGATAGAAACAACCTTCTTGTTCTTAAAATCAAGGTGGCGAAGTGCTGCAACAGTCAAAAGACCGGAGTTCTCAACGATCATCTTGTGATTTTCTACCATGTCAAGGAATGCAACGATCAGCTCGTCGTCCTCAATAGTGATGATTCCATCCAGATTTTCCTGGATATATGGGAAAATATGAGAACCAGGAGTCTGTACTGCAGTACCATCTGCAATGGTATTGACATGAGGAAGTGTGACAACCTCGCCCTTTTCCAGGGAAGCCTTCATGCAGGCAGCCCCAGCAGGCTCAACACCGATTACTTTAATATGAGGATTAAGAAGCTTGGCAAGTGTGGAAACACCTGTAGCAAGTCCACCGCCACCGATTGGAACCAGAATGTAGTCTACAAGCGGAAGCTCCTGGATGATCTCCATGGCAATGGTACCCTGACCTGTGGCAACTGCCGGGTCATCAAATGGATGAATGAACCTATATCCCTCCTGCTCTGCCAGCTCCAGGGCATACGCGCATGCCTCGTCATATACATCCCCGTGAAGGATTACTTCTGCGCCGTAACCTTTGGTACGCTCCACCTTAATAAGAGGTGTCGTGGTGGGCATAACGATTACCGCTTTCACACCGTATTTGTGTGCTGCATAGGCAACGCCCTGTGCATGATTTCCTGCGGAAGCAGTGATCAGGCCTTTTCCTCTTTCTTCATCGGAAAGAGTGCTGATCTTATAATAAGCTCCACGTACCTTATAGGCACCTGTTCTCTGCATGTTCTCTGGTTTGAAGAAAACCTTATTTCCAGTAAGTTCAGAGAAATAGCTGCTCTTCACCAGCTTGGTCTCCTGGGTCACCTGCTTAACTATTTCTGCCGCTTCTTCAAAACTCTCTAATGTAAGCATTTTTATTTTCCTCCTGCTGTCTCTTTTTGAAATGTCATTTTGTCAATTCTCTTCCGGATGGATATCAAACAGCGCATCTACGAAAGAATTCGCGTCGAATTTCTGTAAGTCGTCAATGCTCTCACCGACACCGATATATTTCACCGGAATGTCAAGCTCAGACTGGATGGCAACTGCAATGCCGCCCTTGGCTGTACCATCCAGCTTCGTCAGAATGATACCGGTTACATTTGCCACCTCAGCAAACTGTCTCGCCTGTACAAGTGCATTCTGTCCTGTGGTTCCATCCAGAACCACCAGAGTCTCCAGATAAGCCTCCGGGTACTCCTTCTCCAGAATGCGGTAAATCTTGCGAAGCTCCTCCATAAGATTCTTCTTATTATGAAGTCTTCCCGCGGTATCGCAGATCAGCACATCCGCATTACGTGCCTTGGCTGCTGCCACTGCATCATAGACAACGGACGCCGGGTCTGCCCCATCCTGACCGCCAATGATTTCCACACCGGCACGGTTCGCCCACTGGGTCAGCTGCTCCCCTGCTGCCGCACGGAATGTATCTGCTGCTCCAAGGATAACCTTTTTGCCCTGGTCCTTCAGTTTGCCTGCAAGCTTACCCACGGAAGTTGTCTTACCAACACCATTGACACCGATTACAAGAATTACGGATTTGCGGTTCTCAAACTCATATTCTGTGCTGTCCACTGTCATCTGATCCTTGATGGTATCGATCAGAAGCTCCTTGCACTCCTTAGGATCCTTGATATTACGGATCTTTACCTGCTCTTTCAGCTTCTCCAGAATAGATGTGGTGGCATTGATACCAATATCACCCATGATCAGGATTTCTTCCAGTTCCTCATAAAAATCATCATCTATTGAAGAATAGCCGGTAAAAAGAGAATCAAATCCTGCCACGATATTATCTCTGGTCTTTGTCAGTCCACTGACAAGTCTTTTAAAAAAGCCTTTCTTTTCCTCTGCCATTTCCTCTCCTCCTTACTGCGTAAGCTGATTCTCCACAAGGTCAACGGAAACCAGTGTAGAAACGCCTTTTTCCTGCATGGTAATACCATAAAGCCGGTCTGCAGCATTCATGGTACCACGTCTATGTGTAATTATAATGAATTGGGTGTTCTTCGTCAACTTCTGGAGATAACCTGCGAAACGTCCTACGTTGGAATCATCCAGAGCCGCCTCGATCTCATCAAGAAGACAGAACGGAGATGGCTTCAGGTTCTGGATGGCAAACAACAGGGCAATGGCAGTCAGCGCTTTCTCACCACCGGAAAGCTGCATCATATTCTGAAGCTTTTTGCCTGGCGGCTGGGAAATGATACGGATTCCTGCCTCCAGGATATCCACGTCCTCTTCAAGCTCCAGCGTACCTTTACCGCCGCCGAACAGCTCCTTAAACGCCTTATCAAACTCCCGCTGGATATCCTGGAATTTTTCCGCAAACTGCTTACGCATTCCCTCATCCAGCTCCTGGATAATATTCTCAAGCTGTGCCTCTGCGGTCTTCAGATCCTCGTACTGCCCGGAAAGGAAAGCATGACGTTCTGAAATCTCCTTATATTCCTCAATCGCATTTACATTAACATTACCAAGCTTACGGATTTCATCCTTCACCTGGGCAATTTCTTTTTTCATTGCTTTCAGATCGTTCAGCTCTTCTTTTTTATATTGAAGGGCATTGTTCGGGGTGATCTCATATTCATTCCACATATAGGAAATCTGGGATTCCCTGTGCTCTTCCAGCTTCTCGATCTGGCTCTTTAAACGGTAACACTCTTTATCCAGAAGGGAAATCCGGCCGGAAAGCTCATCTCTCTTCTCAAAGAATGCCTTATGGCTGCTGTTTTTCTCATCCTTCACAGCCTGCCAGCTCTCCATCTGGGCTTTTGCCTTGGTCTCATCCTCTGCAAGGGCCGTGATCACAGCCTCCAGATTCTCTACAGACTGACGCTTCCTCTCATTCTCCTCGCCTCCAAGCTCCAGAGTCTGGTGAATATCTGTCTCCTCCTGATGAAGGGCTTCCATCTCATGATTCAGACGGTCAAGAGTCTCCTGTGCGAAGCTCTCCTTCTGCTGGGCGGTACTTGCTTCCAGACGAAGGGCCTCCAGTTTCCTGGAAACCTCCTGCTCATCTGCTTTCCAGTCTTCTAATTCCTTCTGCTTATTCTGGATAAATGTCTCCAGCTCTTTCTCATCCTGTTCAGAAGCCTTTAATTCTTCGGCAATCTTACTATGATCTGCCTTTGCTTCTTCCACCTGGCGGCGGATCTCCATCTGTTCCCTCTGGATTTCCCCATAGCCAGCCTGGATTTCCTTCGTCTTGGCTTCTACCTGGTTAATATTCATTTTCGCAGTATTCTGGGCAACATACTGCTGGCGCAGCTTCTCCTGCAGATCTGCGATGGTATCCCGCATAACGTTGCGCTTGCTCCGGTTATCATCGATTGCCTTCTGCATATCGTCCATGTCCTTGCGCAGCGCCTTCACACTGGATTCCAGCTCCTCGATCTCACGGCGGCGTCCCAGAAGATTACTGTTATTCTTAAAAGAACCACCTGACATAGAACCGCCCGGGCTGAAAGATTCTCCCTCTACGGTTACCATACGCAGGCTGTGTCTGTATTTGCGCGCGATGGCAATGGCATGATCAATGTGGTCTACCACCAGCACCCTTCCAAGAAGGTAAGTCGCCAGCCCGGAATATTCTGCACCTGTGGTTACCAGCTCACTGGCAAGTCCGATCACGCCTGGCTCCTTTAATGCCTCTCTCTGGGTAAAACCACTCTTCGTATTGATACTGTTAAGAGGAAGGAACGTGGCACGGCCGAACCGGTTTTTCTTCAGGAATTCGATCATGTGCTTGGCTGTCTGCTCATTGTCTGTGACAATATTCTGGATACTGCCGCCAAGAGCGGTCTCAATGGCGATCTCATATTCCTTATTTACCTGGATCAGATCCGCTACAACACCGCGGATTCCCGGTACCCGGTCCTTCTGCTCCATCACACGGCGGATACTGTTCCCATAGCCGTCGTAACGCTCGGTAATATTCTTCAACGATTCCAGTCTGGAAGCTTCACGGTGATATGCACTCTGTCCAACTTCCATCTGGCTGTTCTGCTTTTTTAACTCATCTGTGATCTTATGTACTTCATTATCCAGGCGCTGGCACTCAGCATTCATATCCTGGATCAGCGCTGTGATTCCCTGGAATTTCTCCTTTGCCTTCTCCAGCTCGCTCTGCTGCTGTGCTTCCTCTGTTTTCAAATGAAGCTGTCTCTGGCTGATCCCGGCTTTACGGATATCGATCTGCTCCATCATGGTGTCAAAGCGCTGGGCTTTTCCTCTTGTGGTAGCACGGGTATTGAGAAGCTCAATGATCTCATTCTTACCATTCTCCACAGCCTGGGTGCATTCCTCAATCTGTGCCTGGATATTTGAAAGACGATCCTCTTCGTCTTTCTGCCGCTTCTTCGCTTCCAGAAGAGCTGCATGAAGCTGGGATTTCTCTGCTTCCTGGCTCTCCAGTGCTTCCTGGCGCTCTTTTAAGTCGGATTCTATGGTCTGTAAACGGCTCTTATAATGTTCTTCATTCTGGACTCCGGCAGAGATCTGCTCTCTTAACACCTTGATCTCACCGTCTAGCTGCTGTCTGCGGATTGCCTTATTCTGGGTCTCCTCACGAAGCTGGTCCATCTGGGAATTCAGCTGCTCCAGTTCTTCCTCCAGGCGGTCATATTCCACCTTGGTCTGCTCATAAGCCTTCTGATTCTCTTCCAGTTCCTCTGTGGCCTGGGTATTCTTGGCATCCAGCTCTTTTAATTCCCGGCTGGTCTCCTCATTCTCCAGAAGGAAGCTGTTCACATCCAGTTCCCTTAAGGTATCCCTTTTGGCAAGATAGATCCTGGCAGTCTCAGACTGACGCTCCAACGGGCCTAACTGTCTGGTAAGCTCACTTAAGATGTCGGTAACACGCACCAGATTGGCCTGCTCATCCTGCAGCTTCTTGATGGTGGTAGCCTTTCTACGTTTAAATTTCACGATTCCGGCTGCCTCGTCAAAAAGCTCACGGCGCTCCTCCGGCTTACCACTTAAGATCTTATCGATCTGACCCTGTCCGATGATAGAATAGCCCTCTTTACCAATACCTGTATCGTAGAACATCTCGTTAATGTCCTTCAGACGGCAGGCGCTTCCATTGATCAGATACTCACTCTCACCGGAGCGGTAAAGCCTTCTGGTTACAGTAACCTCATTAAAATCTACCGGCAGCTTATGGTCGCTGTTATCCAGGGTAATGGCAACAGATGCGAAGCTTAACGGCTTCCTGGTCTCTGTACCGGAAAAAATAACATCCTGCATATTTCCGCCTCTAAGCTGCTTGGCACTCTGCTCACCAAGAACCCAGCGCACCGCATCACCGACATTACTTTTTCCACTTCCATTTGGTCCTACGATTCCGGTAATTCCGTTATGAAATTCGAAATTGATTTTCTGCGCAAAGGACTTAAACCCGTGCACTTCAATATTTTTTAAATACATATATCCGAATCCTTGTCCAATTATTTCATCTTACGGATTGCCTGGTAAGCAGCTTCCTGCTCTGCTGCCTTCTTGGTATGTCCCACACCGGTACCCATTACCTGACCGCTGACAAGGACATCCACCGTAAAGCTCTTATTGTGATCCGGGCCTTCTTCCTTTATCAGACGGTACTCTACAAGGTGAGTGCCCTTCTCCTGTACGATTTCCTGCAGGATGGTCTTGCTATCATAAAAGAGCTGCTTATTCTCAAGATCGTTCAGGATAAATTTCAGAACGAACTCCTTTGCACTAGCAAAACCACCGTCCAGATAAATAGCTCCAAGCAAAGCTTCTGTTGCATCGGAAACGATAGAGTCGCGGTTTCTTCCGCCAGTCATGTCCTCACCTTTGCCAAGGAGCAGATACTGGGGCAGTCCAAAATCCCTTGCACAATAAGCAAGACTTGGCTCGCAGACCAGGCTGGCTCTCTTCTTCGTCAGCTCTCCCTCCGGAATCTGCGTGTATTTCTTGTAAAGGAAATCACTGCTGATCAGCTCTAACACTGCATCTCCCAGAAATTCCAGACGCTCATTACAGCCTGCCTTGCCAAGCTTCTTCTCATTGGCATAGGAGCTGTGTGTCAGTGCAAGGATCAGAAGATTCTTATTCTTGAACTCATAACCGATCCGTTTTTCCAATGCTTTTAACTTTTTTTCCATAATAAATAAACTTCCTTCCCTCTGACAGACAAACATCTCTCCGGCAGTTCTTTGCCGGGAAAATTTCTGTCTGCCAGTACTTCTTTTGTTACTGTTTCTGGCTCTTTCTCTTACTAAACGGACATGTCTGCTTACGCAGACATCACCATAAATGAAAGCCATTTACGTAACCTTTTTTAAGCTTTTTCTGTGTGCATCTCTTCAGATGTATGGGTCTCTTCCACCATATGTGCAGCAATCTTCTCATTGATCTTCTGCTGTCTGAACTGGACACACTGGAAAATAGCGTGACGGATCTCCACAGCCTTGGCGCTGCCGTGTGTCTTCACAACCAATCCCTTAAGTCCCAGAAGAGGTGCTCCGCCATATTCACTTGCATCAAATGCTTTCATGGTCTCTTTGATCGCCGGCTTCACAAGAAGGGCGCCTACCTTGCTTCTTGTGTTCTTCATAAGTCCTGCCTTGATCATCTTCATAAAGGTACTTCCAAGTCCTTCGTAAAGCTTCAGGATCACATTTCCAACAAATGCCTCGCAGACGATCACATCTGCATAACCTGCCGGAATGTCCCTTGCCTCAATGCTTCCGATGAAATTGATCCCCGGACACTCTTTCAGAAGTGGAAATGTCTCCTTCACCAGTGCATTTCCCTTCTCTTCCTCTGCACCATTATTCACGATCGCCACACGTGGATTCTTGATTCCAACTACATCTTCCATATAAATGGAGCCCATCTTCGCAAACTGTACCAGATGATCCGGTCTGGCATCTACATTGGCGCCACAGTCGATCAGAAGGGAAACACCTTTCTCTGTAGGAATCAACGGTGCAAGCGGAGGACGCTGTACCCCTTTACTTCTTCCAACGATCACCTGGCCGCCTACCAAAATGGCGCCTGAGCTTCCGGAGGAAACAAATGCCTCTGCTTCCTGCTTCTTCACAAGATTCAGGCCTACCACAATGGAAGAATCCTTCTTCTTACGGATGGCTACTACTGGAGGCTCTGCTGTCTCGATCACCTCTGTAGCATTCACTATCTGGATTCTTTCTTTGGGGTAATTCTGAAATTTACCAAGCTCATTCTCGATCACATCCTGCTTACCGGTAAGGATCACAACAATATCCTCACGCTCGGTAACAGCCTCCACAGCTGCTTTCACAGGCTCTGCCGGGGCGTTATCCCCGCCCATGGCATCTACTACTACTCTGACTGTCTCTGCCATATTTTTCTCCTTTTAAAGCACGCCTGGTCTCATATAAAATTACTTATGAACATCCGGCGGTGCGCTTTAGCACTGCAATTCAATAATGTAAAAATCCGATTATACTCGAATAAGTCTATTCTACTTTATCTGCCCCTGCTAAGTCAATAGGCAATCCTGGAAAGGTCGCGTGTTGCTATGAACAGGGTTAAACCGTAACTCTCTTGACGCTTCCGGCAAACTCCGCTATACTCTCACTGGGAGCAGATAGGTGCCGGTGTGCCTCCTGGTCTTCAAAACCAGTGTGGGGCGCTAATCCCGTCCCGGATGGGTTCGATTCCCATATGTTCCCGCCAGAAAACAGCACATTTTTTAAATAACACCTTCTTCATCAGATCATCAGGACTCACCTGGGAAGCTGTCCTTTTGTGATCTTTCTCACCCCATTTTCCATCACGGTGATCCGCTCTTTATCAAATCCTTCCAGCAGTGTGATCGCACATTTCCGGGAAATTCCCAGACGATCACGGAATTCGCCAGTCAGGATCACTCCTTTTTCCTTATATAATAATTGCACCATATCCAGCGCCTTTTGCCTGTTTTCCCAATGCATATAATGTTTTTCATCAAACCGTACAAGAATACCACTCCGTACCATGGCAAAAAACACCTGGGAAAAGTCTTTTTCCCGGGAAAAGGCAGCTTTCACATCAGCAGTACCAGGCGGCGCAAAACCGGATTTCAGATAGAGTTCCTGTAAGTGCGTAAATACAGGGTGCCCGGCAATATTTTCTGATTTTGTTGTCTGTATCTGCCTATCAGTGCCGCTTCCTGTCATGCACTGCTGCGTCTGTCTGGCATTGTTGCTCTCTGGCTTTCCTTGCTGTATCTGTCTGGCAATATCGCCCCCCGCTTTTTTCTGCTTTCTCCGTCGCTTTACTGCGTTTGGATTCAGAATGATGCCTCCACCTATGGTTTCTACAGGTGAATAAAATCTTATCACAAAATGATCGCCAGCCTTCATGGCTGCCGCCTGCTCCATCCGAAGCTGAACCACCGCTTCTTCCCCAGGTTTTAGCACTTCCCGGTCAAACAAAATCACTTTGCACACCAGTTCCGCTGCCCCATGATAAAAATGAACCCGGCTGCCGCTTTTTAAAGCGCGATGTGCCGTCTGTAGCAAGTGCAGCCGCACATCAGCCATCATGGTGCTCTCCATGCTTCCAGCTGCTGCCAGGATTTCTCCCCGGGAAATGTCTTCCTTCCCGATTCCAGGCAGGTTTACTGCCACACGCTGTCCTGGAAATGCCTGAATGATTTCCTGTCCATGAACCTGAATGCTACGGATTTTAACTTTCTCACCACGGGGATACAGCATAATATCCGAATCATTTTCCAGACATCCATCTAATAAAGTCCCAGTTACAATTGTCCCAAACCCTTTTAAGGAAAATACACGATCAATAGGCAGCCGGAATCCTGGATGGTTCAGATAGGTTTCCGACTGATTCCTGCCAGGTTCCGGCCGATTCATACTGGTTTCCATCTGGCTCATACTACCTTCAGCCATCTCACACAGCTTCCAAAGCACATTCCGAAGCTCTTCCACACCCTGTCTATCCACCGCACTGGTCACCACTACATCCGCATTTTCCAGAAAGGTCCCCCGCACAAGCTCCCGGATTTCTCTCTCCAGCCCGTCTTTCCACTCCAGGTCACCTTTTGTAACCACTACTACACCTTTTCTGATACCAAGAAGGGAAAGAACCTCCAGATGCTCCCTGGTCTGGGGCATGACACCCTCGTCAGCAGCGATCACCAGCATGGCAATATCAATTCCGCCCGCACCTGCCAGCATATTCTTTATGAACTTTTCATGCCCCGGCACATCGATGATTCCCGCTTCCGTCCCATCTGGAAGCTTTAGAAACGCGAAACCATTCTCAATGGTGATTCCACGTTTTTTCTCTTCTGCAAGACGATCCGTGTCTGTACCTGTCAGTGCCTTTACCAGGCAGGTTTTACCATGGTCAATGTGCCCGGCGGTGCCTATAATGCTATACTTTTTTATTTCCATATCTTTCTGTTTCACCATTCTTGTATGAAATTCGTGTTATCTCAAAAAATCCTATATGACAAACATGCTCTGGTTATAGAAACAACGCGGAGAAGAAAATTCTCCGCGTTGCCTTTTTTGTTTATAACTATTTTAGCATATGTCTGATTGTTCTTTGTATTTTTATCCTTTTTAATAACAATCTGATTTTTTCTGTAAAAGAACTACTCCACCGTAACCGATTTCGCCAGGTTCCTCGGCTTATCCACATCCAGTCCCTTGGCAACACTGACATAATATCCCATCAGCTGCAGCGGTACGATCGCAAGGCTGGTGGTAAAGTATTTCTCTGTCTTCGGAACATATACAGAGAAATCAGCAGTATCCTCAATGCTGTAATTGCCATAGCTGGTCAGCCCCATCAGGTAGGCTCCACGGCTCTTGACCTCGACCATATTGCTGAGGGTTTTCTCAAACAGATCCTTCTGGGTCATCACACCGATCACCAGAGTACCATCCTCCACAAGGCTGATGGTTCCGTGCTTCAGCTCACCGGCAGCATATGCCTCTGAATGAATATAACTGATCTCCTTCATCTTCAGGCTGCCCTCCATGCTGATGGCATAATCGATTCCACGTCCGATGAAGAAAATATCATGGGCATTGGCGTATTTGCTGGCGAACCACTGGATACGCTCCTTGTCATCCAGCACACGGCTGATCTTATCCGGAAGGGTCTCCATCTCGGCAAGAAGACTCTCTACACGGCTCTCCTCTAATCTGCCCTGTACCAATGCACTCTGGATTGCCAGCAGATACATAGCGATCAGCTGGGTACTATAAGCCTTGGTGGTGGCAACGGAAATCTCAGGGCCTGCATAAGTATATAATGTATAATCGCTCTCTCTTGCAATGCTGGAGCCAACCACATTGACCACGCTAAGTACCGGCACATTTCTCTCCTTGGCAAGACGAAGGGCAGCCAGACTGTCCGCAGTCTCACCAGACTGGGAAATGATCACCACCATGGAATCCTCCACAAGGATCGGGTCACGGTAACGGAACTCAGAAGCCACATCCACCTCAACCGGGATCTTTGCCATGGATTCAATGACATACTTGCCAACCATACCTACATGATAAGCAGAACCGCAGGCAATAATATAAATTCTCTTAAGGGAAGCCAGCTTCTCATCCGTAAGGCCGGTCTCTGAAAAATCAATATGGCCATCCTTCACATAAGCACCGATGGTATCCTGGACTGCTTTCGGCTGTTCATGGATCTCTTTCAGCATGAAATGCTCGTATCCACCCTTCTCAGCAGCTGCCGCATCCCACTGGATCTCCACAACCTCTTTCTGGATTTCCTCACGGTCAATGTTGTAGAAATGGATCTCATCACGGGAAAGCTCTGCGATCTCAAGGTTTCCAATATAATAAACCTTTCTGGTCTGATCCAGGATTGCCGGAACATCAGAAGCGATCAGGCTTCCATTCTCCTTCTTGCCAATGATCAGCGGGCTGTCCTTACGGGCTGCAAATAATTTGCCCGGATAATCCTTAAAGATAACGCCAAAGGCATAAGAACCGCGAATACGGAGCATAGCCCTGGAAATCGCCTCCAGAGGTGTCCCTGTCTTCTTATAATAGTAATCCACCAGCTTTACCGCAACCTCTGTATCTGTCTGGGAATAAAAATTATACCCGGAACGAAGCAGCTTCGTCTTCAGCTCCTGATAGTTCTCAATAATTCCATTATGGACAAGGACAACTGATTTGTCATCTGTACAATGGGGATGCGCATTCGTCTCAGAAGGCTCTCCGTGGGTCGCCCAGCGTGTATGGCCGATACCACAGGTACCCGGTACCGCTGAACCGCCATCTGTCTTCTCGATCAGGGTTTTCAGACGTCCCTTTGCCTTTACAATGGCAATCTTGTCTGTCTCCTCGTTACGGACTGCGATACCTGCTGAATCATAGCCCCGGTACTCCAGCTTGGAAAGACCTGTCAGCAAAATCGGTGCTGCCTGCTCATCTCCTACATAACCAACAATTCCACACATAAAATCTCCTCCTAAGTCTCAGTGATTCTCCTCGTTCTTCTCCTGGCCTGCAGTCTTCTGCCATGACTCAACCCCTTCTGTATTCTCCTTCTGGAAAAGGATCTTGAAGGTAAGCATGAGAAGCTTGATATCCAGTCTCAGGGAATAGGTCTCAATATAAGTGAGATCCAGTTTCAGCTTGTCATAAGGTGTCGTGTTATATTTACCATAAACCTGGGCATAACCGGTAAGTCCGGCCTTCACCTTCAGGCGGTAATCAAATTCCGGAATGCGCTCACTGTAAATCGCCGCGATCTCCGGTCTCTCCGGTCTGGGACCCACAAGAGACATATCACCCTTCAGAATATTAAAAATCTGTGGCAGCTCATCAAAATGGATCTGGCGGATGATTCTGCCAACCGGTGTGATCCTGTCGTCCTCTTTCTTCGCCAGCTGCGCCCCTTTTACTTCGGAATCCATCTTCATGCTCCGGAATTTCAAGATCATGAAGACTCTCTTATCCCGGGTAAGACGGGGCTGCTTGTAAAAAACAGGGCCTCCATCATAAAGCTTGATTGCCAGCGCGATCACCAGCATAAACGGGGATGCAATAAGTAGTCCCAGAAGGGAAAACACAATATCCACCACTCTCTTAAAAAACAGCTGCTCAGCTGTCAGCCGCAGATTACGGGAAAGAAGAAGTGTGGTATCAAACAGATGGATATCATCTGCATTTCTCAGCATAATATCTGAAAGCTTCGGAATGGAATAACACCGGATATCCTTCTCGAAGCAATATTTCAGCAGTACATTACGCTCATGGGACGGAATATCCCCGATCACCACTGCCCGGTAACCGTCAATCCGCTTCTTGATCTCATCCAGTCCAAGGGAAAGAGGTACCATCTCTTTGATCGCATACTTATCTTCCCTTGTCTCAAATTTATTCCGAAGGTCACCAGGATCACGTCCTCCATAGACCATCAGCATCTGTCTGGGCGGATACAGCCTGGTATACACAAAACGCATACCGACCACCCATAATACCACAATGATCAGGTCAATCCCGGTCATAGCCAGCATAGGGGAAAGATGCTCACCAAGGCGCCAGCGTCCGATCAGACATAACTGCAGATACGTGATAAAATTCACGCAGCAGACCGATAATATCTGGGAATAGATCACCTCAAATACCCGCAGATAGCCTACCTTAAAACCTCCATAAATCTTATAAAAGAAATAGACCATCAGCACATACAGGCCAATAATTACCTGATTACCTCTGGCAAAACGTCTGCCGATCACGTCCCTGTGGGCATAAAATTTATACCAGATATAGGCGAAAAGCAAGGTCTCAATGGTAACGATCACTGCTGACGCCAAAAACATAATCAGTCTCTTATATCGTTCGCGATTTTCCATTTTTTCCTCCAGTAAAATTACTCTGAAATCTATACGTTGTATAAGTATAGCACAAAAATCCCCAGAGGAAAATGATTTTTTTCGTCACCTGAATTTGACAAAATTTGACATGACCGGGTTGCCAATTCAGATAAAGCGTGATAAAATCAGTACATATTTTATGAGAATTGCTATGCCACAGATTCTGATCTTTTGATCCTGGCAGCATTTACATATTAACAAATTCTATTTAATCGACAGTAAATTCTTTGTAAATTCCATCTGGCATTCAGTCGGGATTTATGATCTATAGAAAGGAAATCATGCGTCATTACAGAACTTCCAGACATAACAATACAACCAGGCATGACCATAATAATAAGAAGAAATTCAAATATCTTACAGTCGGACTAGCTGTAGGCGTTCTTGGCATTGGACTGACAGCCGGTGTTCTTACTTCCGCCGGCAATCACACCGTCACACAGGGCACTTCTTCCACCCAGGAGGATCCCGATGCCATTACATACAAGGGTGTCACCTATGTACCGAAGGGAAATCTTGAAACCTACCTTTTCGCAGGAATCGATTCTCCGGACAAGGTAACGGACATCAAAGAATACGACGGTACCGGCCAGTGTGACGTACTTATCGTACTGGTCCGTGACAGAAGCACAGATACCTGTAAGCTTCTCACCATCGACCGCAATACCATGACACCGATCCGCAGCCTTGAAGATGACGGCACCTACATTGATACTGATATCGCCCAGATTTCCCTGGCACATGCCATGAGCCTGGATCACCAGACCAGGGCTGATAATACAGTAGATGCTGTTTCCACCCTTCTTGGCGGTCATAAGATAGACGGCTATGCTATGGTAAATATGGGAGCCATCACTATTGTTAATGACATGGTAGGTGGTGTGACAGTCACTGTAGAGGATGATTTTCCAGACAGCGATACTTTGATCAAGGGACAGACCGTTACCCTGCATGGTGAGGACGCCGAGCGTTTCATCCGCGAGCGTAAGACCGTTGGTGACGGGCTGAATGATAACCGTATGAACCGCCAGGCCCAGTATGAACAGGCTTTCAAGCCTGTCTTCCAGGCGAAATGCAGCGAAGACAAGACTTTCCCCCTGGATCTGTACCACGCCATGGAGGATTACATGACCACCAACATCAGTGCCAAGAAATTTTCCCGTCTTGCTCTCCTGCTTTCCGATGAGACAGACGAAGAGAAGCTTACCATCGACGGAACCGACGGCTTTGACGAAGACGGCTGGCAGACCTTCACGCCTGATGAAGACAGTCTCCAGGAAGTGATCCTTTCGCTTTTTTATAAAGAGAAGAAGTAAATTATTTACCGATTTATAGAAAAATATCATTTTTTATATATCATTTCGTTTTTTATAGGGAAATAAAATTTTCCTGTTAGAAAATATATTAAATTAAGGAGACCTAAAATGAACGAAGAACTCACAAACGACGAGGTAGAGATTGACCTTGTGGATCTGGCCTATGCCCTTCTGGACAAATGGCGCTATCTTCTGGTCTGCCTGCTTGCAGGTGCCGTACTCTTCGGTGCATATTCCTATTTTTTGATCGCACCTACTTATGAGTCTACCTCCAAGCTTTATGTTGTATCAGCTTCAGATGATTCTGTTGTCAATTTAAGTGACCTGAACCTTGGTACTTCCCTGACTGCAGACTATGAACAGCTGATGCTCAGCTATCCGGTACTGAACCGTGTCATTGACCGGTTAGGTCTGGACACCACTTCAGAGGAACTGGCCAAGTCCTTTTCCCTGAATAACCCAAGCGATACCCGTATTCTGGAGATCACAGCCACTTCTACTGACCCACAGATGGCCCAGCAGCTGGCTGAGACTATGGCGGAAGAAGCCATTGACTATCTCCCGGAGACCATGAGTACTCTTGCCCCGAACCTGGCACAGCATGCCAAGCTTCCGGAGAATAAGGTTGCCCCAAGCTATACCAAATTCACTCTGATCGGTGCGTTGCTTGGCTTCCTTCTCTGCGCAGCATTCTTTACCGTGAAATATCTGATGGATGACACCATTCATACAGCAGATGACATGGAGAAATATTTTGGCCTGGTGCCTCTTACCACAATTCCTGACAGTGATCAGGTGGTAGACATGGATGAAGAGCAGCACCGCAGACGAGGCAGAAAGAGAGGCCGTAAGAAATGAACCAGCTGAATGTACAGCTTCCGGAGCTTCCTTATGCAGTTTCCGAAGCTATGAACCGACTTCGTATCAATATTAAATTCTGTGGTAAAAATACCCGCAAGATCCTTCTTACCAGCTGTCAGCCCAACGAGGGTAAAAGTACCATTTCCTCTTACCTTTGGAAAATGCTGGCCGAAGCAGGTTTTCCCACAGTACTGGTAGATGTGGATCTTCGTAAATCCGTTATGAAAACCCGTTTCCAGATGGATTATGACGATGATACCACATTAGGTCTGAATCACTACCTTTC
Organism: Blautia sp. HCP3S3_H10_2; assembly: GCF_052122375.1. NCBI lineage: Bacteria > Bacillati > Bacillota > Clostridia > Lachnospirales > Lachnospiraceae > Blautia > Blautia sp. HCP3S3_H10_2. The sequence continues at coordinate 310,429 of NZ_JBQKCL010000004.1, forward strand.
CGGTATGGCAGAATACGATGATGTGGTGTACAGCACCAATATTCCTAACGGATACATGGTTCCATGTACACAGCTTCTGGAGAATCCTTCCGCTCTTCTGGAAGATATCCGCTTCAAAGAGCTGCTGGATACTCTTTCCCAGAACTATCGTTTCGTTATTATAGATTCCCCGCCACTTGGCAGTGTTTCCGATGGAGCTCTTATCGCTTCCCTGTGTGATGGCGCTGTTCTGGTGGTACGTGCCGGCACTACTCCCCGAAGTCTGATCAAGCAGTCTCTTTACGAGATCCAGCAGTCCGGCTGTAAGCTTCTGGGGACCGTATTAAACCGCGCAGATGTAAAGGGCCGCGGATACGGTTATGGATATGGAAAATATGGATATGGTTACGGCTATGGCTACGGTTATGGTTATGAACCTAAGAAGAAAGAATCCGATGCGGAAAATCAAGTGGAAGCAGACTCTTCTACCGGAAGCAATGCTTCCTCTTCCAGAAAAAGAAAGCATCACTAGTCATCCTATTCCATGTAATTCTTGTGGATAAACTGGTCTGCGTGGGGAGGCCGTTTATTAAATACATGTAACTGTTCATCGCAGTTACAAATACATTAAATTAAGAAATAGAGGGTGTTACCAATGAAATCATTCAAAAAAATTGCGGTAACTGTACTTGCTACCGTAATGATGCTCCTTATGAGCGTAACTGTTTTTGCAGCAGATTCACCTGTAAAAACATCCTTTAACGCATCTCTTGCTAAGAAGACTGTAACTTACAATGCTAAGAAACAGACTCCTAAGGTTGTTGTTAAAGATGCCAATGGCAAAACAATCAACAAAAAATACTACAAAGTTACTTACAGCAAACAGGGCTTCAAGAATGCCGGCAAATACAAAGTTACCATCACTGGTAAAGGAAAATATGCCGGATACAAAGAGACAATCACTTATACAATCAAATCCAAAGCTCAGAAAGTAACTCTTAAGAAAGATTCCTTCTCCACAACCAAGAAGGCTGTTAAGAAGAAAGCTAAATCAATCGGTACTATCAAAGCTACAACAAGAAAAGGTGCTAAGGTTACTTATACTACAAACAACTCCAAGATCAAAGTCAGCAAGAATGGCAAGATCACAGTTGCTAAGGGAACCAAGAAAGGTACCTATCAGATCAAAGTTACTGTCAGAACTAAGAACTACAAGACAGTTAACAAATTCGTCAAGATTACTGTTAAATAATTTTGATGTATAATGAAACAGCTCCCTGACCACGCAGGAAGCTGTTTTTCTATTTCTCTCACTATAAGAGATTCATATTTCTCACTAATGGATATTCGTATTTCCCACTAGCATATATTCGGATTTCTCACTGGCGTATATTCGTATTTCCCACTAGCGCATATTCGTATTTCCCACTGGCGTATATTCGTATTTCCCACTAGTGCACATTCATATCAGGTGTTGCCTGTGGAACCTGCATTTTGGGCAGGCTTACCGTATACTTGCTTCCGCCAGACGACGAACTTCCCCCGGAAGAAAAGCCTCCTGAACTGGAGCTTCCAGAAGAATGGGAGCTATGGCTTCCTGAAGAGTGGGAACCATGACTGCTGTGACTTCCGGAAGAATGGGACGCATGACTACTGTGAGAGCCTGAAGTATGGGAGCTATGGGAGCTATGGCTGCTGTGAGATCTATGGGAAGAGTGGGAACTATGGGATCTATGGGCAGCATAGATATTGCCATCCGCAAGCATAACTCCCAGAATTACCATCATGGAACCAATCATGGCAACCTTGGATCTGGAAATATTCCCTTCCTCTTCCTTCATAAAATCCTCAATTCCTTTTTTGATCTGCGGAAATAAATTGTCTTTATCCATTACTTCACCTTCTTTCTGCTATATACCTTTTTTAATTTTCCTTTTTTCCTATCGCTGCCCGCATGCTCTGGTTCAATAACTCATTCTGGAATTTGCCCACATCCTTGTAATCTGCGGTCTGACTCTTCCCGGAAAAAGATATGATGTAATTTTCATCCTTCCGGTCAAGGCCAATATAGTATCTGTCCGTAAACAAATAAGCAGCCCGGTAAATTGCTGTCAACGGATATAATTCACAATTTACACTAAATGTAATCGTTCCACCCTCGTCCATTTCATATTTGAGCATATGTTTCAAAACCTCGGTTCTTTATTATTCAGCTATTTACTATTAATAATACGAAAACAAACGACAAAAATCATACTTTTTCTTTATAAAATCACGTTTTTTCTCTATTTTTCATATCGTCCTGGCCGGCTATTGCATATAAACGCCTTTCTGGTGTTTATTACTTTGTTTGTATATGTTAAAAGGCCAGTCTTAGTTTCGTTCAACCCAACCGATTTCCTTCTCTAGCGTTATTGGCTCAGAAGTCTGATTTTTTGATATTCAATACAATTTGATAAGAAACGAGCAAATTACGCAATCCATCCAAATAACTCTAATGTAAAGAAGTTAATAAATAAATCTTAAACTTCAATTAATTTACATCTTTGTATTAAAGTATATCTTAAAAAAATTCTTCTTTTTTTCTATTGACATTTTTTTATAATTATTAAAGCCCTTTTTCAATTCATTTTTTCTATGTTTTCCTATTTTTACAGAGGAAAAACCTTTTTCAATGCATTTTTCCATCATACTATAAAGATCACCATATTTTTTATAAAGTAATATATAAAATGGAAAACTTTGAGGAACAACACGTACTTGATAATCCATAATCACGGTAAGAAGACCTATATGTGGGTCTACCGAAACCGGCCTCTGCGCAGCACACATCCTGTTGTTCTCTTTGACTGGCAGCCTTCCCGTCATTCGGAATATCCCCGTGAATTTCCGAAAACTTTTTCCTGGACTGTAGTCACAGACGGATACCAGGTCTATCACAAGCTTGCAAAAGAACACCGCGATCTTAAAGTTGCCGGCTGTTGGGTTCATGCCAGAAGACCTTTTGCTGAATTTATAAAGTCTGTCGGCCAGGACACCGCCAAAGGCTCGATCTCCCAGGAGGCATACAGCATGATCACGGAGATCATGCACATCGGCAATACCTTTGATGATCTTCCTGTATCAGACCGAAAAAAACAGCGTCAGCTTGTTCTTTCAGAAAAAGTGGATGCTTATTTCGCATGGGCAAAGCAGAAATACTCCCAGGTGACCCATAATAGCACCATCGGCAAAGCTCTTGCTTACAGCATAAATCAGGAAGATTACCTTCGTGTCTTTTTATCTGATGGTCATATCCCAATGGATAACAACTATGCCGAACAGGCGATCCGGCCTTTTACTATTGGCCGCAAAAACTTTGTACTGATCGAATCTTCTAACGGGGCAAAAGCAAGTGCGATCCTGTATAGCCTGGTAGAAACTGCAAAAGCAAACATGATAAATACTTTCGAGTATTTCAACCTGCTGCTCACCGAGATTCCACAGCACATGGAGGATAAAGACCTCAGTTTTATTGATGATCTTCTTCCATGATTGCCCAGAGTACAGAAAGAATGTCCAAGTAAATACAGAAAATCTTGATTTTTAATGCATTTATCATTTTCATAAAATCCGCTCAATCCCCGCTGAAAATGCGGGGATTTTTGCTGGTCAGTACTCATGTTTGAGGATTTACGGATAGTCCACTGCCAACAACAGTAATTAAAGGACTCTGGAATAGCACTCCCGAAGAATCTGTATATTATCCATAGCGGTTCCCCCATGTTTTTGCCTATATACCTTTTTCAGCTTCGTTTAATCCAGCAGCTTTCCTTTCGTTCCTTCTCAGTCATAAATTACCTCACTTTTTACAAATTTCAAACAATTAAGGGCAGATAACGTATGGAAACTAATCAGATGAGTCGGATACTTGAATTCTGCCAAAGCCCAAAACTGTTTTCTGTTAATTCTTTCAGCCAGGAAATCGTTTACATAGTTCCAAACCGTATCATTCGCCATAGGACCTTCTACAATATCATAATTGTGAGTTGCACCACTTCTGCATTTTGCAATAAAATCAAGCCATTCATCTGATATCTCTGGGAATTTCAGTATATTTAAACTATCATTTGGCTCATATTCATAAAAATTAATTATTGGTTCACCAATTCCACGATTTGCCCAACGTATTGCCTGCTGCATATTATTGGTGCAATAAAAGCCCCAGGAAAAATCTTTCGTATATTTCGCTTTTCGGACTTCTGGGTATTGGACAATTTCTTTGCTTGCATGATATAATTCCATAGTTGATTTCACCTCGTTTCGCTATTGTATATACCGACCAGATAGAGCACACTGCACGGCGTTTCAGTGCATGGCTTCCGCCGATACAGTGCACGCTTTCCGGTCATCAGTGCATGGATGATTATTCAGGTATAGG